>NZ_JBWPVS010000012.1:0-2596 GCF_056590235.1 Pauljensenia sp. C0170B4 | reverse complement strand
TCACACAGCAGAGGAACTCTTCAAGCAATATATCTCTTCATAACCTAACTGTTGCACTTAATTTGACAATTCAGGAAATATATTTACTCAAATAAAAAGTCACCCAAAATCGGCGGCTTTTTTCGTTAATTATTTTTCTTTTGCATGTAATAGTAAATTGGCAGTCCTAACAATGTTAAACCAATACCAATAATTGAAAGAACAAATTGATTGATAATTGTTGAGACAACGATGAAGATACCACCGATCACGGAAATAATTGGAATGATCGGATACCATGGAACCTTAAATGGACGTTTTAATTCTGGCTCACGCTTTCTCAAAATTATTACGGCAACTGACAACATTGTGTTGAAAGTCCACATAACGAAGACTAGCATGTCAGTTAAAACAGTAAAATTACCTAGTAGAATCATGACAATTGCAATAGCATCAACAATAAACGCGCCAACTACTGGAACACCGGTATGGATATTAGCCTTGCCAATTTTATTGGAGAATGGCAATAAATTGTCTTGAGCCAAGATATAAGGCGTGCGCATCCCTGTCAGCATGAATGCGTTAACCGCACCGTAAACAGAAATTAAAATTCCCACAGTGACTAGTTTTCCACCAAATTGACCAAACAATTTCATTGAAGCTTGAAACGCGGCATTATTGTTATTAGTTAATTGATCAATAGGTAAAACGGTCATGAAAGTATAATTGATTAAAACATAAATCAATGTAATTGCTGAAAGACCTAAAATACTTGCCCGTGAAAGGTCTTTTTCTGGATTTTTGACTTCGTTAGCCAAATTAGTCACTACAATCCAGCCTTCGAAGGCGAATAACGCAGAAAGTAACCCTTGACTAATGGCGGTTGGAAATGAATGTCCAGTGCCGACTGTTAACGGAATAATTGGTGCAGGTATTTTGGCAGGATTAAATAATCCCCAAATAATAATTAAAGCAATTGGAATGATTTTTAGGATAGTGATGACCGACTGCATTTTGCTAGAAAATTTAGTTCCGATTAGATTAATTCCTAAGAGAAAAAGCACTAGCAAGATAGCTATTAGGTTAGAATACCTCGCCTTAATTCCAAATAAGGAGACAAACTGAACGCCAAAAATTGAGCTTAGGGCACCAATTTGAGCTGGAAAATAAACAATCATTTGTGCCCAGCCAAAAAGAAAACCCCACACGCGGCCGTAAGTGTAATCAAGATACTTAATGGCACCATTAATTTTTAAGCTGGCGGCAATTTCTGAAATGGTCAAACCTGATGCAATTGAAATGATCCCAGCTAAAATCCATACAAACAGGGTCATTGAAGTGCTGCCAGTTTGTGCAGTAATTGTTCCGATCTTGAAAAATACGCCAGCTCCGATGACAGAACCGACTACGGTAGCCAATGCTTGGCCAAATGAGATTTGTCGTTTCATATTTATTTGTTGCCCTTCGTTTACATTATTTAAATTTTAGCACATCGACTGGAAATTTGAAACTGTCAAATCTTTTGTGTAAATAGTTCTTTCTCGTAAATTGATTTTTTAATTATTTATTCAAAATAAGATTCTAAGGTATCCTGAACCTGACCAAAGCCTTTATGAATTCGGTTGAAATAGCGGTCATTGTAGCTCATTGCCTGGATGCCAATAAATGCATCAAGCGACTGTTCAGTTGGAAATTCTGCCTTAGGCTTAGCTTTACGCTTGATGACGTTGTTAAAGGATTCAATCATATTGGTTGAATAAATTGAAGCTCTGATTTGTTTGGGATAATTGTAGAAGACCAGCAGATCGGGCTCAATTTCCTTCAAACCTTTGATGACATGGCTATAAGCTTTATTCCATCTGGCATAGAATTTGTGCAAGACAGCTGCAGCTTCTTTTTGGCTTGTCTGTTGATGTATCTGCTTGAATTCGTTCATGATCTTTTCGCGGTCATCCACCCGGACTTTAGCACAGATATTGCGCATGACATGAACCAGGCAGCGTTGAAAATGAGCTTTAGGATAAGTCCTGGCCAAGGCTGTTTTCATGCCAACAACACCATCAGAAAGAAAGAGTTCAACTTGCTTCAAGCCTCTGGACTTCATGTTTTGAAGCATCTCTGTCCAGACTTCAATGTTCTCACTAGGAGCAATGCAGTAGTCAATGACTTCCTTATGTCCATTAGGTTTAATGCCAATGGCAATATATACTGCTTCACGCTCAAACGTTTCTCGGCGCAAAGGAAGGTATGTCGCATCCAAATAGACACAGAAAAACTTGTCGCTTAGCTTGCGCTTGTGATAAGCCTCAACCTTGGGGAGCATCTGCTTGGAAATATTTGATACTTGAGCTGGACTATAATGACTGCCATACATTTTCTCAATCAAGTCAGCGATTTCTCTGGTAGTTACGCCTTTGGAGTAGAGCTTGATAATCGTGCTTTCCAAAACATCAGAGTGCTGCTTGTAGTCAGGCAGCGTGTGCTGATGAAACTGACCGTTGCGGTCTCGAGGCACTTGCACTTCAATTGGTCCAAACTGGGTATCAACCTTGCGGAAATAAGCACCATTTCTAGAATTGCCAGTATTCCAGCCATTTCTGGCATAGGGATCATAGCC
>NZ_JBWPVS010000002.1:0-416336 GCF_056590235.1 Pauljensenia sp. C0170B4 | reverse complement strand
TTCAAAGCATGTACACAGCGCTCAAACCCCTGACACACCGAACAAAAACCAACACCACGTACACACAATCCGGGCATCAACCCCTTTTTTGTGGCCCAACCGCTGGGCTCCTTCGTTGGCGTCGGATGATCAGCGGCCGTAATGGTATCGACAGGCGGCAATCCGAATCTCGTCGCCAACAACCTTGTAGACCAATCGATGCTCGTCGGTGATCCGCCGCGACCAGTAGCCGGATAGCCCGTGCTTCAGCGCCTCGGGTTTGCCAATGCCCTCATTGTCGTTCCTGGCAATGTCTTTAATGAGCCGGTTGATGCGCTTGAGTATTCGACGATCTTCTGTCTGCCACCACAGATAGTCCTCCCAGGCACCCTCATCCCAGACAAGGATCACTTCTCAGTCCTCGACGAGGTCATGCTGAGTTCCGCGACCGTGTTCGAGATTATCGATTGAGTCGAGGAGACGTCGAGCATTGGAGGGAGAGCGTAGTAGATAGGCGGTCTCTCTCAGAGATTCGTAGTCGGCGAGTGAGACGATCACGACCGGTTCGTGTCCGGCACGGGTGATGATCGTTTCCTCACGGTCGTCGACAACGTCGTTCAACACCTGGGCGTAGTTTGCGCGAGAATCGGTGTAACTCATCGTCTTCATACCCCACCTCCTGTACGTAAAACTGTACTTCAGGAGAAGCTTGATGGCAAGACTACGGTGCTCGGCGATCTAAGCGTTGCTGCTACTTGCATGTCCGGTAACGACTTGCGGGATTGCTCCGACGATGCTCATGGCCTATAGCGCGTTGCTGACTGGATTAGAGAAGGCTTTGAGATCGTCCCAAGTGCCGGCGCGGGCAGCCTGATCCACGGCTGTTTTGGTTTAAGTGATACGTTGGCGCCGGTCAGTGTCAAGTATGAGCGCTAGCTCGCCGGAGTCGATGTCGAGTTTTTACCCATGTTTTCACTCGTATATCGTGGCCATTAATTCTTCGCAACCGCGAGATAATTTCGGTAAAATTAGTGAGCTGATGTTCTACACAGTTAACTCGCTGCTACTTCCAATAACGATACGCAGCAGTCTGAGACGCACTGAGGCAAGAAATGAGACAGGGTTGAGACGCTGAGGTGTCGATGGAGTTCAAGACCTTCTTTAGACTGCTAATTCGGAACTTTGACCTTGGAAAGAATACGAAGTGCTCTACGGGTGTACATGGGGCAAGAAACTAAACGACACCCTAGGCAGCAGGAAGGCGCGCGATGAAAATCAGCTATAAGCCGTTATGGAAGCTGCTCATCGACAAAGGCATGAAGAAGAAAGACCTGCAAGCCGCCGCCAAAATCAGCGCTGGGTCTATCGCCAAGCTCGGCAAAAATGAAAACATCACCACCGATGTCCTCATCAAAGTTTGCGAAGCTCTCGACTGCGACCTATTCGACATCCTCGAAACCATCCCAGCCCACAACACCGCACCAGTCCAACAAGGAGTAGCCAATGGCCGCTAAAAGCAAGAAAACCTTAGAGCAAACACTGTGGGACGCGGCCGACAAACTACGCGGCAACCAAGAGCCCTCCGAATACAAGCACGTGGTGCTTGGCCTGGTTTTCCTCAAATACGTGTCCGACAGGTTCGAGGAACGCCGCGCCGCGCTCAAAGATGAGCTCGTCGCAGACGGCATCGACGAGAGCCAATTCAATGACTTCCTGGAGGACCGCGACGAATACACCGGCCACAACGTGTTCTGGGTGCCCGAAGGAGCGCGCTGGAGTGAACTTCAAGCCCAAGCCAAACAGCCCGAGATTGGCCAGCTCATCGACCAAGCAATGCAGCTGATCGAACGCGAAAACCCCGGCCTGCGTGGCGTTTTACCGCGTAACTATGGCAGGGAGGGGCTCGATAAGAAACGCCTAGGCGAACTTGTTGATCTGATTGGCACCATCGGGTTCGGCTCCAACACTGACCACGGGTCCGACGACGTGTTGGGCTCAGTCTATGAGTACTTTCTTGGCCAGTTCGCAGGCAAGGAAACTGGTAAAGAGGGCGGCGCGTTCTACACGCCGCGCAGTGTGGTGCAAACTCTGGTTGAGATGCTGCGGCCCTACCAGGGCCGCGTGCTGGATCCGTGTTGCGGCTCCGGGGGTATGTTCGTGCAATCAGCGAAGTTCGTGGACGCACACGGCGGCAACCGTAATCAGCTATCGATCTATGGCCAAGAATTCACCAACACCACCTGGAAACTCGCGAAAATGAACCTCGCGCTGCGTGGAATTGATGCCGACCTCGGCGCGAAATCGGCAGACTCGTTCACCGAGGACTTGCACCCCGATCTGCGAGCCGATTTCATCATCGCCAACCCGCCATTCAACATCTCCGACTACTGGGACGAATCACTCGCTGATGACCCGCGCTGGGTTTACGGCACACCCCGCGAAGGAAACGCCAACTACGCCTGGATCCAACACTTCCTCTACCACCTCGCACCATCCGGCACAGCCGGTTTCGTCATGGCAAACGGGGCGATGTCCTCTTCAGACGGCACCGACCCCGAAATTCGCAAGAAACTCGTTGACGCCGACCTGGTCGACTGCGTCGTCGCACTGCCAGACAAACTATTCCTCAACACCGGCATCCCAGCAAGCCTGTGGTTCCTGTCAAAAAACCGCCACGGCAACGGCCACCGCCAGCGCAAAGGCGAAGTGCTCTTCATTGACGCGCGCAAGCTCGGACGCATGATCACCCGAGCCCGCCGCGAACTCGCCGAAGATGACATTGCAAAGATCTCTAGCACCTACAACACCTGGAGATCGAAGACCGACTACGGGCAGTACACCGACGAACCAGGCTTTTGCAAAGCGGCCTCCTTAGACGACATCACAGCCAATGACTACGTACTCACCCCTGGACGCTACGTCGGCATCGCTGAAGTTGAAGCTGACGATGAACCCATCGATGAAAAGATCGAACGGCTGATGAATGAACTATTTGCTGAGTTTGAAGTGGGTAGAGCGTTGGAAAATGAGATCAAAAATCGCCTGAAGGGAATATTTGAATGACTGAAATGTTCCTATCTGAATTTATCGATTTCAATCCTACGGTCAGGCTTCCAAAAGGTACCGTCGCCTCGTTTGTGCCGATGGATTCGGTGATTCCATGGTATCGAGATGTCGTTGCTACGGAATCGAAACCGTACACTGGTGGGACAAAGTTTCTCGATGGTGACATTTTGTTAGCGCGTATAACTCCATCTCTGGAAAATGGCAAAACATCGATTTATCGTGCAGCGGAATCTTCCCGAAGTAAGCCTGCATTTGGATCGACTGAATTCATTGTAGCTAGAGGGATTGAGGGCATCTCTGATACTGAATACATCTATTATCTCTTGCGCACTGACCAGATGAGATCAGTTGCGATTGCCAGCATGACTGGTAGTTCGGGGAGGCAACGTGTACAACTCGGTACGCTCGAATCCACGCTTTGGGATCTTCCCGATCTCGTCGAACAACGACAAATCGCCACTACGCTGGGTGTGCTCGACGACAAGATCGAATCCAACCAGAAGCAAGTTAGCCTTCTTGAAGAAATTTTAGTGGCGTATTTCCAGAAACAATTCGCATTAAATCACAGAAATGGCGGGAGAGAACGAGTCATTAATTTACCCATAAGAGTAACTGATTATGTTGCGAATGGTAGTTTTAAGACGCTGAAAGAAAACGTCACTCTTTCAGAAGGCTCAGGTTATGCCACATTTATCAGGAATACTGATCTGAAAAATGGATTTTTCTCGAAATCTGTCGACCAGAAAAGCTACGAGTTCCTTGCTAAGACAAAACTTTTTGGTGGAGAAGTTATCATTTCTAATGTTGGCGACGTTGGGAGTGTTTATCTCTGTCCAAAATTAGAGAGTAGAATGACTCTTGGAAATAATATACTTTTGGTAAAGAGTGAGTCAGAATTATTTTCGAATGCGTTTCTGTATTGCTATTTTAGGTACGGTGTTGGCAGTGAGCAGATAAAAAGTATTACGGGTGGATCAGCTCAACCAAAATTTAACAAAACTGATTTCAGGAATCTGGAAATGGAGCTTTACGACGAAATCTTTTTCGCTGAATTTAATAGGATTGCCGCTACTATTATCAATCATAAAGATCATCTTTATAGGCAAAATTATGAGCTAACCCAGCTTCGTGACGCCATTCTTCCTGAATTAATGTCTGGTCGGATCCGCGTTCCGGAGGCGCGTGAAGCGATTGATCAGGAGGCGGGGTTGTGATTCGGTTTACTGAGTCAGTCGTTGAGCAGGCGGCGTTGCAGTGGCTTGCTGAGATCGGGTATCGCACTGGCTTTGGGCCGGTTAGTGCGGCTGTAGGTGAGGTTCGGGAGTCCCCATCTGATGTGGTGTTGTGGAATCGGGTGGCAGAGGCGCTGGTGCGCCTCAACCCAACGGCATCTACGCAGCAAATCAGTGACGCCTTGGGGCGGATTCAGCGCGCTGAGTCGCAAGACACCGTGTTGGAGAATCAGCGTTTGCATGAGTTGATGGTCAAGGGCGTGCCGGTGGAGAGCAAGGCTGCTGATGGGCAAACGATCACAGTCTTACTGCAGCTGATTGATTTCGATCGTCCACTCGATAATGACTGGTTAGCGTTGAGACAATTCACGATTATCGAGAACGGCTACAATCGCCGCCCGGATGTGCTGACGTTTTTGAACGGCTTTCCGGTCGGCTTGTTGGAACTAAAGAATCCGGCCAATGAGAATGCCACGATGCGCAATGCCTGGAATCAGATTCAGACGTATCGTTCGCAGATCCCGTCGGTATTTGTTCCTAATGTGGTGACGGTGATTTCGGATGGCACGGCCGCTGCGATGAGTTCGTTCACCGGTGGGTTTGAGCATTACGCGCCATGGAAGACCATCGATGGCCGTGACGTTGTGACTAATCGTCCCGCGTTAGAGGTGCTACTCAAGGGCGTATTCACGCCTGAGCGGTTCCTCGACATTTTGCGTAATTTCGTGGTGTTTTCTGACCAGCCTGTCGCGGACGAGGGATCGGGTCAGCGACGTCGGGCGTTGATCAAGCGAGTGGCGAAATACCACCAGTATTGGGCGGTTAATGCCGCTGTGGAGTCAACGATTCGCGCCTCAGGTCCCGATGGGGATCGTCGTGGTGGCGTGGTGTGGCACACCCAAGGTTCGGGCAAGAGCTTTGAGATGGTGTTTTATGCAGCCAAGCTCATGCGCGACCCACGCATGGCTAACCCGACGCTGGTGTTCATCACTGACCGTAACGATCTGGATGATCAGTTGTTCGGTGAGGTGTTCGCTCCAGCGCATATTCTGCCTGAAACGCCCGTGCAGGCAGAAGGGCGAGACGATTTGCGCTCGCTGCTGATTCGCGCATCTGGCGGGATCATTTTTACTACGATCCACAAGTTTGCTCCTGGTGAGGATGGAGATTTGAATCCAGTGCTCACTGATCGGCGTAACGTCGTCGTTGTCGCTGATGAGGCTCACCGTTCTCAGTATGGATTCAGGGAAACCCTGGATTCACAAGGTCGCCTGAAAACGGGTTTGGCCAAGCACATGCGCGACGCGCTACCTAACGCGACGTTCCTTGGATTCACTGGCACCCCGATCGATTCCACTGACCGCTCTACTCGGGCGGTGTTTGGCGATTATGTCGATGTCTACGACCTGACGCGCGCGGTTGAAGATGGTGCGACGGTCAGGATTTTCTATGAATCCCGGCTCGCGAAAATCAATCTCACCGACGATGGACTTGCCCACATTGATGAGCTCGTTGATGAAGCAGCCGCAGGCGACAGTATCGATGCGTCCGAACGCGCGAAATCCAAATGGTCCCAGCTCGAAGCGCTGGTGGGTGCTGAATCCCGCCTTAATACGGTGGCAGTAGACATCGTCAATCATTGGGAAGAACGCCGCGCTGCTATGGCAGGCAAGGCGATGATTGTGACGATGAGCCGTCGAATCGCGGTTGAGTTGTATGAAAAGATCGTCGCGCTGCGTCCCGAATGGCATAGCGATGATTTAAACAAGGGCAAGATCAAAGTCGTAATGACTGGCTCAGCTGCTGACCCAGCGAACTTCCAGCCCCACATCCACTCGAAAGACGAACGCCGCGATCTCAAGCTACGTGCAAAGAATCCAGACGATGAGCTGGAGATCGTGATCGTACGTGATATGTGGCTCACCGGATTCGACGCACCATCCCTGCACACCATGTACGTAGACAAGCCGATGCAAGGCGCAGGCTTGATGCAAGCCATTGCACGGGTGAACCGCCGGTTCAAAGACAAACCCGGCGGACTGATCGTCGACTACATCGGGCTGTTCCAGTCACTACAAGAAGCGCTCGCCGTGTACTCGCCCTCAGACCGTGAACAGGCCGGTGTCCCTATCGACGAGCTCGTGGGGGTGATGCAGGAAAAGTACGACATCATCAAAGGCATTTTGCATACTGTCACCTACGACCCCTCGCCCTCCTTATCTGCTTCACAGCGGCTATCACAATACGCGACGGTGCTCGACTTCATCCTCTCGGATGAAGACATCACCAAGCGATACAACGACCAAGTACTCGCCTTGGCGAAAGCCTATGCGTTGGTGGCGTCGCGGCCAGAGGCAGAAGCGATCCGTGATGACGTTCGACTGTTCACTGACGTGCGAGCTGCAGCGCTCAAGATCCTTAACCCCGATTCCGGCAAAAGTCGCGTCGGAACCGGGAACATTGATTCTGTGCTCGCACAGTTAGTCAACGAGTCAGTAACTACAGATCAAGTCGTTGATGTCTACCAGTTCGCTGGCATGGAAAGGCCCGAACTATCGCTGCTGTCGGATGAGTTCTTGGACTCGATTGGCACAAGCGACAAACCCAACCTGCAGCTTGGCCTGTTGCGCCGCCTGCTCAATGATCAGATCCGCACACTTCAGCGAACCAACCTCGTCCAGTCACGCAAGTTCTCTGAAATGCTCACCGACGCCGTCAAACGCTACACAAACCGTTCGCTGACCACCGCGGAAATCATCGCTGAACTCGTCGCGCTTGCCAAGGAGATGCGCGAAAGCAAGAAACGCTCCGAGGAACTCGGACTCACCGATGCCGAGGTAGCACTCTATGATGCGATCATTCAAAACGACTCGGCCATCATGGAAATGGGCGACGAAGCTCTCAAAGCAATAGCCCGCGAACTCGTTGCCACGATTCGACGCTCGGCAACCATCGACTGGACTTTGAAAGAGTCCGTTCGTGCTCGTATGCGTTCTCGGATCAAACGACTCCTCGCAAAGTATAAGTACCCGCCAGACAAGCAGGAAGATGCGGTAAAGCTGATTATCGAACAGGCCGAGCATCTTGCAGCCGGTGATGGTTACGATGACTAGCGCTAATCTACTGTTCTGCACGGTCAATCAATTCAGGAGCATTGTAGCTATGGTGTACAGACGAAGCTTGTCTACCTGAAACATCAAACCACTGACAGCAGCCGTGTGCGCATTGATGGCGCTGACTATCGGAGCGTGCAGTAAGACGATGAGCCGGTGAGCGCCCCGCAGTCGCAGGTGAGCCAGAGCGATGCTCGTAGCGCCCCGCAAAGTGCCCCGGCACCTGAAAAGACACCCCAGCAAGAAGCGGCCGAGGCATACAACCAGATTCTTGACGAGGTCGACTCCTGCACCTTCATCCCGTCTGATATCGGCGAAAACCTCGACAATGCGCCGTCTGGACATGAGTACACGCTGACTGAAGCCACAGGCGACGATGTTCCAGAACTTCTTGTGCGCACACAGGCTCAGATGATTCAGTTCGTGCGCATCTTCTCCTCTGATGGGACCGATACTCCTGTCCAGGCACCCGAAGAATCCCTGCAGACCGGCGCTTTGAGTGCCGGGAATTCGTGGCACCGATCGAGGAATTAAGTAGGGTAGAGGAGTGATTTACCCGACGCTGAGCTCAGGTACAGGAATGCAAACCTCAACGCTCGTGACGATCGCTTCAGGAAACCTCGCCCGTAGTCCAGCAGAGGAATATCGATACGACGAGGAGCCCGCCGAGCTCACGCAAAATGCGACCACAGCGCGCTGTGTTCTCTTGGTTGAATCCGACTGGGAGGGCGACTCAGAGAACGAGACTCTGAAATATTGGAGCCAATTTGACGGCCAGCGCGTGATCGTCGGGCTCAGTGATCTGCGACTGTCCACTGACGTCAGCCTGCCTGTGGGCGAGCCTCGCGGCGGAAACAACTACGTTATCTGGCCGCAAAATTAAGCGGCAAAAGGCGCTAGGCGGTCACCAGCGGCATCGTCACGGCATACTGCGCAGCGTCGTAGCAGTGCGTCGCGTACTCGACGATCCGCCCCGTTTCGTCATACGACGTTCGCTTCATGGTGACGAGGGCAGCCGACGAATCAACGTGCAGAATCTCCGCCTCATAGTCAGAGGCATTCTTCGCTCCGATCTGCTGATAGCCCGACTGGAGGTGGACACCAGACTGGGCCAGGCAATGGTAGAAGCCGTCACGTGCCAAGTCAGTCAGCGACGGGGCAATGTCAGAGGGCACGTAGTTCTGCATCAAGGCAAGGCGAGAGTTATCGAGCCACCGCAAACGCTCGAAGAACACAATTTCCGTCCCCTCATCGCACTCGAGTTTCTTACTGATGTCTTCATCAGCAAAACGCACCTCGTAGCGCAGGACTTCCGTGCGGGTAGTGTGGCCGGCTTTGATGAGGTCCTCGTTCAAACTCGACAGCTTCACCTGGCGTTGAACCGGGCTGGGGGAGACCCGCGTTCCGACACCGCGACGTCGCGACAGTAGCCCCTTCGTTACCAGATCCTGGAATGCGCGTCGAACCGTCGGGCGAGAGATCTGCAAGCGGTTCGCCAGTGACACCTCGTCCTCGATTGCCTGGCCGGGCAGGATCTCACCCTTGGTGATCATGCGTTCCAGTGGTACAGAGATCTGCTGGTGCAGAGCAATCGGCGAGTCACGATTAATGGTGATTTCGAGGATGAAGGGCTCGTCGAGGTGTTCCTCGTCTGACTTGGTAGTTGTCATGTCAATCTCCCACTGCCTGTTGGCGTGTTCTCGCGGTAAAGGTACTCATCAGCCACGATGGTGAAGGATCATTAGCCAGGGTCCACGTCATGTTGTGTACACGCTAGTCATGTCAATTCCGAATGATACCTCATTTTGAGGGAGTTGGAGGTGACAAATAAAAAGAAAGTTTGCCCAGCGTTCACATCCTCTTGTTGTATCTAATTAGGCAAGAAAACCTTAAATTGTACTGACAAACACTTGACGGTGGAAACTATGTGAGAGATAATGAGTGTGGTCAAAAACCAAGAGCCGGACGGGCACAACGCTGGCCCGACCGATCCTGGCAGTGTAACCGTGAGCAATAGGGCTCGTACGACGATGAGAGAAGAAATGGTAGCTATCAGGGAAATTCCCGAGATCAGGATGTATGAACCGCAGCGGATTGCGCAAGCTTTGGAATCACGCAAGCCGGGCGAGTTGAAGAAAGGCGACAAGCTCATGATCATCGCCTGTGACCACCCTGCGCGCGGCGCACTGGGAGCAGGAAACGATGACATAGCGATGGCCAGCCGCATCGACGTGCTCGAGCGTTGCGTGGAAGCGCTGAGCAGGCCCGGTGTCAACGGCTTCCTGGGCACAGCCGACATGATCGAAGATCTCGCATTGGTGGGCGCCCTCGAGGGAAAACTTGTCTACGGATCGATGAACCGCGTGGGCCTGCGCGGCTCGAAGTTCGAAATGGACGACCAATTCAACTGTTACGATCCGGACGGCATCGAAAAGGCCAGGCTGGACGGTGGCAAGACGCTGACGCGTATCTGCCTGGAAGACTCCGCCACGGCCAACACCCTCAAGGCAACATCCGACGCAGTCAACGCAATGTCGGACAGGGGGCTGGTCACCATGATCGAACCCTTCATGTCGAACTGGGTGGACGGCTCCATCGTCAACGACCTGACCCCTGACGCCGTCATCAAGTCGATGGCAATTGCCTCAGGCCTGGGTCGCACATCCGCCTATACTTGGTTGAAGTTGCCATGTGTCGATGACATGGAGCGCGTCATGGAAGCCGCGACACTACCGTCGCTGATCCTGGGCGGCGAGGTGTCCAAGGATGCTGACGCGACACTGGAGAAGTGGCACGTCGCCCTGCAACAGCCGAACGTCTTTGGCCTGGTCATCGGGCGTTCCCTTCTGTTCCCGACCGATGGCGATGTCACCAAAGCTGTCGACAATACTGTGGAGTTACTGTGAACGACAACGAAAAATACGTCATCAAGGCCGGAAGCACGGCCGAAGGCAAGTTCCAGACCTCGATTTCCGCTGAACGAGCCGGCTGGAAATGGTGCTCGCTGCGCGTCGTCGCGCTCAAAGCAGGCCAGTCCCAGAAAGTCGACACCGAGGGCGAAGAGCTGCTGGTTCTTCCCTTCGAAGGCTCAGCAACCGTTGAGGTTGACGGCGAACACTACGAGCTGGCCGGCCGCGAATCCATATGGACCGGCGTCACCGACTACATCTACATCCCGCGCGGCAAGGAATTCACGCTCACCGCAACGACCGACGGCCGCTTTGCATTGCCGGCAACCAAGGCGACTAAAGATCTGCCTGTGCGGTACTGCCCGGTTGACGACGTCAACAGTGGCATTCGTGGTTCCGGGAACTGGACTCGACAGGTGAACAACTACGCCCTCGGCAATGAAGTGGAAACGTCGCACCTGCTGGTCACCGAAGTGCTGACCCCTGGCGGCAACTGGTCCTCCTACCCGCCTCACAAGCACGATGAGCACACAGACTCCGAACGCGTCCTTGAAGAGATTTACTACTTCGAAATTCGCGAGGGTGGCCTGACGGGCAGCGACCAGAAGACCGAGGGATTTGGCCTGCAGCGAGTCTACGATTCGCCGGGACACCCAATCGATGTGTGCACCGAAGTGCGCTCCGGTGACACCGTCATCGTGCCTCACGGCTACCACGGTCCGTCGGCAGCTGCGCCCGGATACGACATGTACTATCTCAACGTGATGGGCGGCCCGGCTGAAGACTCAGTGTGGCTCATGACAGATGACCCGGTCCACACGTGGATGCGACAGGAATGGGAAGGGCTCGACATCGACGAACGAGTCCCGTTCTTCCCGATTAAAGAATCAGAGGTGAAGTAATGGCCAACGAAGAAAAAGTACGCCTCACAGTTGGACAGGCAATCGTCCGCTTCCTGGTGAACCAGTACGTCGAGCATGACGGGGAAGAGCACCGCTTTGTCTCCGGTGCATTCGGCATTTTCGGTCACGGCAACGTCCTCGGCATCGGACAGGCTTTGTTGCAAAACGAGCTGAACCCCGAACCCGATGGCGGATCCCTGCCCTACATCATGCCGCGCAACGAGCAGGGCATGGTCAACGCGGCCGCCGCCTACGCCAAGGCAACCAACCGTCAGCGTATCTTCGCATGCACGTCCTCGATCGGGCCCGGCGCACTGAATATGGTCACAGGTGCCGCACTGGCCACGACGAACCGTCTGCCGGTTCTGCTGTTCCCCAGCGACATTTTCGCCACCCGCTACCCGGACCCTGTGTTGCAGCAGGTTGAGAACGCGCAGACACTGGACACCTCGGTCAACGATGCATTCCGCCCGGTCAGCGCGTTCTTCGATCGCATTAACCGCCCCGAGCAGCTGATCCCGTCACTCATGCAGGCCTTCCGCGCACTGACCGACCCGGCCGATACGGGCGCAGTGACGCTGGCGCTGCCGCAGGACGTGCAGGCCGAGGCGTATGACTTCCCGGTCACGGCTTTCCGCAAGCGCGTATGGCACATCCGCCGCGCTCCGCTCGACCAGGCGTCGCTGGACCGCGCAGTTGAAGCTATCAAGGCTTCAAAGAAGCCGCTGGTTGTAGCCGGCGGCGGTGTGAAGTATTCCGAGGCATCCCAGGCCCTGCGCGACTTTGCGACCGCAACCGGGATCCCGGTCTCCGACACTCAGGCAGGCAAGGGCGCGATCAACTTCGATCACCCGCAGGCCGTTGGCGGCGTGGGGTCAACGGGCTGTGACAGCGCGAACCACCTTGCTGACGAAGCTGACCTGATCATCGGTGTAGGCACGCGCTACTCCGACTTCACGACTGCCTCGCACACCCAGTTCAAGAACCCGGATGTCTCATTCGTTAACATCAACGTCAAGCCTTTCGATGCAGTGAAGAATGCTGGAGAAATGCTGGTGGCCGACGCGCGAGAGGCACTTGTCGCGCTGACCGGCGCGCTTGATGGCTGGCATGTTGACGATGAGTACTCGCACAGGATCGCTGATGAGAAGGCAGCGTGGGAGAAGACCACGAAGGAGCTCTACCACCTTGACCATCAGCCACTGCCGTCCCAGCTGGAGGTCTTCGGCGCACTGAACGAGATGATGGGTGACAACGACATCGTCATCAACGCTGCCGGATCTATGCCCGGCGACCTGCAGGCGCTGTGGCAGGCGAAGAACCCGACGCAGTATCACGTGGAGTACGCCTTCTCGACCATGGGATATGAAATCCCGGCCGGCCTGGGCGTCAAGCTGGCTCATCCTGATTCCGAGGTTGTCGCAATCGTCGGTGACGGTACCTATCAGATGCTGCCGATGGAACTGGCGACCGTCGTTCAGGAGCGCGTGAAAGTCATCTATGTCCTGTTGCAGAACCACGGCTTCGCCTCGATCGGCGCGCTGTCAGAGTCGCACGGTTCCCAGAGGTTCGGTACCCGCTACACGATGGGTGCAGGCAATGCGCACAACGAACCGGGTGAATACCTGCCGGTCGATATCGCCAAGAATGCCGAATCGTGGGGCTTGGACGTACTGCGCGTGTCAACGATGGACGAGTTCCGCGATTCCTACCGCAAGGCCGAAGCATCGGACAAGGCGACGATGATCCACATCGAGACGGATCTGTACGGACCGAATCCGCCGAGCTCAAGTTGGTGGGATGTTGCAGTGGCCGAGGTCTCGCGTATCGATTCGACCACCAAGGCCCGCAAGGAATACGAAGAGAAGAAGGCCGAGCAGCGCCTCTACCTCTAACGATGACGAGCCGGCGATAAGCCGTCTGCGTGCAGGTGCCTTGTCGCATCATATCTGCAGAGGCAGAAAAGACGCGGCAGCAGGGGTGTCCCTGCTGCCGCGTTTATGCGTGGCGCGACCAGATCAGATCTGGTCAGCCGCTTTCAGGATCTGGCGGATGACCACGACCGGTGTCAGGATCGAGGTGGCCAGACCGGTTGGGGCGGTCAGTGCCAGGGCAGTACATGGGCTGATGCGTCACGATTTGGGGAATGTTCGGACAAATAGATGTGTCAATCGTGGGTCGGCTGAGTGCGTATGAGGCAGTAGGACCTGGCGTCGACAAGCCCGAGTCGGCGGCCACGCTGAGAGTGGACGTGCGAAGCAATGGGATGATGCAGTCGTGAAGCGGCGGCGTTAAGTCACTGCTCTGACAGGGCAGTGGCACACCTAAATGTAGTGACAAATATTCGGCGTTGTCGTACACTGAAAGAGTACAAGCTGAATAGCTCGACGAAGTGAGGAGAAAGGTCATGGCAGTTCACGACGTTCTAACCGTTGGCCGCAGTGGCGTGGATGTGTACCCCCTTCAGGTGAACACGCCCCTCGACCAAGTAACGACGTTCCAAAAGTTCCTCGGCGGATCGCCGATGAATGTCGCGGTGGCAGCGGCAAGACTGGGTGAGGATGCGGCAATCCTGACAGGTGTGGGCGACGATCCATTCGGAAAGTACGTTCGCGACGAAATGCGTCGCCTGGGTGTCAGCGATGAATTCGTCATCACCGATCCGAACCTGAACACACCGGTGACGTTCTGCGAGCTTGTTCCCGACGCGCCGTTCTTTTTCTACCGTGAGCCGTCGGCTCCTGACCTGCAGATCAAGACGTCTGATCTGCCGGAAGAAACCGTGAAGAACTGCAAGGTCTTCTGGTTCAGCGGCACCGGCCTGTCAGAGGACCCCTCCTACACCACCCACATTGACGCCCTGAAGATGCGCGGCCACAAGCCATACACGATTTTCGATATGGACTGGCGGCCCATCTTCTGGGACGACATTGAACTCGCCAGGCAGCGCTACGCCGAGTGTCTCGAATACACCGACGTGGCAGTGGGTAACCGCACCGAATGTGAAATTGCAGTAGGGGAGAAGGACCCCGAGCGTGCTGCAGATGCGCTCCTAGAACGCGGCGTTAAGATCGCCATCGTCAAGCAGGGGCGTGACGGTGCACTGGCTAAGACGGCCGACGAGCGCTTGGTTGTGCCTGAACTACCGTGCGTGCCCATGAACGGCGCAGGTGCTGGTGACGCATTCGGCGGCTCGCTGGTGCACGGTCTGCTGCAGGGCTGGGATCTGGAGAAGATCATTCAGGGCTGCAACGGTGCCGGCGCGATCGTGGCATCTCGTCTGGAATGCTCCACAGCAATGCCGACTGAGGAAGAGATCTGGAAGGCAGTCAACGCCGGAACATGTGATGTTCTGACCGAAGACAACTGACTCATCTCAGTGGCCTGAGAGGGTGGGCTAGTAGCCCGATTAGTTCGGCTCTCGCCCACCTTTTCATGTGGCCTTAGAACGGCGGCGTGGCGGCTCCTCGTCTGGCAGACTGTTTGTGCGTGCAATAATCTTTACACGTATGACAAATGCCGATAGGGTCGGTGCGTGCTCCATTGAAATTATCGTCCTGGCACTGACATTCCTCACGCTTGAAACGGTCAAACGAAGCAACATGCGTGGAATCTACGGCGCATTGAGAAGTTTCACGAGGGTGTTCGCAAACTCTGGTGGACCTGTCATCTCAATGTATTTTCTGGCTCCAATCGCCATTGTCAGCGCCACTGTTGGAAAACTGCTCGCCAACCGGATCAACCAAGCTGTTTTCAACGCGATTGTTATTGTCCTAACTATTGTGTCCGCGGCTTGTCTGCTTGTGTAAAGAATCGTGCGAAAGCCCAAGTCCGAGTCGCTGTAATGCTGGGAATATATCGCATCAGGGTTTTAATGTCAGAACAAGCCGTGCTATGATTGGCAGTCAGGCGCACAACGGGATAGCCAACGCCGGTTGTCCGTGACAATAAGAGAGGTCTTATCATGGTCAATATTGGTCTCATCGGTGCAGGTCGCATTGCACACGTGCACGCCAACACCATTGCCGCCAATCCCAACGCACAGCTGGTGGCGATTGCTGACCCATATCAGCCAGCAGCGCAGGAACTGGGTGAGCGATTCGGCGCAACGGTTCTGTCCGACGCGAAGGACCTGTTTGCCCTCGACAACCTTGACGCAGTCGTCATCTGCTCCCCAACACCGCAGCACCCACAGCACATCATTGCCGCCGCCACAGCCGGCCTGCCCGCATTGTGCGAAAAGCCGATCGCCCTGGATTACGAGGCAGCCAAGCAGCTCGAGAAAGACCTCGAAGGCCTCAACCCGACCATCATGCTCGGCTTCAACCGTCGCTTCGACCCGTCCTTCGCCGCGATCAAAGCCCTCGTCGATCGGGGTGAGATCGGTCAGGTCGAGCAGGTGACCATCACCTCGCGCGACCCCGAAGCTCCCAGCCCGCAGTACGTGGCCACCTCAGGCGGCATCTTCAAAGACATGACGATCCACGACTTCGACATGGCGCGCTTCTTCCTCGGCGACATTGTCGAGGTATTCGCCTACGGCCAGAACTTCGACCCGGAGATCAAGAAAGCCAACGACTTCGACGCAACAATGATCCTGCTGCGCAACGCTGACGGCGTTGTCGCCACCATCATCAACTCGCGCCACTGCGCCCCCGGCTACGACCAGCGCCTGGAAGTCTTCGGTGCCGACGGCGTGCTGAACGCCGACAACGTGCGCGCCACAACCGTTGAACTGTCCACATCGAACTTCTCCGCATCGAAGGAGCCGTACCTCAACTTCTTCCTGGAGCGCTACGCCCAGGCATACAGCAACGAGCTCAACACATTCCTCGACGCGATTGCACACGGCCAGACACCGACCCCGAACGTCACCGATGGGATCAAGGCTCTTCAAATCGCTGAAGCCGCTCAGGAATCGGCTCTGACCGGCGCATCCATTACGTTGTCCTGAATCACCCGCACATCCACACGACACGAAAGATTGACACGATGAAGATTGCAGGAGCCCCGATCAGCTGGGGTGTATGTGAAGTTCCAGGCTGGGGATACCAGATGAACCCGCAGCGCGTCCTGACGGAAATGAAGCAGATCGGCCTGACCGCCACAGAATTTGGCCCCCAGGGATGGCTGCCGCTCGAAGCTGAAGCCCGCGCCGCGCAGGTCGCCACGTATGAACTCGACGTCGTCGGCTCATTCTTCCTGTCCATCATGCACGACCCTGAAATCGACCCGATTCCTGCCGTCCAGAAAGAACTCGATGCATTCGAGGTCGCAGGCGGCAAATACCTGATCCTCGCCGCAGACTCCGGCGTTGAAGGATACGACGAGCGTCCTGTCCTGGACGAAAAAGGCTGGGAAACACTGTTCACCAACCTCGACCGCATCTCAGCCGCATGCGCCGAGCGCAATGTGATCGCCTGCCTGCACCCGCACTGGGGCACCATGGTGCAAAACGTTGACGAAGTGGAGCGCGTCCTGGACAACTCGAAGGTTGGCCTGTGCCTGGATACCGGCCACCTCGCCTGCGGTGGTGCAGACGTTGTCGAACTGGTCAACAAGTACGCCGACCGCGTCGACATCGTCCACGCCAAGGACATCCACAAGGACATGACCGACAAGCTTCTGCCCGGCGAACTCAAGTGGGGCGAGGGCGTCAGGGCCGGTATGTTCGCACCCATTGGCGAGGGCGACATTGATTTCGCTGCGATCGTCAACAAGCTCAATGAAGCTGGATTTGACGGTTACTACGTCCTTGAGCAGGACATCATGATCGACGAGGAACCACCGGCAAACGGCGGTCCTGTCGTTGACGTCAAGAAGTCTCTGGAAGTGCTCAAGGCTCTCGACAAGTAAGACGGGTCTATTGACGAGGCGTCTCGCTGTCTGGCGAGGCGCCTCGTGTGCGTCTAACGCGCCGACATCGTGCCTGTCGTTTCCCTTTCGATCAGAGACGGCGAGACGACCACATGATGTGGCGCTCCGTCCGGATCCTCCATCCGCTCCAGCAAAATCGACGCCGCGCGCGTTCCCATTTCCTCCACGGGCTGCGAAATCAAAGTCACCTGAGGTGACACCATTGTCGTCCAGTCAGCATCATCGGTGCCGATCAGTGACACATCCTCGGGCATGCGCCGCCCACTTTCCTGCACCGCCCGATACGCACCCATCGACAGCACGGCGTTCGCCGCGTAGATGGCGGTCGGCGGGTGGGCTCGAGCCAAAGCGGACGCGGTCGCCTGGCGGGCTCCTCCGGCGTGAATATTCGTCTCCACCAGCTGCAAACCATGACGATCGCGATGCGCCTCCGTCCATGCGGCCTGGAAACCCAGATAGCGGTCAAACGTGGTGGAAGCTGCAGACGGACCAAACAAACACAGAACACGCTGGTGGCCGCGTTCAATCAGATGATTCGCAGCTAACCGGCCGACAAGAACGTTATTCAAGAGCACCGAGTCACCCTCGTACGATCCGACACGCCGGTCAACGACGACGGTGGCAATGCGGGCCCGGGTCAGCAGCTCAACGTTCTCATCAGCTTCCGACGCCGCGGTCAGGATCACTCCGCACATGCGCTGTGAAATGGCATTGGCAATAAAGCGGCGCTCGCGGTCCAGATCTTCACCCGTATTACACAACACGATCGACAGACCGTTGGCGGTGGCGATCTGCTCAATGGAGGCGACCAGTCGCGAAAAGTACGGGTTCTGAATATCCGACACGATGACAGCCCACACATCCGAGCGCTGGCGGCGCAGGGCGCGACCTGTTGAATCGGGGACATAATGCGTGCGCCTGACAGCTTCCATCACCCGTTCAGCGAGGTCAGGCTTAACGGTGCCTGCGTTGCTCAACACGCGTGAGACGGTCGCCGTTGACACCCCTGCGGCGCGAGCGACATCGATCATGCGCACGCGTTGGGGAGCATCGATGGATTGATGTTTTCTTTTCATAGTGTCTTTTCCGCAAAATGCCAACCAGTGTTGCTGTCAAGTGTAATGACTGCGCCACTGCAGACCCGTCTTGACGTGGACTGTCAACAATATTAGCCTAAAATGTAATCGATTGCATGAAAGGCCGACGATGACCACCCCACATCCATTCACAGCTCTGCCCCTCGGCGGGATCGGAACCGGCAACCTGGCGCTCGCTGCCGATGGATCGCTCAAACAATGGCAACTGCACAACATCGGAAATCACACGGGAACGCTACCCGGATCATTCTTTGCCCTACGCATCAGTCAGTGGGAGCCGCCTTTCAACGAACAGCGTGTCCTGATCGCCCAACCAGGTGAGCCGCACGAACCAACAGTCTTGGTCAACGATGATGACGTACCGACTTGGCAGCGCGACCTGCTCGAGGAATTCTCACCGATGGCCAATGCCTCCTTCGAAGGACACTATCCATTTGGCACCGTGACATTCGTCGACGACACACTGCCGGTGAAAGTCACGCTCGACGCATTCACCCCGCTCATCCCGCTGAACGAAGATGACTCCGCACTACCTGCCGCCCTTTTCACCTTCACCTTCACGAACACTGACCCCAAGACCGGGCTCAACGGCTGGCTCGGCGCAGGTCTTCAGAACGCCATCGGTCATGACGGCATGACCAACCCGGTAGGCGTCCACTCACCGCGATACGGCGGCAACGTCAACACCGTCCACCGCGCAGACGGTTGGACCGAACTCACCATGACCAACCCCTCCTTAAACGAATCCGCTCCGCGCGATCCTGGAGCAGGCACCATGAGCCTGAGCGTGTCAGGCACGCGCGTCAGCTCCCTTCCTCAGTGGACTGATCCGGCGCAGTTCATGGACTTCATGGCGACACGCCAGCCGGTGGGCCCCGACGAATGGAACGACGTTCCAGATGACCTGCCTGACCCGCAGCCCAACGGCATCACAGTGCGTCCCATGCCCAGCCCGTCAGGATCAACATGGAACGGGGGAGTGGTCTCGCAGTTCTTCCTTGAACCGGGTGAAACCACCACAGTGCGCGTCGCGATCACATGGCACTTCCCGAACAGATACGTCAACTTCGTTCAATTTGGAGGCGTACAACCCACCTACGCTCCGGCCACACACTGGCTGGGAAACCGCTACACCACACGCTGGTCGGATGCCTCACAGGTCACCGCGTACGTACACGAAAACTGGGACACCCTCGAACACCACTCACGCGCATGGGTGGATGCCATGACGAGCTCTGACCTGGCCGACGAACCGGGCGGCGAAGTCGCAGATCGGATGCTCACACAGGCCGCAATTGTGCGCTCCCCGAGCTACTTCCAAAGTGCTGATGACCGCACATTCGCCTTCGAGGGAGTCCTGGGCGCATCCACGCCGATGTGGGCTGGATTCGTCGGCGGGTCATGTCCGCTCAATTGCACGCACGTGCACGCCTACGCGCAAGGCACAGCCAAGCTTTTCCCACGCATGGAACGCTCCATGCGCGAAACAGAGTTCACCATCACGCAGGCACCCGAAGGATTCATCCCGCACCGCGTCCTGCTGCCACTGGAGACGCCACAGATCTGGGACAGAGAAATCGGAGGACCGGGCGATCCGGCGCTTGACGGAATGCTGTCAATCGTTCTGCGCACATATCGCGAAGCCCGCTACCAGGCTGGCGGCGCATGGCTGGAGCAGTACTGGCCGAACCTGGTGCGGCTGATGGACTATATCGAAGACACATGGGACCCCGACTCAACCGGACTGCTCCACGGCATCCAGCCCTCCACGCACGACATTGACCTGTGTGGTATCAACCCCTACATGGGGACATACTGGCTGGCAGCACTGCGCGCGATGGAAGAGATTTCCAAACTTCTGGGCGACGATGAGCGCGCCAGCCACTACCGAGAACGCTTCGAGGCATCCTCACGTGCCTACGATGAGGCGCTGTTCACCGGCGAGTACTACCGCCAGGTCCTCGAAGAAGGGGACCACGACGACTTCCAGTGGAAGGACGGGTGCCTGTCTGACCAGCTCATCGGCCAATGGTGGGCGCACCAGCTTGACCTGGGATACCTGCTGCCACGCGACCACGTGGTGACGGCGCTGAAGAATGTTGTACGCCTGAACCTACGCACCGGTTTTGACGACTTCGAGCACCCCTACCGCTCATTCGCTACCGGCAAGGAAACGGGTCTGCTGATGTGCTCATGGCCGACCGGTGGGCGACCCGATGTGCCCACACGATACTGCGACGAAGTGTGGACGGGCATCGAATATCAGGTGGCGGCACACTGCCTGCACGAAGGGCTCACCGACGAAGGCTATGCGGTCCTGCACGGACTGTGGGCGCGTTACGACGGCACGACACGCAATCCGTACAACGAAATCGAATGCGGTGACCACTACACGCGCGCGCTGTCCGGTTGGAGCGTCTTCGATGAGCTCACAGGGATCACGTGGAACCAGTTCACCGGCGAACTGAGGATTGCCCGCGAGCCGCGCCGCAGCCTCGTCGTGATGACAGGCACCGGTTGGGGCACGCTGACGCGCGACGAGGGAGGCCTCACACTGACCTGCCTGTACGGCACCATCGATGCCACGGCCGTGACCGTGGCAGATACCCCCGTGGCGCCGGAAGGAGTGAACATCTCAGCTGGAGAGAGCGCTAAACTGTCTGCAGCACAGGAAAGTTGATCGAAAGGCGCCCAGTGACATCTGCGAAGCGTGCAGGAATCCCGACCACCATCATTGTCGTGGGGTTGATGCTGTTCTCCATGTTCTTCGGAGCGGGAAACCTAGTCTTCCCTCCACAACTGGGACAGCAGGCTGGAACGAACTACTGGCCGGCGATCCTTGGTTTCCTGTCAACCGGTGTGGTTCTGCCGATGCTGGCGATTATTGCGGTGGCAGTGTCTGGCGCCGGGCTGGGAGATATTGCCAAGCGAACCGGCAAGGTTTTCGCGATGATCTTCCCGGCACTGATCTACCTGTCGATCGGCGCGTTCTACGCGATCCCGCGTACTGCGAACGTTGCGTACGAAATGGGGTTTGTTGGGCCAACCGGAATATCGGGCACAGTGGCGCTGCTCCTGTTCGTCGTGGCGTTCTTTGCTCTGAGCCTATGGCTGTCACTGCGCCGCGCCGGCATCGTCGACGCGCTGGGCAAGTATCTGACTC
The DNA here is from genome assembly GCF_056590235.1 of Pauljensenia sp. C0170B4. NCBI lineage: Bacteria > Bacillati > Actinomycetota > Actinomycetes > Actinomycetales > Actinomycetaceae > Pauljensenia > Pauljensenia sp. C0170B4. The sequence continues at coordinate 394,998 of NZ_JBWPVS010000002.1, read as the reverse complement.
CCGCCCTTCTGACATTGATCGTCATCCTGGTGATCGTGGGATCCGCGCGCCTGAGCGCTGCTCCCAGTGCGCCGAGCGAGGAATACGCGTCCTCGCCTTTCACGTCCGGCATCCTGGAGGGCTACTTGACGATGGATTCGCTGGCTGCACTGGTCTTCGGGATTGTTGTCCTGCTGTCGCTGTACTCGCGTGGAGTACCCGCGGGGCGCCCCTCCGTCATCGCCTGCATCATGTCAGGTGTGGTCGGGGCAGTACTGCTGGGACTTGTCTACCTGGGGCTGGGGCATCTGGGTCGCTCCGTTGGCCAGCAATTCAACAACGGTGCAGAACTGCTTGCCTACGCTTCGCACGTCGCCCTCGGATCAGCAGGATCGTGGGTGTTTTCCGGAATCGTCCTTCTGGCATGTCTGACGACGGCGGTTGGCCTGATCACCTCGACCGCCTCCTATTTCGCGACCCTGATCCCTGCTGTTGACTACCGAGGGTGGAGCATCATCTTCACCATCATCGGCGCGCTGATGGCAAACCTGGGCCTGACTGTCATCCTCGACATTGCGGCTCCTCTCAACGCGCTCCTCTACCCCGTAGCCGTTACGCTGATTTTCCTCACGCTGATCCAGGCCGCACTGCGTTTCCGCCTGGTGTGGGCCTATCGCCTGCCGGTTGCGCTCGCGGCGGTTTTCGCACTCAACGACCTTCTGCGTTCCTTCGACATTGAAATTGGTCGGGCGATCCCCGCCATCATGAAGCTGCCGCTGTATGGTCAGGGACTGTCATGGATCCTGCCAGTTGCCATCCTGGCTGCTATCTGCATCGTGATCGACAAAATCCGAGGACTGTCAATTCAGAGCCCCTCGGAGATTGCCCGTCGGTCAACACTGCTGCATGACCTGCCCGAAACGGAAACTACCGCTTAATCAATCCGGCGTACTCAAAAGCGCGCGCCAGACCATCCTCGTCAACGGGGGAGGTCACCCACGAGGCGATCGCCTTGACGTCTTCGCTTCCATTGCCCATCGCGATACTCGTGCCCACACCCGCCAGAAGCTCACGGTCATTGGGGGAGTCACCGATTCCTACAACGTCACTGATGCTGATTCCAAGGTGACCACACAGCACATGGGCGCCCGTCAGTTTGTGACACTGTGCTTTGAGGATTTCACCGACGCGCGCATCGGCCGTACCCACCGAGCCACCGATGATGTCGAAACGCTCATCCAGCTGGCTGCTCATCGCCTCAAATATTCCGGCGCGAGGTGCCAGGAACGCACATTTCGAGGCCGAATCGGGTATCCCGGAGCGCAAGTACGGTTCGATCTGGCGCATATACGGCACCCAATCGGGATCTTTGCCGGGGAAAACTGACAAATAGTCGGCAGACGGATGCATGGCCTCGGAACTTTGCCACACCCACAAACACTCATTGCGGCTCAGCACCTCGTTGACTGATTCAATGTCCGCACGGTCGATGCGTTCATCGCGGATCACCTGACCATCGACCTCAACGTAGGCACCTGATCCGCCGATTACTGCGGAAAAGCCCAGATCCCACAGCCACGGGTAGATTTCTGGAGTGGATCGGCCGGTGCACATGGCCAGAATATGTCCGGCCTCGCGTGCCTCGCGGCAGGCAGCTTGAGCAGATGGTGGCACGTCCTGCGTCCGTGTGAGCAGCGTGCCGTCAAGATCAATCAGAACGAGTCGAGCCACGGTACCTCCTTCGTATTAGGCAGTGTGTCATACCTGTGGAAGAATGGTCAGCTGAAATAAGGAGAAGCGATGGCGTATATCGGAACCGATGATTCCTCAGGCGACCCGGTCTTTCAGGAAGACTCGGACGTTAAAGTACGCACCTACCAGCGCGGTCGTATCCGCATGGTCTACGCCGTGCGTGATAACCGCGTCGAGGAACATGCGCCGGATCCTTCCCGCCCTGTCTTCGTCATGATTCACGGCGTGGGGATGGGCAGGCGAGCACTGGCTGGACTGGCCAGGGAACTGGCACCTCACGGCACTGCCTATACGGTTGACTTGCCAGGCTTTGGTGATTCACCCACTCCGAAGCGCCCCCCGTCGATGGCTCAGTACGGCAAACTCGTTGCCGCTTTCATACGGGACAACAAGCTGCGTCACGTGATCGTGATTGGTCACTCGATGGGCACCCAGGTCGCAGTGGAGGTGGCGCGGCAACGGCCCGACCTGATCGATCAGCTGGTTCTGATTGCTCCGACCATCAACCCCGCCAGGCGGACCCTCCACCAACAGGCATGGGATCTGATTACTGACTTTGCCGACGATGGGCTGCACGTGATGGCAGTGGGTGTTGCGAATTATCTGCGTGCCGGCCCAGTCTGGTTCTTCCGAACGATTCGCGCCATGATGGATCACCGCGTTGAACGCATCTACCCGCAGGTGCCCACACCCACACTGGTCATGCGCGGAGAAGACGACCTGGTGTGTCCGCACGACTGGACGAAGCGCGTGGCACAGCTGCTGCCACACGGCACGTACGCGTCGATCGAGAATCACGGCCACGAAGCTGTGCTGCGAGATGCCGCTGCTGCCACTCAGATCATTCTCGATCACGTACTATGACCAATGTGGACATATCTCATCAGCCACTGCTGAGCGTCATCATCCCGGCGTATAACTCGCAAGATTATCTGCGCCGATGTGTCGAGTCCCTGATCGGCTATGCGCACCCCATCGAAATCCTCATCATCGACGATGGATCGAGTGACAAGACTCCCGAGCTTGCCGACAAACTGGCGCGCAGATTCCCTGAAATCCGCGCAGTCCACCAGGCTAACGCAGGGCATGGCGGCGCCCTCAACACCGGCATCCGCGAGGCCACAGGCCGTTACCTGAAAGTCGTGGACTCTGACGACTGGGTCGACCGGCGCTCGCTGACACGCGTGTTGGATCAGATGGCCGCAGACCAGGACCGCGGCGACGACGTCGACATGTACGTGGCGAACTACGTCTACGAGAAACAAGGAAAATCTCATAAGCATGCGGTCCGCTTTCTCAACGTTCTTCCTGCTGATCGCATCATTGGGTGGGATGACATGCGTGCGTGCCGCTACGACCAGTACCTCATGATGCACACGCTCATTTTTCGCACCGAGCTGGTCAGACAATCCGGGATGATCCTGCCGGAGCATACCTTCTACGTGGACTACCTGTATTCCTACGTGCCCTTGCCGCATGTGCGAACGCTGCGCTACATCGATGCGAATCTGTACCGCTACTTCATTGGCCGCGATGACCAGTCAGTGAACGAAAAAGTCATGATTTCACGTATCGACCAGCTGCTGCGCGTCAACGCGGGGATGCTTGCCGGCACCCCTGACGAATCCACTGTCCCTGCACACCTGTATCGCTACATGATTCACTACCTGCGCATCAATTTCATCGTGTGCTCCCTGATGTTGTTGCTCTCTGGCACACCAGAACACGTCCAGGAGAAAGAACGCCTGTGGGCGGAAGCTGACCGAGACTACCCGCAGGTCACTCGGCAGGTCAGATCAGGTCTGCTCGGACGGCTGATCTCGCTGCCGGGAACGCCCGGACGCGTCATCCCGCTGTCGATCTACCGCATCGCCCGCGCCGTCCTCGGCTTTAATTAGAATGCGAAAAGAATCTGCCCGCCGGGCTCGGTGATCGTGACGTGCGGCGCGTCAGAATCATGCAGGTCGAGAAAAACGCAGATCGTGTGTCCATCCGCGCTGGAGCGGTACGACAGCTGCTCGTTGGTTACCTCGCACACCTGCGTGCGCGCATGGACAAGCCACGGATGCTGGCGACGCAGCGCAATGAGCGCCTGGTGGGTCTGGAACACTGATTCGCCCAGATTCGACAGGTGTTCGGGCAGATCAGGGAACGAGGGACGCACCTGATCGTCGCCGCCGAGCTCATCGGTCTTGATTCCGGTATAGCCCTGTTCGTCGCCATAGTAGATCGATGGGATCCCGCCGACAGTCATGACAATGGCGAGGGCGACGCCGACATGTTGGCTCCCGATCTGCGAGGCAATTCTCGTGACGTCGTGGTTGCCGATGAATGTCTGTGGGGTGAAGGAATCGAGGAAATGGTTGTGACGATCGAGGCACCACTGCAGCTCAAAGAAATTTCGATCCGAGATACTCGACCAGATTGCCTTCCACAGTTCGTATTGGGTCAGTGAATCAAAATGGCACTGCTCGATCATGTCGGTGTAGTCACCGTGGATTACTTCACCCATCAGCCACGTTTCAGGGAAACGCGCCCGAACGGGGTCGATGACGTCGCGCCAAAAATCGCTCGGCACAGAGTAGGCGGCATCCAGACGCCAGGCGTCGATGCCGCGTTCAAGCCAGTAGGTCATGACGTCGGTGGCGTATGTGCGCGCCTGTGCACCGGCGTGATTGAGCCGAACCAGCTCACCGTGACCTTCAAAGATGCGTGGAGTCGGACCTGCGGGGTCCTCCCAGTCAATGTCGAATAAGTCCGCGTGCTCACTGTCGGGGCCGGCAGCGAGAACCTCGCTGACCAGCGGGTGCCGAGAGCTGACGTGAGAAAAGACACCGTCACATGCCACGCGGATGCCGCGCTCGTGGCACGCGGCAATGAGGTGATCAAAGTCAGCTTCATCTCCCAGGCGCGGGTCAACTGCGAAGTGGTCAAGAATGTCGTAGCCATGTGATGTTGACTGGAAGATCGGGCCCAGAAGCAGGCCGTTGGCTCCCAGCTCGATCAGGTAGTCCAGCCAGTTTTCCAGCATGGTGATCCGGTGCGCCGACGCGTCGGCCCCGAACGGAGGACGAATGGGGGCGCCGCACATTCCCAGCGGGTAGACGTGCCACCACACCATGTGATCAATCCATGACATGACTTTCGCTTTCCTGGTCGTGGTCATAATGTAGACGCGTGGGACAAGTCATCGAGGGCATCGCAGTCATCGCAGTCATTATGGCTGTTGGATGGATCGCGCGCGCAACGAAAATCCTCAAGACCGATGCTACTGGACACATCACTGACCTGGTGTATTGGATCGCCGCGCCCGCACTCCTGTTCTCCACGATCGCATCAGCTGACCTCGATGTTGTCATCGGCCGTCCCCTCGTCGTGGCAGCAGCAAGCGGTGTCGTCACCGCCAGCGTGTTCGCTCTGATCGCTCGCCTGACGATGCGGCCGACGATTGGCGATCTGACGGTCGGCGCAATGTCGTCCTCGTTGAACAACGCGGCCTACGTCGGCATCCCGATCGCAATCTACGTACTGGGGTCAGCAGTACACGGCGTGCCGATCATGGTGTTTCAGCTGGGCTTCTTCACCCCGATGTTCTTCGTCCTCATCGACCTGTGTACGCCGGGTATCACGCTGTCGATTGTGACCATCGTACGCTCCGTGGTGACCAACCCGATGGTGATCGCGGCGTTCCTCGGATTCCTGTGCGCAGCGGTGAGCCTGGATGTGCCGCCACTGATCGCCAACGCGACCGAGATGATCGGGCAGTCCGCGCCGGCGCTGGTCCTGATTAGTTTTGGCGCTTCCTTGGTGGGGCAGCGCCTGACTGCGCGATCCCAGGACGGGCACATGGTGATACTCGCCAGCTGCTTCAAACTCATGGTTCAGCCGGCGTGCGCGTTCGGAGCAGGACTGCTGCTGGGCATGGACGGGCACGCGCTGTTGGCAGTCACGGTGATGGGCGCGATGCCCACCGCGCAAAATGCCTTCATCGCCTCAGCGCGGGCAGGCGTCGGCAATCACATCGCGCAGGGCACTGTGCTGATTACCACGATCATGTCACTGCCGGTGACCGTGCTGATCGCCTGGCTCTTCCACCTTGCGGCTCTGGTTTAGACAGATCACGACAGCGCGGCAGCGACCGCCAGACGCAGCGTCGTCTCAAACTGTGTTTCACGTTCCTGCGCCGTCATATCCGACGACGAGTCAAGCAGGTGATCCGAACACGTCAACACGGTCAGTGCCTCTCGGCCGCACTCTGCCGCCACGCCATACATCGCGGCAGCTTCCATATCCACGCCCAACACACCATAGTCCGCCAGGCGTTGTGTCTGACCGTCGGGCGCGAAGTAGAAGTGGTCACGCGAAATAATCGTTCCCACGTGAACAGTGTCGTCTTCGGTTGCGGCCTCGACGGCGGCTCGCGCCAGGTTGAACGAGGCGACCGCACTGAAATTGACACCGGGAATGCGCAGCTGATTCATTGCGGAATCCGTGTGTGCACCGATCGCGACGATCGTGTCGCCCACATGAACTTTCGGTGAGATTCCGCCGCACGTGCCGACGCGGATCACGCGCTGAACGTCGAAGAACTTCATCAGTTCGGTGACGTAGATCGTTGCGGAAGGCTGACCCATTCCCGATCCCATCACCGACAGTGGCTGACCGTCGACAGTGCCGGTGAAGCCCAGCATGCCGCGCACATCAGTGACCAGTCGCGGTGAGTCCAAAATTGTTTCAGCAATACGCTGGGCACGCTTCGGGTCACCCGGCATCAGGACTGCGGGGGCGAAATCACCTGGCTCAGCTGCAATGTGTGGGGTCGACATGGGCCTTCCTTCGTTCTCGTGTGGCGCGAGACCATCCGATATGCGGATACTTCTTCACCGCGCGCTGACAATACTCTAGCGTGAGCTTCATCCCGCAAGTGATGGAGTGACGAAAATGAGCTCACAACAAACCAAACCGCGTCGCGAAACGTGGTCCGGTCAAACAGCGTTCCTCATCTCAGCCATTGGTTCAGCTATCGGCCTGGGGAACATCTGGCGTTTTCCAGGCGTGGCCTACGCCAACGGTGGTGGCGCGTTCCTGGTGCCGTACCTCGTCTCCCTCGTCTGCGTCGGTATCCCGATCCTCTTTCTTGACTACGCGATCGGTCATAAACTGCGTGGCTCACCGCCGTGGGCGCTGCGCCGCATGACAGCCGGCGGAGAATTCCTCGGCTGGTTCCAGGTCGGCGTCTGCTTCGTCATCTTCATTTACTACGCAGCGGTGGTTGCCTGGGCGGCCAGCTATGCGTGGCACTCCATCACCCTGGCATGGGGAGATGACTCGCAGACCTTCTTCCTCGAAACGTTCCTCCAACTCGACGGATCAGATTCAGTGTCATGGACACCCGTCCTGTCAGTGTTGGTCCCTCTGGCCGTGATCTGGCTGTTCGTCCTGTTCATCGTGGGACGCGGACTGACCAAGGGCGTGGAACTGGCGAACCGTATTTTCCTGCCGTTACTGGTCATCCTGTTCGTGGTGATGGTGGTGCGCGCACTGTTCCTGCCTGGCGCCATGGAAGGACTTAACGCTTTCTTCACCCCGCAATGGGATCAGCTGACGAATCCGCATGTGTGGCTGGCAGCGTTTGCACAGATTTTCTACTCGCTGTCAGTGGGCTTCGGCATCATGGCGACCTACGCCTCCTATCTCAAGCCCAAGTCAAACCTGACCGGAACCGGCCTTGTTGCAGGTTTTGCCAACTCATCCTTCGAGCTGCTCGCCGGCATCGGCGTTTTCGCCGCCCTCGGCTTCATGGCACATGCTCAACAGGTTGGCGTGAACGAACTGGAAGGCCTTACCGGCCCGATCCTGTCGTTCGTGACCTTCCCGCAGATTATCTCGATGATGCCGGGCGGCCCCATCTTCGGCGTCCTGTTCTTCACGTCCCTGACGCTGGCAGGAATCACCTCGCTGCTGTCACTGTTGCAGGTTGTTTCCGGCTCCATCCAGGACAAGTTCGGAGTCACCCCGCGTAAGGCTGCGATGATTATGGGCGTGCCTGCGATGGTGCTGTCGCTGGGACTGTTCGGTGTGCGCTCGGGACTGAATGTCCTCGACGTCATCGACACCTTCGTCAACAACATCGGCGTGGTCGCCTCTGCCATGGCGCTGTGCCTGCTTTCCGCGTTCGCCGGTCCGCGCCTGAAGGGACTGCGTCTGCACCTCAACTCGGTCTCATCGATCCGAGTTCCCGCTTTCTGGGACCTCGTTGTGGGTGTGATCAGCCCGATCGTCCTGGGCTTCATGCTTATCAGCGCACTCATCGACTATGTGATGCACGGATATGACGGGCATGCTACCTCCTTTGTCGGCATGTTCGGTTGGGGAATGCTGCTGGCAATCATCGTCTTCGCCGTTATCATGACGGTGACCAAGTGGCATCACTCCCTCGACTCGCGCGCGAAAGGACTGGAACAATGACAGCGAGCGCACTCATCTTGATGGTCATCTCGATCCTGCTCGTGTGGGGAGGCCTCGTCGCCTCGACCGTCGCACTCAAGACCCTCAAGCAGCCTGACGTTGACGACACCATTGAGGAGCCTGTCGAGTGAAACTGGCAGCTTTCGATCTGGACGATACGTTAGCCCCCTCGAAGTCGCCGCTCCCGTCCCTGATGGACGAGCGCCTGTGCGCGCTCCTCGACGTTGCCGACGTGTGCATCATCTCCGGAGGACACATCGGCCAATTCCGCACACAGGTCCTGGCGCACCTGCACGCTGACGACGCGCAGCTTGAGCGCCTGCACCTGATGCCAACGTGTGGAACCCGCTACTTCAGGTATCGCGACCAGCAGTGGCACCAGATCTACGCGATGGATCTGAGCGCAGACGAGCGCCAGCGGGCCATCGAGTCCCTGACTCGGCACGCACACGACCTGGGAATTTGGGAAAGCCACACCTGGGGAGACATTATTGAAGATCGAGGATCACAGATCACCTTCTCTGCCCTGGGGCAGGAAGCGCCCCTGGAGGCCAAGCGCGCATGGGACCCGGACGGAACGAAGAAAGTTGCACTGGCTGAGCGGGTCGCCCGCGACGTTCCTGAGCTGTCGGTACGCGGTGGCGGGTCCACATCTGTCGATATCACCCGGCAGGGCGTTGACAAGGCGTTCGGCATGCGCCACCTGGTCGAGGCAACACGTATTGCAGTCAGCGACATAGTGTTTGTCGGGGACAGGCTTGACGAGGGTGGCAACGACTACCCGGTGAAAGCCGCAGGATTCACGACGATCCCAGTGTCAGGATGGGAGCAGTGTGCTGAGGTGATCGCGCAGCTAATTGAGTGCGCGAGTCGCCCAGAAAAACACTGCTGACGCAGCAGCCACATTCAGCGAATCCACACCGCCGGCCATCGGGATACGCACCGTCAGATCTGTCTGCTCAATGGTGCGGCGCGACAATCCGTCGCCCTCAGTACCGAAGAGCAATGCCACCTTCTTGTCCGGAGGGTTCGCCACGAACTCATCGAGACTCAGTGAGTCATCACTGAGTGCGCAGGCGACCGTGCAGTAGCCCGCCTCGCGCAGCACGTCAACGGCTGGCCAGGTATCCAGCCGAGTCCACGGTACCTGAAAGACCGTGCCCATGGAGACACGGACGGAGCGCCGATACAGCGGATCACAGCAGCGAGGTGTGACGATGACAGCGTCAACACCCAGAGCAGCTGCAGAACGGAAGATTGCACCGACATTCGTGTGATCAACCAGGTCTTCCAGCACAGCGATCCGGCGCGAACGTGTTAAGAGGTCCGACACGTCCGGCAGCTCGGGACGCTGCATAGCGGCAAGAGCCCCGCGATGCAGGTGAAATCCGGTGATGTGTTCGAGCACCTCTTCGGAGGCGATATACACGGGCACGTCACCGCCGTCAACACTTCCTGTCGAGGATGCCAGCAGATGCTCCATCTGCTCGAGCCAGCGCGGCGCCATGAGGAATGAACGCGGATGATGACCCGTCTCAAGTGCCCGCATGATCACATTGTGTGATTCCGCCATGTACAGTCCGCGTTCCACTTCCAAGCTTGAACGCAGCTTGACGTCCGTCATGCACGTGTAGTCAGCAAGCGCACCGTCCGGTACGGCTGCTTCCACGTCTTCCAGGCTCTGACATGCGGTTAAATCGATGATCACACCCGCCATTATGCTCCATCGTTTATCCACAGCGCACCGTGGGTACCCTCGTCAATCCACAAAGCCCAGACGCGTGCTGGCACAGGTCGATCCTCATGCGGTGAACTGCACGCACCGACACAGAAGGAGGACGTCATGCTGACCGAGCAGACGAAGGTAGAGGGAATGTATGGGCCTGCAGGATGGCTCGACACGAGTGGCATCACAGTTCTTTTGGCTCCTTACATGGAGCTGGATGATCACGATTATTGTCGCTTCACTATGGTTGGTGGGGACGATGCTCGCGAGCTGAGGAGCCTGCTGAGTGCAGAAAACCTGCAGTGTTCGCAAAATGGAGGGCCGACGGTTGAAGCCGCGCTCGATGCTGCGATCACTTTCCCTCAGGAGGTGTACGTGAGCGGTTATGTCATTCGCCAGCCGCGACGAGACGAACGAGTCAGTGTCGATGCGCTCGTGATACGTCACTCATTACCGGACGGTGTGACGCGAGCCTGGCCATATTTGCGCGACAGATACGCGCTGCATTGTCTGGCACCCGACGAATGCGACCGCATCTTGTTGGATGATCCGGTCGGGCATCTGGCGTGGTGGTTATGGTGGGACTAGAGACGCTAGGCTAGATCCATGTCCGTCTACTCATGGCTTTTTCGCAGCGTCATCCACCGCACTGATCCTGAACGTGCCCACCATGCAGGCCTTAACGCCGTTGCGTGGGCAGGACGACACGGCTTAATCCGCGCACTGATGCGCGCCACCATCGGATACTGGGATCCGCATGCACGCTCCATGCTGCTGTGGCCCACGCGCTCCCTGCCGACAATCGGTGAGCGCACCGTGCACGGACGCCTGGGTCTTGCAGCCGGAATGGACAAAGATGCACGCGCCATTGAGGGCATGTGCGCGCTGGGATTCGGATTCGTCGAGATTGGGACGATCACACCCCGACCGCAGCCAGGGAACGACCAGCCACGCCTGTGGCGCCTCATGGACCAGGCCGGCCTGCGCAACCGGATGGGATTCAATAACGAGGGTGTCGACCAGGCTGTTGCGCAGCTACGTGAGCTGCGATCCACTCGTCACGGCAGGCGCTGTATCGTCGGGGCGAATATCGGAAAGAACAAGGTCACTCCACTTGACCAGGCGCCTCGTGACTACGAGATCTGTGCCCAGAAAGTTGCGCCGTGGGTGGACTTCATTGTCGTCAACGTGTCCTCACCCAACACTCCGGGACTGCGGGACCTGCAGGCTGTCGATCAGCTTCGCCCCATCCTGGAGGCTGCGCGACGCGGAGCCGATGCGGCGCAGCAGCGCCGTCACGTGCCGTTGCTGGTGAAAATCGCGCCCGACCTGAGCGATGACGACATCATCGAGGTGTGCTCCATGAGCCGGGACATGAAACTGGACGGGATAGTGGCCACCAATACGACGATCAATCACGAGTGGGGAGAAGGTGGCGTTTCAGGAGCCCCGCTGTTCCCGCGTGCTCTCGATGTGGTGTCTCTGGTTGCTGAGCACCTGGACGACCATCAGCTTCTGATCGGCACGGGCGGGATCTTCACCGCATCTCAGGCTCAGGCCATGCTGGATGCCGGTGCCGACCTCGTTGAAGCATTCAGCGCATTCGTCTTCGAAGGGCCGACGTGGCCGGGCGCGATGAACCGCGCCCTGGCCCTGAACTAGTCTTTCTGTTTCTTCGACCCCTTCGGGAACTCGCCGCGTCCCACCTGAGGAGCCGGCGAGCGCCAGCGGCGTGCCATCAGCATGCGTGAAAATGCGTAGAACCACGAGCCGCGCGGGATCACCTTGTCAGGGAAGCGCTCGCGGATACGACGTTTGAGGATTTGCCAGACTATGACGCCCTCAATAATGCAGAGCAGCAACGCGCCGTAGAAGAAGATGAACATCACCATCATGACGACGGGGAGCTGACCGTTGGTTTGCTGCGCCGGTGCGATGAAGGAAAATGCCAGCGACAATGCGATGAAAACCAGCATCACCGGCATCATGAACTCGCAGATCGACCAACGGGCATCCAGGTAGTCGCGGATGAAACGACGGATAGGGCCACGATGCTGGGGCGGCATATAGCGCTCGTCTCCCGTCGTCATCGCTTCCTGTTCACGGCGGAAACGCTCATCACGCTTCTCTTTGGCCTGTCGGCGGGCTTCCTTACGGTCAGCCGGCACCAGCGGACGATTCCTGCGCGCCTCAGCCTGTCGGCGCGTCGGCGTCGGACGGCCCTTCTTTGCGCTCGCTTCATGCGTCGGCTCGTCGACGGGAGCGGCTGTCGTTGACTCTTCTGAAGATTTCTTACGGAATAACACACCTTTAGGGTAGTTGATTGAGACCCACAAGCCGAACTACTAAACTCAGTGATATGACTACCACTACTCATGATGACCTCACGCCCTCAGTCCAGGAGCTGCGTGAACGTGTCGATCAGCATTTCGACGAGCTGCTCGACGAACTCAAGACACTCGTATCCATTCCGTCAGTTTCCTCCCTTCCGGAGCATCAGGACGACGTGCAGAAATCAGCTGAACACGTCAGCAAGCTCTTCAACGATCTTGGCCTGGAGACTGAGATTCTACGTGCCGACTCGCCTTTCGGCGGACAGGGTGAGCCAGCCATTGTTGGACACACCCCCGTCATCGAGGGAGCGCCCACCGTCCTGCTGTATGCACACCACGATGTTCAGCCCACTGGTGAACTCGACCGCTGGGACGGTGACCCGTTCGACGCCACCGTTAAGGGGGACAGGCTCTATGGCCGCGGCGCATCCGATGATGGCGCCGGCGTGATCGTCCACCTGGGCGCCCTGCGCACCCTTGCCGATGATCTGGGCCTGAACGTGCGTGTCTTCATCGAAGGTGAAGAGGAGCTTGGTTCCCCCTCGTTCGAAAACTTTCTGACGACCCACGCTGACAAGCTGGACGCTGACGTCATTGTGGTTGCTGACGGTGACAACTGGAAACCGGGGATTCCCGCGATGACTGCGTCACTGCGTGGCAACGCCGTGGTGACCGTGGACGTGCGCGTACTCGAGCACGCTGTCCACTCCGGCGCATTCGGCGGTCCGATCATGGATGCTGTCACAATCGCTGCGCGCATGATTGCGACCTTGCACGACGAGGACGGCAACGTGATTGTCGAGGGCCTCAAAGCCACCGACACGTCCGATATAGACTGGCCTGAAGACGAGTATCGTGAGGCTGCTGGCGTCCTTGATGGAGTGACGCTTGCCGGATCGGGTGACCTGGCGGCGCGCGTGTGGACAAAGCCATCTATCAACGTTATTGGCATGGACGTTCGCTCTGTTGCGGAATCATCCAATACGATCGCCCCGCACGCACGTTTCCGCCTGTCGATGCGCGTGGCCCCCAACCAGGCCCCGGCCGAGGCTCGAGACAAGCTGATCGAGCATCTCAAGGCACATGTTCCGTTCGGCGCTGCCATCGACATTTCAGTGGAAAAGTGCTCACCGGGATTCCTGGCCGACCTTGATTCCGAACCTGCCCGCGATCTGCACTGGGCGCTGGACACCGCGTGGGACACTGACGCGGTGAATAAAGGTGTGGGCGGATCAATCCCGTTCATCTCCCACTTCAAGAAGCACTTCCCGCAAGCAGAGGTCCTTGTGACGGGCGTGGAAGACCCCTTCACGAATGCGCACTCCGAAAACGAGTCGCAGAGCATCCCCGACCTGAAGGCCGCGATCCTGGCAGAAGCGCTCCTGCTGGCCCGCACTGCCAAGCGCGCACGCAGGTAGTGCGCGTCCTTATCGTCGGACACTGGTTCGCCCCGCGCGCCCTCCCAGCACTGGAAGCGGTCGCGCGGGGTATTCAGCGTGTGCGCGACGCGGCATGTGAGCCGATCGTGTTCGGACCCGGCCCGTTCGTCACATCCGATCGCCTCATCGTTCGTGTCCCCGACTCCGCGACGAGTACACGCGACGCAGGCCGGGAACTTCGCCGCCTCCTCGACCAGGGCGATACTCCCGTGCTCGAAGGTGGTCATACCTCCTGCACAGACGGGGGAAGCGAATTTCTCAGTGCCATCACCTCGCTGCCTGTCGACACGTACGAGCAGATGGAACAGGCACTGCACCGCGCGCAATCGGACCGCAGGCTACGCGAGGTGGTCGCGCTCGCCTCGACCAGGCGCAGCTTGCTCGGCTTTACCTCGGTACTGTCGACACGCGCAGACGGGACGGCTCGTCATGACCAGAACCTGGGTTTATCGAGCCGCCTGACACGCCTGTTTGCCACACATCGGGATACAACGGACGTGTCACGTCTGGAAGGCAGTGGCGCGGCAGGAGGAGCGGCCGGTATGCTCGCCCTGTGCGGTGGGAGCATCGTGCCCACAGGCGAGGCCCTGGCCAGAACCCTCAATCTTGACCAGCGCATGGAGCAGGCGGATCTGGTCGTCATCCTTGAGCCCTGCGCGCACGACCCACTGCTGCATGATACCCTCATCGACACGCTGACCGACCATGCTGGTCGCCATGCGTTGCCAGTCGTCCTCGTGTGCGAATCGACGACACTGTCGGCACTGGAAAAAGCGCAGTGGGGTATCCACGGGATAATTGACACGCATCCTGGAGCACTCATGCCGACCTGTATCGCTGAGAACGAACAGGATGACTACGAGGTGCTTGAAGCTGCTGGAATGCGCCTGGCTCGCACGTGGATACCCGGCGTGGAAAACGCCACGATATGAACACGGTCGTGGCGCGTTGCTTATGAGCGTCGTAGGCTGGATCTACGAGTACTGAAATGATGAGGAGCAACATGTCTGACGTTGAGACACAAACCCCGGCCCACGAAGTGACCTTGACTGACGCGGCTGCCGCGAAAGTTAAGAGCCTGCTGGACCAAGAAGGCCGCGACGACCTGCGTCTGCGCATCGCCGTTCAGCCAGGGGGATGCTCGGGTCTGATCTACCAGCTTTACTTTGACGATCGCCTGCTTGACGGCGATGCCATCCGTGACTTCGAAGGAGTCGAAGTTGTCGTCGATCGTATGAGCGTTCCCTACCTTGCCGGAGCCTCCATCGACTTTTCAGACACGATCGAACGCCAGGGATTCACGATCGACAACCCCAATGCGCGTAACACCTGCGCATGCGGAGAATCCTTCCACTAAACCATTTCCCCCCTCAAACAAAGGTCCTGTACGTGAAATTTCAGCGAATCACGGCGGTTGTCGCTGCCCTCTTTCTGGCCGCAACGATGAGCGCATGCTCGTCCGGCGACTCCTCACAGTCCGGTCAATCAGGTCAGGCAGCAAGCCAATCTGGTGATGAGAACCGTCCTGCTCCCTCCGATGAGCCAAAAGTTGACCGCTCAGGCACGCAGACGATTCCCGAGGTGAAAGGTGATTTTGGGGAAGAACCTGTTATTACCCCGAGCACCGGATCCGAACCCGTCGACACCATCATTGCGACAACACTTGTGCAAGGTGACGGCCGTGAAGTTCAACCCACCGATGCCGTGCAGGTGGCATACAAGGGTGTTCTGTGGGACGGAACGGAATTTGACTCCACCTTCAAAGAAGGCGGGAAGCCCATTGCGTTCTCACTGGATCGCGTGATTGTCGGATGGAAAGCCGGACTGACAGGTCAACACGTGGGGGACCGGGTCGAATTGGTCATCCCATGGCAGTGGGCATACGGGGAGCAAGGACAGGCTTCGATTCCACCCAAGTCAACTCTGACCTTTGTTGTTGATATTCACAATGCGGTCGATACCGCTGATGTGGATCAGCTCAAGAGCGCCACGCTTACAGATGCAGCGTTGCCCGACGGTGTCACCGTGGAAGGTGACTTGGGAACTGCTCCGAAACTGACGCTGGCCGAAGGCGCGAACCCCGAACCAGGAACGTACCTCATTTCCGAGGGAACAGGTCCTGAACTGACCAAGGACAATTACGCTGTCCTGCGTGCCGTTGAAGCAGTGGTGGGCGTGCAGAATGAAGGACAGACACAGATGTGGAACGTCCCGAACCTTGCACCAGTCGCCAACCTGGCGCAACTGGAAGGTCACAAAGTCGGATCACGACTCATGGTCGTCATCGATATGGCCGATCCGCGTCCAACCTCGGATCAATCACAGTCAGGCGAGGTTCAGATGCTGCGCGACGTGGCCATTTTTGATCTGGCTGGATCGCTCTGACCTGTAAACAGATAGAATGACTCGAAGTCGACTACGTGACTAAGGAGCTATCGTGACCGAACAGAATGTGAACGTCCTTGTCTTCAGTGATGATGTGGATACCCGAAAAGCAGTCATAACGGGGGCGGGCGTGCGTCCCGGTCGAGACACTCCCACCGTCACATACGTTGAAGCTGCCACCGCTTTCGGAGCCGTTGAAGCAGTCAAAGATTCTGAGTTTGCGGCGTTGATCCTTGACGGTGAGACCGAAAAAGAAGGCGGTATGGCTGTCGCCAAACGCCTGCTGACTACCATGGATAATGTTCCACCCATCATTATGATCACGGCACGCCAGCAAGATGACTGGCTGGCGCAATGGTCCGGTGCAGCGGCCACCGTACCTGAGCCAATTGATCCCATCGTGCTGCAGGAAACTCTGGCACGCCTCCTTCAGGAGTGATTTGCGTGGAGTGGACTGACATTATTGAACGTCTCCTGGCCGGTGAGGACCTGAGCTACGAACAGACCTATGCGGTCATGGACCGTGTGATGACGGGCGAACTGGGCGACGTGAAACTCGCTGCCTTCCTGACGGCGCTATCGGCTAAAGGTCCCTACGTCAGTGAGATCCGCGGTCTGGCTGACGGCATGCAGGATCACGCCGAACCTGTCGATGTTCCCACCGATGTGCTCGACATTGTCGGCACGGGCGGTGATGGGGCACATACGGTGAACATCTCCACCATGTCAGCGATTGTCCTCGCCGCTGCTGGAGTGCCCCTGGTCAAACACGGTAACCGCGCGTCAACCTCGTCGTGCGGATCAGCTGACGTGATCGAAGAACTGGGAATCAAGATCGACCTGTCGCCCAGCGGTGTGGCTCAGGTGTTCGACGAACTGGGAATTACCTTCCTGTTCGCCAACAAGTTCCACCCGTCAATGCGTTTTGCCGCAACTGTGCGCCGCGCTCTCGGCTTCCCAACAGCGTTCAATATCCTCGGCCCGCTCACCAACCCTGCCAAGCCTGAAACATCTGCGATTGGTGTTGCCAACGAAAGTCACGCTCCGCTCATGGCAGGAGTGTTCGCTCAGCGCGGCCAGTCGGCTCTAGTGTTCCGCGGAAAGAATCATGGCCTGGATGAGCTCAGCTCAATTGAGCCTGCTCAGATCTGGGCAGTGCACGACGGTGAAATCACCTTCAGCGAAATTGATCCCGTCGCAGAGTTCGGCATGAAGCGCGGAACGCTTGAAGACCTGCGCGGTGGCAAAGCCCATGAGAACGCGAAAGTGGTCTACCGCATCATGGACGGAGAAGAAGGCCCGATCCGTGACGCCGTGCTGCTCAACGTCGCAGCCGGACTGGCAGCATTCGGACGTCACGATGGCGTCGGCCCGACCCACGGCTCACTGACCGACCGTATGCGCACCGGTATCGATATGGCGCGCGAGACGATCGACAGTGGTAAGGCAGCTGATCTGCTCAAGCGGTGGATCGAGGTCTCCAAGAGGGCCTCACTCAAGGCCTAGGTGGAACGCTTCTTCAAGGTCCTGGGATGCGAATGAGCGGAACGCGATATGCGTACGCATCTGAGTGACACCCGGGACCTTTCCCAGCTGATCTGACACGACCTCGGCAAGGTCTTCGTACTCGCGGACCTTGACGAGGGCGACCAAGTCGATATCACCGGTCACTGAATACACATCACTGACGCCATCCAGGTCAGCAAGCGCCTGTGCAACCTCGGGAATTTTATCGATCTCAGCGTTGACAAGAACAATTGCGGTCAGCATGGTCATCCTCTCCTGTAGGTTCCTAGTTCATTGTGGTCTCTGGACGTCTGGCCTGTCCAACGGCGCGGATGAGCGTGTCGCGTCGAAGCGGTGACGTCCACGTCGAACCGAGCGGCACGACCCCATCCCATTCAATCAGGCGTGCTCCCGGCCTGGTCAGATCGCGGTACAGCACTCGCGTCTCCTCCCACGTCGTCCCCGCAAGAAACACGTCTGGGCGAGCGGGGACATCCTCGTCATGGAGCATCTCCACCCACGGCAACGGTGACGTACCCGGCGGCGAGACCGCGACGCGTACCAGGCGCCCGAATGAAGTCAGCGCGATCTCCCATCCGCCTTCACTGCGATGGTGCGCCCATACGGCCCGCCGAGCCAGCCCGAGCGCCCGGACAATTCTCTGCTGCTCAATGCCGCGAATATACGTTCCGAGCAGGGTGCGCAGACGTGCAGCACGCTCAAAATGCTCATCGCTTGCAGCCTGATTCATCTGCTCATTCAACGCATCGATGACGCTGCACTCGTCACAATCCATCGCGTCGGCACCTGCCTGTTGGAGTGCGTCGATCGCCTCACGTGCAGATGCGTGCGTCGAATACGGTCCGAGGGCGTCGAGGGCTTCGTGCGATTCAATCACCGGCACGCATTCAAAACGATCGTGGCGCCGTACCACCCAGTGCGTGGCTTTTTGACGGCGCGAGGCGGAGTTGAACAGGGGAGACAGGGTGCGGATCAGACGCAGTTCCTCCACGCGTGCCTCAAGTTCAGTAGACGTGGATTGAGCCTCCACGCCGGTGGCGACCGCCAGCATTCGTCGGACCTTCCGGCGCGTCTCACTTGCCGTGAAGTAGGTGCGTACGCGTGAGCGGATATTGCGGGCAGAGCCGACGTACAGCGTTCCGCCGGCATCATCGACGAAACGGTAGGTGCCCGGTGTTTGCGGCAGAGAATCAGCGAGTGTGGATTTTTGACGTGTGCGTGGGGGAACGGGGCGCCCGAGTGTGACCAGATCCTCCACTGTTGATGCGCCGGACTTGCTGACCAGGTCGCACAAACCGTGGAATACCTGCACGGTCGCCAGTACGTCGCCGAGTGCGCGATGCGCGTCGTAGTCGCTGACACCAAAATGCGCAGCAAGGGTTCCCAGCTTGTGGTTGCTGATCATGGGGCGGGGGAGTGCGAGGCGTGCCAGAGCCAGGGTGTCAACGATGCGGATGCGCGGCCACGTCATGTCACACGCATTGGCGGCGCGGCGCAGGAAGCCGACGTCGAAACGTGCGTTGTGGGCGACAATGATGGGCTGCTCGTCAAAATCTGCCCACTGGTGAAACTGTGGATAGACGTCTGTTATTAGTGGGCACTGCGCCACCGACTCATCGCTGATGCCGGTCAGAGCAGTGATGGACGCTGGGATGGGCTGGTCTGGATTGACCAGGGTGTGAAACTGGTCGGTGATGCGCCGACCGTGCACTTTGACAGCGCCGATTTCTGTGATGGCGCTGCGTGTCCCGATGCCGGTAGTCTCTAAGTCAACGACGATCCACGTTGCCTCATCCAGCGGCGTGCCCAGCTGGTCGAGGCCAACCTGGACTCCAACGGGAACAGCTTCAGCCAAACGGCGTGCAACCGGGGAGTGAGGATGAAGGTCGACCTCGCCATGGCCATCTTGAGCCGGATGAGTCGAAATCGTCATACAGTGGATCCTAGTCGGTTGATTGCCCATCGCAGATGCCAGGAGGATTCGTGGCTTTCTATCAGACATTGAAATTTGCCGGTGGTCCGATTCTTCGCACCGCATACAAACCGTGGATTCGCGGAGAGGAGAATATCCCCAGCGAGGGGCCCGCGATTTTGGCGTCTAACCACAACGCTGTGTGGGATTCAGTGTTTCTGCCGCTCATGATTGACCGCGAAGTGGTGTTCATGGGGAAGGCCGACTACTTTACCGGCACCGGTTTCAAAGGATGGGCTACCAAGGAGTTCATGCGCGCAGTCGGCACGATCCCAGTTGACCGCTCTGGTGGGCGAGCGTCGGAAGCCGCGCTGCAGGCCGGTGTAGACCGCCTGAAGGAAGGGGAACTGTTCGGTATCTATCCCGAGGGGACCCGCAGCCCTGACGGGCGTCTTTACCGCGGTAAGACAGGTGTGGCCCGTTTAACACTGATTTCCGGGGCGCCGGTCATCCCAGTGGCCATGATCGGCACGCACGATGCGCAACCCATTGGGCAGCGGATCCCTTCGCGTGAAAACATCGGAATGGTCATTGGTGAGCCGCTCGACTTTTCGCGTTACCGCGGACTTGACCGAGACCGCTACGTTCTGCGCGCTATCACCGATGAAATCATGTACAACATCATGCTGCTGTCGGGCCAGGAATACGTTGACATGTACGCAGCCGACCGGAAAGCGCAGCTCGCGCAGGAGGGGAATTTTGATGGGCCTGTGCCCTCGAACGGTCGGACAGGTCCGGGCGGGCGCACGGCTCCCGACGTGTCTGTGCCGAAACGCCCAGAGGATTCATCTGACGATCCCGTAGACTAGAGACGTTCAGTTTTCATCGTCTGAAAGGTGTTTGCGCCATGTCGGTTCGTCGAGTAGCTTTGCTCACTGCTGGTGGTTTTGCCCCGTGCCTGTCGTCGGCTGTTGGTGGGCTCATCCAGCGTTATACCGATATTGATCCGTCCATTGAAATCATCGCGTACCAGCACGGCTACCACGGGCTGCTGACTGGCAACTACGTTGTCGTCGACGAGGAGGCCCGCAGGAAGGCCGGCATCCTTCACCGTTTCGGCGGTTCACCGATCGGCAACTCGCGCGTCAAGTTGACCAATGCGAAGAACTTGGTCGAGCGTGGCCTGGTCAAGGAAGGCGACGACCCGCTTCAGGTTGCGGCCGAGCAGCTGCGCAAGGACCATGTTGACGTTCTGCACACCATTGGCGGTGACGACACGAACACGACCGCCGCCGATCTGGCGCAGTATCTGCACGATCACGACTACGACTTGACGGTTGTCGGCCTGCCGAAGACCATCGACAACGACGTGGTTCCGATCCGTCAGTCACTGGGCGCCTGGACCGCCGCTGAGCAGGCCTCGATCTTCGCGCAGAACATCATCGGTGAGAACCGAGTGGGACCACGCATGCTGATCATCCACGAGGTCATGGGCCGTAACTGCGGATGGCTGACAGCAGCCGCTTCACGCAAGTACACCGAGTGGCTCGACCAGCAGGAATGGGTGCCGTCGCTGGGACTGAGCAAGGAACACTGGTCAATCCACGCGATCTTCGTTCCTGAAATGGCAATCGACCTTGACGAGGAAGCCGACCGCCTGCGCGCCATCATGGACAAGCAGGGCAATGTCAATATCTTCCTGTCTGAAGGAGCCGGCGTGCGTGAAATCGTCGCTGAAATGGAAGAACGTGGCGAAGAAGTGGCGCGCGACCCGTTCGGTCATGTGCGCCTTGATGAAATCAACCCCGGACAGTGGTTCGCCAAGCAGTTTGCTGACCGACTGGGAGCTGAGAAGGTCATGGTACAAAAGTCCGGATACTTCTCACGTTCAGCTCGCGCAAACCAGGACGACCTGCGTCTGATCCAGTCGATGACAGACCTTGCCGTCGAGTGCGCACTGCGCGGCGAATCCGGCGTGATCGGTCACGATGAGGAAAACGACGATCGTCTGTGCGCCATCGCCTTTCCGCGCATCAAGGGTGGCAAGCCCTTCGATATCTCCCAGCAGTGGTTCGTTGATCTGATGGATCGTATCGGACAGCCACTGGCGCCGACGCAGATGTAAGTATGCGACAGCCTGAAGAGCTCGAACCGGTTGCTGGAGGGTGGAATACGTGGAGACAGTATCCCTCCCTCCAGCAACCGCACTATCCAGATGAACACGCGCTGCGCGCGGTGACCGCTGAACTGCGCAGTCGCCCGCCCCTCGTCTTTGCTGGCGAGGTGGATGACCTGCGTGACGAACTGGCCGCTGCCGGACGCGGCGAAGCTTTTGTGCTCACTGGTGGTGACTGCGCGGAAACCTTCGCAGAGTCCACTGCTGATCACCTTCGCCTCAAGATCCAGACGATCCTGCAGATGGCCGTTGTCCTGACGTATGGAGCCTCGCTGCCGGTCATTAAAATTGGCCGTATCGCAGGGCAGTACGCCAAGCCTCGTTCATCGGATATCGAAAAGCGCGGTGACGTGACCCTGCCGTCGTATCGCGGCGATGCGGTGAACTCGTTTGAATTCACCGAAGAGGCGCGCACACCCGACCCCGGTCGACTGCTGGGCACCTACCAGCATGCTGCCGCCACATTCAACCTGATTCGCGCCTTCACGAAAGGTGGCTACGCTGATCTGCGCTTGGTCCACCACTGGAACCGCGGCTTCACGTCCAACCCGGCGTATGCGCGCTACGAATCGCTGGCCTCGGAGATCCATCGCGCCGTGAAGTTCATGGAGGCAGCCGGAGCTGACTTCGAGTCGCTGCGACAGGTCGACCTGTTCTCCTCCCACGAAGCGTTGCTGCTCGAATATGAAGCAGCGATGACGCGCGTAGATTCACGAACCGGCGACCTGTACGACACGTCCGGCCACTTCCTGTGGGTGGGGGAGCGCACGCGAGACCCGCAAGGCGCGCACGTCGAGCTGCTCTCACATGTGCGCAATCCTCTGGGGGTGAAGCTGGGGCCGACCACAACCCCTGAAGAGGCCATTGCACTGATCGACCGCCTCAATCCTGACGGCGAACCTGGACGATTGACGTTCATCGCCCGCATGGGGTCGAAACATATTCGCGATGCGCTTCCACCTCTTGTGGAAGCGGTGAAAACTGATGGCCGTCCGGTGATCTGGACAACCGACCCGATGCACGGTAACACGATCACGTCCTCAACAGGCCTGAAGACCCGCCAGTTCGAAACGATCATGGACGAGGTACGCGGGTTCTTCGAGGTTCACGACGCAGCCGGAACAGTTCCCGGCGGCATCCATGTGGAGCTCACCGGTGATGACGTCACTGAAATTATCGGCGGCTCCGAGCATCTGGATGAACAGTCCCTCAAGGACCGCTACGAAACCCTGGTTGATCCGCGCCTCAACCACCAGCAATCCCTGGAAATGGCGTTCCAGGTGGCTGAACTGCTGCGCTAGACAACGGTGATCGTGACAGTCGATCCCTTCGGGATCATCTGTCCGCTCCCGGGGTCGGTGGAGCGCACGGTGCCGAAAATGCCGCCGAGGATCTTGTTGACCTCCACTTTGAACCCGGCATCGCGCAGCGTCTTTTCAGCCTGATCGAGCTGCTTGCCCACCAGGTCGGGAACCTCGACCAGTTCGGGACCTTCCGAGACAACAAATGACAGCGTGTCACCGCGCAGCAATGTCGATCCGGCCTCAGCTGACTGAGAAATGATCTGGCCTTCGGGCACGGTGTCCGAATGTTGCGATGTGGATTCAGCAGCCAGGCCCGCTTCTTCAACGGCAGCGCGCGCCTCCTCGCCAGTCATTCCCGCTAGGTCTGGAACCGTGATCGGCTCACGACCTTTCGACACGACGAAATCAACCGCCGTGTCGTGGCGCACCTGTGCGGCAGCCTCCTCTGATTGTGAGATCACCTGTCCCTTGGCAACGGAATCTGAGTATTCCTCGCTCACTGTCCCTGCGGCCAATCCGGCGTTGGTCAGTGCCCCACGAGCCTGGTCCGCACTCAGGCCTACCAGTTGCGGCACAGCGCGCATATCCACACCTTTGGAAACGACGAGGGAGACCTCGCCGTCCTTATGGATCTGCGACCCGCTGGCCGGATCGGATCGAATGATCAACCCGTTCTTGACGTCATCTGAAAATTCTTCATTGAGCGTGGACGATAATCCCAGAGCTTCGAGTTCTGACTGAACGGCTTTGACGGCGCGGCCGTCAGTTTGCGGCATCGTCAGATAGGATCCTGGCCCGTACTGGCTCCACCACCACCAGCCGCCACCCGATCCGACGATCAGCAGCACGGCCAGCAGAGCGATGACGGTTTTCAAACGCGAACGCGACTTCTTGTGTGGCCGGTCGGTACGCGGCAGCGATCCCGATGCTTTGACGACGGTTTGTGACGAGGGCGTGAGGACGCCGCCAGGTAGCGCTGTCGTGACCGCGTGAAACTCGATGGGTGCCGTGGGCTGGCCGGACTGCACCGGCTGGACATCGGCGCGACGCTCGGCAAGATCGGACGGCAGGGAGGCGCGCACCCGTGCCACCAGTTCCAGTGCGTCGCGCGCATCCCGGGGACGTTCTGCCGGGTCGCGGGCAGCGAGCGTGGCGACCAGTTCATCGATCTCGGTAGGAAGCCACGAACACTCTTCAGATGGGGAGGGAACATCCTCGTTGACATGGGAGTACGCCATTTTCATGGCGGGCGCGCCATCCCAGGGCACGTGGCCCACGACCATCTCGTAGAGCATCATGCCAACGGAGTAGATGTCGGTGCGCGCATCGGTGTGACCGGTGGTTGCAATTTCAGGAGCCATGTAGGCGACGGTGCCGAGCATGGAACCAGTGGTGGACATCGATACTTCGGATGCCGCACGTGCCAGGCCGAAGTCTGTGACGCGCACGTGCGAGTCCTCAGAGATGAGGACGTTTTCCGGTTTCATGTCGCGGTGGACAACGCCGACACGATGCGCGGCGTGCAGAGCGTCAAGGATTTCCTGCGTGTAGCGCAGTGCCTGCGAGAGAGTGAAGGCGCCCTGCGAGTTGAGCAGCGTGCGTAGATTCGGACCGCTCACGAGTTCCATGACGAGGAATCCCTGCCCGTGCACGATGCCCTGGTCAAAAACGGAGACAACGCCGGGATGGATGATGCGTGCAGCGGCGCGGGCTTCGCGTCTGAAGCGGGCGACGAAGTCGGCGGACTCTGCCAGGTGCGGATGCATGACTTTCAGGGCGATGGGACGGTCCAGTCGCTCATCGTGCGCGATGTAAACAGTTGCCATCCCGCCGCGCGCAAGTTTGCGGTCGATGCGGTAGCGCTGGTCGACGAGCATCCCGATGAGCGGGTCAGTCACTGTTTCGTGGGTATCAGAAGATGGCGCGTCAGGTTCTGACGACGCTTTCTCATCTGTGTTTCTGGTACTCACGTCTTGGATTGTACGGGATGCCGGCTACATACGACTGCGGCGCGCCCGATGAGACGCCACCCAAAGGCCGCACGATCATCTAGGCTAGCGACCATGAACGAGCCTACTGACCTCATCAGCGTGGACGATGCTGCACAACTGCTGGGTATTGAACCGCGCCGAATCAAGCAACTGGTGCGTGACCGCATCCTGTTCACGGTGCCCGGAGAAGACGGCAAACCTGCCATTCCGCGCGAGATCATCGTCAAGTCCGAAGGCAAGTGGGAGCCGCTGGACACGCTGCCCGGCACGCTGACCGTGCTGGCTGATGGCGGCTTCAGCCCCCAGGAAGCTGTGGCCTGGCTGTATACGCCCGAAGCTGAGCTGGGTCAGACTCCGATGCAGGCCCTCCTCGAAGGGCGTCAGCACAGGGTGAACGCCATCGCCTCTATGCTCGCCTGGTAGTCAGCATCGGCTCCATTTCGCTCAGGAGTGTGCGCGAGTGCTCACCAAGTGCGGCCAGTGCATCGCGCCCCTGCTGCGTCACTGTGTCAATAAGCTGTTCGTGGGGCTGTCGCCCGACCTGCTCGATGATGCCTTGAAGATCGATTACGCCGTCGGGGCTGCCAATCAGTGTGGCGATCGCATGGCGCTGCTCGGCTGATGCGTGCTCCCATGTCAAAGCCAGCAGTGCCGTTCGTTTACCTTCGATCAGGTCTCCGCCTGCCGGTTTTCCGGTGGTCTGGGGGTCACCGAACACTCCGAGCTCATCGTCGCGCAGTTGGAACGCAATGCCCCACGGTTCGATGACGCGCTGCACTGCTTCGACCATGTCTGCCCGGCCGCCGGCAAGCAATCCGAGGACCGTGGGGTGCACAACCGAGTAGCGTGCTGACTTGCGGCGGATAACTTCCATGATGACGTCCAGGTCGAAATGGTCCAGTGCCGGCTGCTCGTTGACGATATCGAGGTACTGGCCGAGGGCGACTTCAGCATGCATGAGCGTGAGCTGGCGTAACACGGCTGGATTCGCAACCCGTGTCGCCGTAAAGTCAGCGGCCGAGAGCAGGAAATCGCCCACCAGAAGTGCGCCAGCTGTTCCAAATTCGCCGGCATCCCCGGTCCACCCCTGGTCTCGATGCATCTGCGCGAAAACAACGTGAGCGGTGGGGCGCCCTCGTCGAGTCTGTGCATGGTCGATCAGATCGTCGTGAGCCAGTGCGGACGCTTGGTAGAGCTCGGCGGCACCTGCCAGGCGCGCAATCGAATCATCACAGTCACCCCACGCGCGACCAGTGGCGAGCGCATACCCCAACATGACCCACAGGCCACGCAAACGCTTCCCACCTGCGATGGCGTCACGTGCGGCAGTAACGAGGGCGTCAGCCGGCTCCTGGGTGGGGCCGAGGGTGTTGATCAGGTCGGTGAGCGCGGCTTGGGTGTGGTCTCCAATGCGCTCCACCATGTCGCCTACTGTGAGATTCTCCATGCGCCAAGCGTATCGAATGAAGTGCTTCTAAGATACAAACATCCGCTGGAACAAAGGATTGACCGATATGGCAATTGTGTTGAGCTATCACGGTAACCGTGAATCGGAAGCAGCTTTGCAGGAAGCGTTGAGGCTCGCTGATGTCAGGCGTACATCTGTGGTCGTGGTGTTGGCACGTCGAGAAAGTGAAGATGACGCCCGCACCGCTGAAGATGCCGAGGAGCTGTTGTGGTCGCATCTGCGCCATGCCGACATTCCCTTTGAAATCCGCCACACGCAGCATGAGCAGGAAGTAGCCGACGCGGTCTTGGATGCGGCAGAGGAAATTTCGGCCGACTTGATTGTGCTGGGGCTTCGGCCGGGCGGGTCCGGGCGCACCACGGTCGGCCCGAATGCCTCGCGCATCTTGCTGGATGCCCCGTGCCCAGTGGTAACGACCACTACACATCGGTGATTATTGTGTCCAACGGGCGTTTTGTCGGGGACGGATTATAATGGTTCAGGTTCTTTCACACCAGTGTATGAAGCAGATCTGAGGAAGGGAATCAGCGTGAGCGCAACCCGCCCCAAGAAGGCAACGGCCGAAACGGCCGCGTCAAGCGACTCGAAGAAGGCCGCGCCTCAGTCGAAGTCGACCGCAAAGAAAAAAAAGAGCACAACTGCCAAAAAGACGACAACTGCTAAGAAGTCAGCGACCGCTAAAAAGCCCGCGACTGCGAAGAAGACGACTAAGAAGCACGCGACTGCGAAGAAGACGACGACCCGTAAGAGCGCTGCCAGGAAGTCCACAACGTCGAAGCGCACCGCCATCAAGAAGACCAATGAGAAGCCCAGGAAATCGGTTCAGGCGCACGACGAAGAAGAAGAGATGCCTGAAGATGACGACATTGATGACTCGAACATTGATCTGAGCAACGAGGAAGAAATCGACGTCGATGAGGCGGATGATGATTCGGACGATTCATCCGAATCAGACAATGAGCCTGAAGAGGAGGACGAGGACGACGCGAAAGGGGCTGCCGCGGATCTGCGGGAGCGCACCTCTCAGGGCATCCATACGCGCGGCGGGTTTGTCGTATCCGACTCTGATGAGACCGATGAGCCTGTCCAGAAAGTCACCGTGGCAGGCGCTACTGCCGATCCGGTCAAGGACTACCTCAAGCAGATCGGTAAAGTCTCCCTGCTGAACGCGGAGCAGGAGGTGGACCTGGCACGGCGCATTGAAGCCGGCCTGTACGCCGAATACAAGCTCAAGAACGAGTCGGACACGATGACGTCGAAGGCGCGTCGTGAGCTCCACTTCATTGCACAGGACGGCCAGAACGCCAAGAACCACCTGCTGGAAGCTAATTTGCGTCTGGTGGTCTCACTGGCCAAGCGATACACGGGCCGTGGGATGCAGTTCCTGGATCTGATCCAGGAAGGAAACCTCGGTCTGATCCGTGCGGTCGAGAAGTTCGATTACACGAAGGGCTATAAGTTCTCCACGTATGCCACGTGGTGGATCCGTCAGGCTATCACCCGAGCGATGGCTGACCAGGCGCGCACGATCCGCATCCCGGTTCACATGGTGGAAGTCATCAACAAGCTGGCCCGCGTCCAGCGTCAGATGCTGCAGGATCTGGGCCGCGAACCTACCCCGGAAGAATTGGCCAAAGAGCTGGATATGACGCCGGAGAAGGTTGTCGAGGTTCAGAAGTACGGTCGTGAGCCGATTTCACTGCACACACCTCTGGGTGAAGATGGCGACTCAGAATTCGGAGACCTCATTGAAGACTCCGAAGCGGTCGTTCCAGCCGATGCCGTTTCCTTCACGCTGCTGCAGGAACAGCTCCACCGCGTCCTCGATACGTTGTCGGAGCGTGAAGCTGGCGTCGTGTCGATGCGCTTCGGACTGGGTGACGGCCAGCCGAAGACTCTGGACGAAATCGGTAAGGTGTACGGCGTGACGCGTGAACGTATCCGTCAGATCGAATCCAAGACGATGTCCAAGCTGCGTCACCCGTCCCGCTCACAAGTGCTGCGTGATTATCTAGACTAGGACGCATGACTGCGTTTCAGACGTGGGATGAGCTTGATGCTCGTCCGATTCCTGCATGGTATTCAGCAGCTAAGTTCGGGATTTTCATCCACTGGGGCGTCTTCTCTGTCCCTGCGTGGAGGACACTGTCAAATGAACAGTTCGGCTCGTACGCTGAGTGGTATTACGCAAGCGTATATGGGCCGTACCGTAACGCTGACGGTGACTTCCACCAGCGCATGTATGGGGATGCGACTTACCGGGATTTTGTCCAGAATTTCCGCGCTGAGCTTTTTGACCCGACTGCATGGGCTGGTCTTTTTGCTCGAGCTGGCGCCCGATATGTGGTGCTGACTTCCAAGCATCATGACGGCTTCTGCATGTGGCCCACGGCGAATCGGAACAAACACGAGTGGAATGCGGGTGAGGTGGGTCCGCGCCGCGACATACTCGGGGAACTGACTCAGGCGGTACGGGAACGCGGAATGCGGATGGGGCTGTACTACTCCATGATTGAGTGGGAAACCCATCGGTCCCACAGGGTTAACGGAGGATTCTTCATTCCGCAGCGCGATGCCGAACGGTTTGGTATAGATGAGGACAAGTATCCAGATGAAATCCTCATTCCTCAATGGAAAGAACTCAACGAACGCTATTCGCCTTCGGTTATCTACACTGATGGCGGCGAATGGGATCTTTCCGAAGAGTACTCACATGCACGCGAACTGCTCCAATGGTTGTACACGCAAGCTCCTAATCGCGCGGACGTTGTTGTCAACGACCGCATGTTCAAAGGAATGCCAGGCCGGCACGGTGACGTGTTTTCAACTGAATATCAGGATATTGACGGATTCGGCACCAGGCACCCGTGGGAAGAAAGCCGAGGAATCGGCGGATCATATGGATTCAACAGGGCTGAAAACATTGAAGATTATGCGACAGCTCGTCAGCTTGTTACTTTACTGGCTCAAACAGTTTCCGCTGGCGGTAATCTTCTGCTGAATGTGGGACCAACAGCTGACGGAAGAATCCCAGTGATTCAACAGGAACGCTTAGTCCAAATTGGTGAGTGGCTCGATCTGCACGGTAAAGCCATTTATGACACGCTTCCGACTTCTGAATGGAAAACTGCTGAAAATCAAGAGGCCTGGTTGACGCACAATCCAAAAGAATCAGTGGTGTATTGTCTAGTGGATGCTGATTTGTATCGGGCAGGGGAGTCAGTTACGATATTGATGCCTTTAGGACGCTCGATTCTAAAAGTCGAAGACGACACAAGCGGTCAAAAACTCGACATTTCCATTCATGGCAGCACGTTGAAATGCAGCGCGCCGGAGAGTGGAGCTCATGAGTGTCCGGGGGTAATTCGTATATTTTACGCGTAAATGTCGCGTGCCCTAAGGAGTAAGAATGAGTACCCCTATATCCCCGAAACGCAAACGGCCCCTGAAATTCTGGCATGCATTGGCACCGATTATTCTCCTAGTCGTACTGATTTTATGGGGAATGGTCATTGGCCCATTGGTCTTTGATTTGGATTCATGGCCACTTGAATTCACGTTCTTGAGCGGCGCTCTGTGCATGTGGTGCCTGCTTTTCTATTTGGGTTATACATTCGATGACATTATTCCTGCGATGGCCGAACGCACCCGTACGGCCCTGCCGGCAATCTGGATGTTGATGGCGATCGGCGTCCTGATTGGATCGTGGACAGCATCCGGCACCATCCCGATGCTGGTGTATTACGGGATGCTCATCATTAATCCCACGTGGATCTATCTGGTCGCATTCCTGATCACCTCCGTGTTCTCACTGGCAACAGGTACTTCGTGGGGGTCAGTCGGCACAATTGGCGTGGTGGTCATGAGCGTCGGCGTTGCCACAGGTGCAAACCTGGGCCCTCTGGCAGCCGCAATCATTGGCGGAGCCTATTTCGGTGACAAGATGTCGCCGCTGTCGGATACGACGAACATGGCAGCGATGGGCGCGGGCATACCGGTGTATGACCACGTCCGATCAATGCTGAATACGACAGGGCCGTCATACATCGTTGCCGCCGTGCTCTACGGTGTCCTGGGCCTTGTTCAGCCAGCAAGTCAGGATGCCAACATTGACGAACTGACAGGACCAGTCGCCCAATCTCTGGCCGAATCATTTTCGTTTAACGTCCTTGCTTTGATACCCATCCTTGTGATTATCGGGGGCGCAATCTGGCGCAAGCCACCCCTCCCGACGCTTCTGTTCTCCATCGCGTCCGCTGTGCCGATCGCTCTGTTCGTTCAGAAAGTGTCATTCACAAGCGTCATCAAGACACTGATGAAAGGTTTCGAAGGCACCATGCTTGCGGACGGCGGGACAAACCTGACTGAGCAAGCACTTGCAATCGTTGAACGTGGCGGCTTGTACTCGATGGCATCTGCCGTGCTTATCACGTTGAGCGTATTTATGTTCATTGGTTCCATGGACGTTATCAATGCAATGGAAACCGTTGTTCACAAGGCCTTTAAAGGAATCCGAAGCCGATCTGGAGTCATCATCGCGTCACTGTTGTCGTCAGCTTTCATCAACGGCTTCTCATCCAACCAATATGCAACGGCCTTTATTGTCGGTAATGCATTCGGAACGAAATACGACGAGGCTGGAATTCCACGAAAAGTCCTGTCGCGTTCAATTGAGGACTATGGGACATTTATTGAGCCCATGCTTCCCTGGACGACAACCGGGGTCTACATGGTGGCAACCCTTGGAGTGGCCTATTCAAGCTACGTTGGGTTCATGTTCCTTCAGATCACCAACTTCATCGTGGCACCGTTGCTGGCGATTACCGGTATCGGATGTTTCTACGGTGCGAAGAAGGTCAAGCAGCGTCAGGACTGATCCATCAGGTGGCGCTCGTCGTCGATGCGCAGTGCGGAATCCCGCAGGGCGTCCATGTGAAGGCGAGCGTGGTGTGCGCAGAACAGGAGTGGCCCTGAGGCCATAGTGACGCGCACCCATGCACGGGCGCCGCATGCGTCGCATCGGTCTACTGCGCGCAATGTCGGTTCCGTCGTGTCTGGTCGTGTCAGTGTCGCTGCGTTCATGGTTCCATCACAGCACACCGGTCGCTCGCCGTGCATCTTCTTTCGCCAGTGGCACAATCTCGGCGGTGCAATCCAGGAGCTTGCGGTGCTGCACCCTAAAATAGGGTGGTGAGT
This sequence comes from Pauljensenia sp. C0170B4, assembly GCF_056590235.1. Lineage (NCBI taxonomy): Bacteria > Bacillati > Actinomycetota > Actinomycetes > Actinomycetales > Actinomycetaceae > Pauljensenia > Pauljensenia sp. C0170B4. Next base: position 363,342 of record NZ_JBWPVS010000002.1, on the reverse strand, counting down.
TCAGACGCTTCAACCTATTCCGCACGGCACCTGTCAGTCCTGGAGGGACTGGAAGCTGTGCGCAAACGCCCCGGCATGTATATCGGATCCACCGATCACAGGGGGTTGATGCACTGCCTGTGGGAAATCATCGATAACGCAGTCGATGAAGCGCTTGAAGGGTACTGTGACCGCATCGAAGTGCGCTTGCACCCGGATCATTCCGCATCCGTCCACGACAATGGTCGAGGCGTCCCTGTCGACACGGTTCCGTCAGTTGGCTTGTCCGGCGTGGAAGTGGTGTACACGAAGCTGCACGCAGGCGGTAAGTTCGGCGGCGGCTCCTACGCCTCGTCCGGCGGTTTGCACGGCGTGGGCGCATCTGTCGTCAACGCCTTATCCGCACGTATGGATGTGCAGGTCGACCGCTCCTCGAAGACCTATCAGATGTGCTTCAGACGCGGCGAGCCAGGGGAGTTTGATGATTCGCGCCAGCGCACCCCGAACTCACCGTTCAGCCCCTATACGCAATCCTCGCGCCTGCAAACTGTCGCTAAAGTCAAGCGCGGTGTGACAGGCACGCGCGTGCGTTTCTGGGCAGATTTTCAGATCTTTCCTTCCTCTGAAGGCTTTTCGTGGGACAACCTGATTGCCCGCGCACGCCAGACCGCGTTCCTCGTTCCCGGCCTGACGATCGCCTGCTGGGATGAGCGCACCACTAACGAGGACGGCGAACCGCTGCACGAAGAATTCCGTTTTGACGGCGGCGTCGTTGACTTCGTTGACTGGCTTTCCACCGATGGGCCTGTCACTGCAACGTGGCATGTCACCGGCGAGGGAACCTATAACGAAACCGTCCAGCAACTCGATCCTGACACCGGACACCTCGCACCTGTCGAAGTGGAGCGCACCTGCCAGGTGGATTGCGCATTGAGGTGGGGAATTGGCTACGACACTCAGGTGCAGTCTTTCGTCAACATTATTGCCACACCGAAAGGCGGCACTCATCTGGCCGGTTTCGACCAGGCACTGTTGAAAGTGATGCGCGCCCACGTTGAGAAGAACGCGCGCCGCCTGAAAGTGACGGCCAAGGACGGTCGCCTGGAGAAGGACGATGTCATGGCGGGGCTGTCCGCTGTGGTGACTGTGCGATTCCCCGAGCCGCAATTTGAAGGCCAGACCAAGGAAGTTTTGGGTACTCCGCAGATCCGCACCGTCGTCAACCGCGTGGTGACCGACGCTCTGGAATCCACGTTGAAATCCAGTAAGCGCGACGTGAAGCAACAGGTGCAGGCTCTGGCTGAGAAAGTCGTGGGTGAGATGAAGGCGCGCGTGTCGGCGCGTGTTCACAAGGAAATTTCGCGGCGCAAGAACGCTCTTGAAACATCGTCCCTGCCTGCCAAGCTGGCAGACTGCCGCTCCGAAGATGTCGAGCACTGCGAGCTGTTCATCGTCGAGGGCGACTCGGCACTGGGCACCGCGAAAGCGGCGCGAGATTCACGCTTCCAGGCACTGTTCCCCATTCGTGGCAAGATCCTCAACACGCAGAAAGCATCGACTGCTGAGATGCTCTCCAATGCTGAATGCGCGAACATTATCCAGGTCATCGGTGCTGGCTCCGGCCGCACATTCGACATTGACCAGGCACGGTACGGCAAAGTCATCCTCATGACGGATGCGGACGTCGATGGCGCGCACATCCGCACGCTGCTCCTGACGCTCTTTTTCCGCTACATGCGTCCGATGGTGGAAAGCGGGCGAGTGTACGCGGCCGTGCCGCCGCTGCATCGCATCGAGCTGCCCGCACACGGCAAGAAGCCACGAGATTACGTGTACACCTATTCCGAAGAGGAACTGCACAGCACACTGCGTGAGCTCAGGAAAGTGCGGCGCACATGGAAGGAACCTATTCAGCGTTACAAGGGCCTGGGCGAGATGGATGCTGACCAGTTGGCTGAAACCACGATGGATCCGCGTCACCGTTCCCTTCGACGTGTCACGCTGGCCGACGAAGAGGCATTGCGTGAAGCTGAGGACGTGTTCGAATTGCTCATGGGGTCGGTGGTTGCCCCGCGGCGTGACTTCATCGTCGAGGGTGCACATCAGGTTGATCGTGAGCGAATTGACGCGTGAGCCAGCTCATCCGATTCTGAATAGGACTGAAGTCTCGGTAAAGTAGAGATATGACTGGTTTGGCTGATCGAGTCTGTCCACCTGCACAGGCTTCTTACCCGGGTCCTCACTTGGGACTTCGATGGCGTTCGATTCTTCCTCAGGACGGTCCCGCCGTGTATCGACTGATCCTCGAAATCGAAGATCATGACCATGCCATCCACCGCACGTCGCTTCGCGACGTTGCGGATATGATCGCCGGCTGCACGGAAACCGACTGGCTGGACGTCATCGTCGGATTGGATGCGCAGCGCACGATTGTTGCCATTGCATCTGTTCGTGTCATGGGTAACCTCGACGGCGTGGCCACAGCCATCGTCAACGCGTTCGTTCATCCGCATTGGCGAGGGCGAGGCATCGGCCGCTCACTGTTGTACTGGCAGGACGCACGTGCCCGCCAGATGCTGGTCGAACACTTCGGGGCCGATTCGGATGCGCCCGCCTACATCGCCAACGGTGTCGATTCGCATATGACGGATCGCCGTAGGCTCTACATCGCCGCAGGCTATTACGCCTGCCGCACATTCCAGCTTATGTACCGCGAGCTTGAAGGCTCCGAGCAGCTGCCCACCCCGCGCGACGGCTACACGATTGTTCCGTGGGGCTCGGTGCCGACCGAACAGGTCAAAGCGCTCCACATGGATGTCTTTACCGCTCACTTCTGGCCGCATTTTCGCGAGCAGTGGTGGAACGAGGCAATGGATGAACTGGTTCCATCATGGTCATGCCTGGCGCTTTCCCCTTCCGGTGAACTTGCAGGCTATCTGACTGTTGGCAGGCCTGATCTGAGATGGGTCCTGGAGGGACGCAAGGAAGCGTATGCGACACTGTTAGGGGTCAACCCGGATCACCGCGGGCACGGTTTGGCGGGCTTGCTGCTGCGCACCGCGATCGTGGCGGCGTCCCGCGCGGGGATGACGCGTTTCGGTCTGGATGTGGACACACACAACGCGTCACATGCTCACGAGATCTACGAGCATTACGGGTTCGTGGACGAGCGAGCGGAAGTTGTGTATGCGATTGAGCACTAGATCAGAAGGAGGCAGCAGTGGTTGAGCGCGACTCGGACATCGTGACATGGAGAGCTCTCACGCCTGATCATGCTGTCGCACTGGCCGATCTGATTGCATGCATTGAGCGTGTCGACGATCCTCCATACCGCACAAGCCTCGACGAAATTGTCGAGTTGCTGTCCAACATGTCCAAGTGGCGTGGCGTCATTGGCGAGCTCAATGAGACAGGCACGTATGTCGCATTCTCGATTATCACCACGCGTTTCGTGGGTGTGCCTGAGTGCGTGTGCCAGGGCGGCGTTCACCCGGATTTTCGCCGCCGAGGCATTGGCCGCTCGCTCATCGAATGGCAAACCCGCACCTCGACCGAGATACTCCGTGTCCTCGCGGAGCGCAAGGAATTACCGGACGATGAACCCGTGGGAGTTCATGTTCCGCACGTCGAAACCGGCATGGACACGCCTGACAGTGATGTCATCGGTCGTATCGTGACGCACGTGGATATGGGGCACGAGGAACTCGAGGAACACCTGCGTGAACTCGACTACCACTGGTCGAACACGTATTTTGAACTGCGCGCAGATTTGGAATCAGTGCCGCAGATGCCGGAGTTGAACGCCTACCTGCAGGTCGCCCCGTGGGATGACATGTGGGAGGACCCGGTTCGCCGTGCCGCTAACCGTCTGGCTGACCAGGAATGGGGGAGGCCCCCTCAGTCAATGGAGCAGTGGCTGATGGGGCGCACCGCGTTCGCGCCGCAGTGGTCGTTTGTCGCCCTCGACCGTTCAGGTGACCGCCCGCAGGTGGCGGGTTTCCTGTTGGCCTCGCGCTACGAACAGGACTGGGCGGCACTGGGATGGTCAGAAGGGTACATCGACCAGATGGGAGTGCTCGAAAAGTGGCGTAATGCCGGCGTTGTCGAGGCGTTGATCATTGCCTCCATGCGTGCGCAAAAAGACGACGACATGGATAAGACGGGAGCCGGACTGGGATCGGCTAACCACTCAGGAGCACTGGCCGTCTACGACGGGCTTGGTTTTCACGTGGTGGGCGAATCTCGGCTGTACGCCTTGGATGTCTAACCGATTGTTGCGATCGCGTGCTTGATGGGCTGGCCGGAGCCGTCGCGACGCTCATCAAGCTCGGGTAGGTCCGTGGGCTGACCGTTCGCTGAAGCTGCCCGAGGCGGGCGAGGCCCGACCCACGCAGTGTCCAGGCGTGCTTCTCCACGCAGGAAACGGTGCGCGCGAACGCCTTGCGTGCCGCGGCCCTTCATCGGGAAGACCTCAAAGGGGCTGACCTTGACGGTTGTCTGACCGGTGCCGGGCAGTGCGCCTTCAGCTCCCGCAACCGTGACCACGCACGCTTCACTCGGATCAGCAACGACCCATAAGCCGATCACCTCGGCATCTGCTGCCAGCTTGATGCCAGCAACACCACCGCCGGTTCGTCCCTGCGGACGTACCTTCGACGCATCGATGCGCAGCAAGTGAGCATCTGAGGTGACGAATGCGATTTCGTCTGAGTCGTCGCACACATCGAAGCCAACCAGGTGGTCGCCCTCGTCCAGCGAAATAACCTCCCACGAATCGCGTTGCAGCACGTCAGGGCGCAGACGCTTGACCACGCCGTGCGCCGTGCCCATCGCCATGATTGCGTCGCCGGTCGGATCGATCAACCCAACGGGCGTTTCCTCAGAGTGCACAAGCAGTCCGGCAGGTGTTGCCGCAGCGAAGGACAAGCCGGTGTCAAAGCGCGGCAGTCCGGGCAAGTCCACGACATCGATGCGGTGCGCAACACCATCGCTCATCACCACGGCCACCTGTGAGCGGGTGGTCGTCGGGATCTGCATCTTCCAGCCATCGAAACTGGCACGCGCGCCGCGTTCGAGCACGTCACCGCCCTCCACCCGGGCCAGTCCGCCAGTTGCCGTCAGCACCACCACGCACGGCTCGTCCGGTATCTCAAGAGCAGGGGCAGATGATGATCCACTCTGCGGAGCAGATGCAGCCAAAACGGTGTCGCCCTCGCCGGCCGATGCGAGCAGTAATGTGCGCCGAGGAGTGCTCAGGCGGGCGGACACTTCCTGCAGATCTGATTTGACCATGTCGCGCAGCAGCTCATCGGAGCCGAGGACTTCTTCGAGTTCAGCGATTTTCGCGCGCAAGTCATCACGCTCAGCTTCCAGTTCGATGCGCGAGAATTTCGTCAGGCGTCGCAGGCGCAATTCCAGAATGTAATTGGCCTGCGCTTCACTCAGATCAAAGGCCATCATGAGGCGCTGGCGCGCTGAGTCGACGTCGTCGGATGAACGGATAATGGCGATAACGTCATCAATATCGGCGATCGCGATCAGCAGGCCTTCAACCAGGTGCAGGCGCTCTTGCCATTTGTCCACGCGGAAGCGGCTGCGACGCGTGGTGACCTCGATGCGATGGTCGATAAAGACCTGCAGCATTGCCTTGAGCGACATTGTCTGAGGCTGCCCGTGTACCAGCGCGACGGCGTTGACAGCGAACGATTCCTCCAGGGGCGTGCGCTTGTACAGTTGCATGAGGACGGCCTCGGGGTTGAAACCATTTTTGATTTCAACGACCAGACGCAAGCCGTGGTGACGATCCGTGAGGTTTTGAACCGCGGAAATTCCCTTGAGTTTGCCAGAGGAAACGCTGTCCTTGATTTTCTCCATGACACGTTCAGGGCCGACCATGTAGGGCAGCTCCGTGATCACCAGTCCGCGCTTGCGGGCAGTGACACGTTCAATCGACACTTTCGCGCGGGTCTTAAAAGATCCGCGACCGGTCTCGTAGGCTTCGCGGATTCCGTCCAACCCTACGATGACGCCGCCTTCAGGCAAGTCCGGTCCGGGCACGTAGCGCATCAGGTCATCGACGGTGGCATCCGGATTGTCGAGCAGGTAGATGCACGCGGCAATAGCTTCACCCAGATTGTGCGGTGCAATGTTGGTCGCCATGCCGACGGCAATGCCGGACGAGCCATTGACAAGCAGCTGTGGGAAACCGGCGGGCAATACGTCCGGCTGCATGAACTGGTTGTCATAGTTGGGAACGAAGTCAACGGTGTCCTCGTCCAGGCCTGCCGTCAGATCCAGCGCGGCAGGAGCCAGGCGTGCTTCGGTGTATCGAGGGGCTGCCGGCCCGTCATCGAGTGAACCGAAGTTACCGTGACCATCGACGAGGGGAACCCGCAGGTTAAACGACTGCGCCAGACGCACCAGCGCGTCGTAGATAGCGGAATCTCCGTGCGGGTGGAGCTTACCCATCACTTCACCCACAACGCGCTGAGACTTGACATGGCCCTTGTCGGGCCGCAGTCCCATCTGTTCCATCTGGTACAGAATGCGTCGCTGGACGGGCTTGAGTCCGTCACGGGCATCAGGCAGTGCGCGCGCATAGATCACCGAGTACGCGTATTCGAGGAACGACCCCCGCATTTCTTCGGAGACATCAATCTCAGAGATGGATTCTTCAAAGTCCTCCAAACGAGGCGTGGTCGTGCGTCGCATGTTCGCATTGTGCCGCGAACCACCTGTGGAAAGACGCTTCCCACGCCGCAACAAGGCACAATTGGAGAATGGACACACACGCTTCAATCCGGCAGCACGGCTTCTATCCGTCCCTCGTGATACGCGCCTTGGATCGCATTCTCGGCGACGAAGAACCGCTGGCTATGGTGTCTCAGCTGGAGGCGGCGTTTGACCGTTCCAGCATGTTCCGCCACCTCACGGTTGCCGTTCTGACACCGACCACGTTGATCCAGATCCACGTTGACGAACTGGACCGGGGTGGCGCCATGACGAACACGATCATCACCCCGACCACTCGCATCCACGGAGCTTCACTCACTGAGGTTGTAACCGACGCGATCCATGATGGCGGCAGTCAGCTGAGCGAGCTGACCATGGCGATCAACTGCGGCAGTCAGCGTCGCGGTGAAGTGGAGCTCAACCAGTGCGATGACCCGCAGTGCACCGCTGACCACGGCTTCACCGTCCACACCTTCCCGGAGGATTTCTCGATGCGTTTTTCGGCCGCCGCTGATGGCGAGGCCGCCCTCGCCAATGCTGAACGATTCGTCGACGCGACGCTCCAGGTCATCAAGGGGAATCATGCGCATTAACGAGGGCGACCCGCACCTGCCTGGTCCGAGCGATCTGCGCATCACTGACGTCTTGGGCCGGTGGATCGACGGTGTGGGACGGTCGTATGAGCAGATGGTGGTGATCCTGGCTGATGGTCTGGGGGCGGTGCCGCTGGCGGATCACTTCGGCCATGCGAGCGTGCTGCGCGGATACCGCGATGAGATCGAGCAGGCTTTCACCACTGTTCCCTCGACAACAGCCGCAGCGATCACCTCATTCGCGACGGGAGCGCCCCCTGGCGCCACGCGTATGGTGGGATACTCGGTGGCGTATCGGGGCAGGGCAATGAATCTGCTGGCCTTCGAGAACGGACCGGATCCGACAGTCTGGCAGGAAGTACCCACCCATTTCGAGCGCCTGGCAGATCGCTCAGTGTCCTCAGCTGTGATTTCACCTCCGAGCTTTGCCGGCTCAGGTCTGACTCTGGCCGCGTTGCGCGGGGCGCGTCATGTGGGCGCGGTATCGATGCAGGAGCGCATTGACGCTGCAATGTGCGAACTGCAGGCAGGCACCCGCATCGTCTATTTCTACTGGTCAGATATCGACCACGAGGGCCACAGGCATGGCGTCAATTCCGAGCAGTGGCGCCGCGCGCTTGAAGAGTTCGATGCGGGTATCGGGCATCTGCTGACGCGCATTTCTCATATGCGTTCGGCCGATCGAATCGCCGTGATGCTCACCGCTGATCACGGAATGGTGGATGTGCACCCCGATGATCTGATCGACGTGGCGCACACGCCTGAATTGCGCGAGGGGGTCGAGCTGATCGCGGGTGAAACACGCTCGGTTCACCTGCACGCGCAGCCGGGTCGAGCCGCGGAAGTCCTCGCCCGGTGGGAGGAATATCTGGGTGAGCGTGCCTGGATCGTGCCGGCGGACGCGTTACCAGGCGTGATAGGTGAGGGGCCAGGCGTGCAGGTTGTCGGTGATGCGATGGTGATGTCGCGCGGCAGGTACGGCATTGTGGATTCTCGTGTGCAAAGTGAGGGCGCAATGGCGCTGATCGGGGTGCATGGGTCAATGACCGAGGCTGAAATGATGGTGCCGGTCGTGCGGCTCGCTTAGGATTTCGAGCCGAAAACGATCTCATCCCAACTGGGTACCGAGCGGCGACGCGTGTTTTTCTTTGGTGCTTCAGCCTTTGGCTCAAGGTCTTCCATGCCGGGAAGCGCCGAGGTTTGCGGCTCGTCGGGCTGTTCGGCGGTGGGCGTTGCCATCACGGAACTCCACAGATCCCGGGAGGTCCCCGGCGCCGTCGAGGGTGCCTCTTCGTCGGGTGTTTCGGTCACGATGTCATCATCGTGGGGGTCGATCACTCCGGTCTCCATCGGTTCAGGTTCTGTCGTGTGCGTGCGTGAGCGAGCCAGGGAGTAAATGCGCGCTGACAGTGAATCGCGCTGGACGCGCTCATCTGGATCCTCAGTGTCGTCACCTTCACCGTCGATCACAATTTCCTGACGCTTGCCGCGCTGAGCGTTGAGCTGGTCGAGCAGCTCGTCATTGACCGGCGTGGGAGCCGGCTCGTTGTCATCTTCGGGATGCAGGGGAGTGAAGACAGCAGAGACAGGGGAAGATGGAGTGGCGTTCTCGGTGAGCCACCGGGCTTCCTGATCGATTGCTTCCGCGCTGGATTCGGAATGATCCATGCGCCAATGTGCGGCGTGTTCGGCTGCGCCCTGAATGAACGTCACGAAGACTTCCCACGGGCCGTCCTGCTCACGCCTGGCTGACCAGATGATTGATTCGGGATCCACTCCGCGAGCCGCCAAGCGGTCGACAACGAGGTCACCCATCAGAGGTGAATCCTTTTCGCCACCCACATGCGATTCGCGTGCACGCTGAATGGCCCACGCTTTTTCTGCGTCGATCGGTGCTTCGAAACGCTCAATCAGCGCGATATCCGTATCGTATTCAGCGGCGATTTCTGATGCTGACATGCCTGAGCGCAGGAGTGCCTGAATGTCACGCGGACGCAGAGCCCTGGATTGGATGGGTTCAACTCGGGGGCGTCCACGGCGAACTGACGCGCGCAATTCGTCAGTGACTGCCACGCGGTAACGTTCACCGTCTGCGTCGGTGAAAATCAGCGATTCATTGTCACTGCCGACACCGAGCAGCTCAAGATCGATCATGAAAACCTCCCGAATACATCTGATTGAAATCGTCTCAAAGAAGAGTGAAGATCGGTGGCGCTTGGCGCGCGTGTCTAGTAAACGATCGGAATAAAACAGTGTCAGTATGGACGCCATAATGCGCAGAAGCGCAATGAGTGTTACTATCCCTGCGCTGAGCAAGATTTGACCCGCAGGCTGTGCGAGGAGGAGGAACCGTGGCAACTGACTACGATGCCCCACGTAAAAACGACGACGATGTGGCGGAAGATTCCATCGAAGAATTGAAGGCTCGCCGCAAGGACGCCGGTTCGAATGAGGTAGACGAGGACGAAAACGAGGCGGCGGAGAATTTTGAGCTGCCGGGCGCCGACCTGTCGAAAGAAGAACTGACTGTGCATGTGGTTCCTCGCCAGGATGATGAGTTCACGTGTACGAGCTGCTTCCTGGTCCATCACGCATCGCAGCTGGCTTATGTTGATGACAACGGTCAGCCTGTGTGCACGGAGTGTGCTGGGTAGCTATGGGCTGGTTGAAACGTCGACGTCGCGATGATGAAGAGCAGGTCGAACAGCACGCACACGACGAGTCACAGGACAAGCGGCAGGCCGGTGATGACGCGGAGATCTGGGATGAGCCAGGTCCGCGTTCAGCTGAGGATGTGGACGTCTCCCAAGGGTATGTCGACCTGGGTGCGCTGAAGATTCCGGCGATCAAGGGCATGCAGCTGCGCACGCAGCTGGCTGACGACAAGCGCACCGTGTTGCGCGTGTTGATCGTGCTGGGCAATTCGGGCCTGCAGATTTCAATCGCCGCCGCCCCGCGTTCCGGTGGAGTGTGGGACGAGGTGCGCGAAGAGATTCGTGAATCGCTGACATCCAACGGCGCCAGCGTGGAGGACGCTGAGACGCGCTATGGCGCCGAGCTGCTGGCTGACATGCCGGTGACCTTGCCGGATGGCTCAAAAGCGACGTCACGGATGCGCATCATTGGCCGTGAGGGTCCGCGCTGGTTTGCGCGCATTGATGTGTTGGGGCCTGCAGCTCAGTCAAGCGAAGCGGGCGAAGGAATTGAGAAGGTGATTGATCGCCTCGTGGTTGAGCGTGACGACCGTCCCCGCGCGCGCCTTGACCTGCTGCCGATGCATGTTCCTGACAATGCCGTTCAAGCGCCGATTGTGCCGCAATGAGTGACCCGAACGAGGTTTTCCCGAAGCGCTCGTGGTGGCAGAGATTGAGCGACGCGTGGCGTTTTTCGACCCCTGAAGCGACTGAGGCCGATGATGAGCAGCGCTCTCAGCGTTCGCGAGGCACTGTGCCGATCAAGGACGTGCGTCCGCGTGAAAAGGTGGTTATTTCGGGTGTTCTGAGATCGGTGACGCTGTATCCGCAGGAGGGTCCTGATCAGCTCGATGCGACGTTGTACGACGGGACCGGTTCAATCGTGATCAGGTGGCTGGGGCGGTGTGAGATCCCTGGCCTGCGCGTGGGGCACCACGTGGAAATCGAAGGAACTGTAGGTGTTGATCACGGAATCTACGTGATTTCTGACCCGCTGTACCGCCTGTTGGCTGGAGAACATTCGTGAGAGTTGTTGATTCGCTTCAGGACGAGGAATTTTCTGTCTGGTCGGCGTTGGGCGGCTGGCGGGGTATCGTTGAATCGGTCGCTCCGATCATCGTTTTTGTCGCGACGTATATCGCGACCCACGAACTGACGTGGCCGCTGATCGCCTCCGGTATTCTCGCGGGCCTCTTCGTCGTTGCACGCCTGGTGTCCGGTCAGCAGATCACCCAGGCACTGTCGGGTGCCATCGGCGTTGCACTGTCGTGCGTGTGGGTGGTGTTCTCCGGTCGAGGGCAGGATTTCTTCATCGTGGGTATCGTCACGGCAGCGGTTCTGAGTGTGGCGTTGCTCGTGTCGATCGTGCTCCGGCGTCCTGCGGTCGAACTTGTGTTGAACATGTTCTGGGAAAAAGGCGCAGTGCCGCGCCGTGTATGCACCACGCTCACGTGGGTGTGGTTCGCACTGTTCTTCATTCGCTTCGCAGTGCAGGTGCCACTGTGGTGGGTAGGCCAGATTGCTGGACTGGGGGTCGCGAAACTCGTACTTGGATTGCCGCTGTTCGCCGTGGCATGTTGGATTACGTGGATGACGCTGAGGCCCTTCGTCTCACTCGCGTCGGTGGAAGAACGTTCGACCGTTGACAACGGTGTAGATGAACCCCAGAGGTGAGTGCCACTCATAAACCCCCGTAGCGACCTGCTCAAGCCTCCAGTGGGCGTGTGTTTTCGCGCGGTGAACGCTTCGCGAGAGTGGACCGAGGTTGTCAAGGCGCGTCTGCCCGGATAGCCCATCTGGATCGAACGCCTGGGTATGGTCGATATCGCAGCTTCGCGAGCGAACATTCGAATACGGGAAGACTTCATAGGGTTCGCGCGTCTGGAGCGCCAGTCGCATATCGCCAGACGGATCATGGCGATCAATCGGCGTGAGAGCCCGCGGATCAAGAACGGGCCGGATCGTGACGCGAGAGTGAGCAAACATCTGCCGCAGCTGTTTCAGCCCGACACTGCCGTGCCCGTCAATCTGCGCGACGGGGGAGTCATCAACGTGGACGATCACAGTGGCAGCAGGCTGGAGTGAGCGCGAAGCGGATCCTTCGTCCAGAAGCCTGGCCGCGTAGTGCGGCGTTGCGAGGATACCCAACGCCTGTGAGCGTCGTTCATCGATGCTGAGTTCGTCAGCATCTGCGAGCAATCCAGCTAAACGCGTGATCGTATTGTCCAGTGCAATCGCGTCAGTCGCACTGAGTGTGGCATCGACATAGGCGATGGAACTGGATTCTTCATGCGTGATCTGAACGCGGCGCGTGGACTGCGCTCGCGCGCATTGCGCGTCGAATTCATCGGGATTTATACGGGCGATGAGGTTGTCAACATGTCGACAGATGCGCGCCTGAGACCAGGCAGCAATAGCCCCGAGGAAGCAGTCAATCTGACGGCAGTCAGCCTGACTGAGCAGCGTCGTGCGTTCAGCGACCGTCATCGCTTTCCACACGGGAACTTCTGCAGCGACAACTTGCTGCCACAGGCACGGCAGTCTAAAACTCAGGTCAAGTAAGGCTCCCATTTCATCGAGCATTTTGGCAGGAGACAGCCCTAACGCAGCAGATAGCTCAAGGTGTGCGAATTCGGCAATTCGAGGTACGCCCTCACCGGCTCGCTGCACCAGGTCCTGTTCGCCTTCAACAGCTTCACTCACGGCAAGAACAGCGCGGACAACCATCTGGGCACGCCGAGCCTGCGCCACACGCACCGCACGATCCGCGTCGCGGGCAGCGTTGACCAGCTCACGAGCCGTGGCCTCAGGAGTGTCACAATCTCCTGCACTTACCGCAATGTCGAACATGTGTTCGATTGTGGCAGTGGGCACGGGCATCTGCGTTCCATCCGCAGGCTCACAAGCAGCCCATGAAAGTGATGTACCTCACATTAAGCTGTGGTGGTTGGAGCATCAGCCTGTCCGGTCTCCGGCACAACGCCATTGACCAGCGTCCCCAAATGCTCCAAGTGTTTCCCGCGCTTTTCGGGCACCAGCATCAACAGTTCATCGCCTGACTCGAACACGTCGTCAGGTTGTGGATTCATAGGAATCTGGTCGCGCAGTAACGCCGCCAAGACCGTTCCTGCAGGGAAGTCAACCTGACCGATTCGCTCGCCCACCAGGGGCGAATCCTCCGGAAGGACAATCGCATACATTGCAACATTGGCCTTGTTGAACGTAAACAGCGGGATGGGAGCGCCCTCGGAAACAGCTTCCTCAACCAGGGCGGTCATGATGCGCGGCGTGGACACCGGCACGTCAACACCCCACGCCTCGTTGAAGAGCCATTCATTGCGCGGGTGATTAATACGGGCCACCACGCGCGGCACGCCGAACTCGGTCTTCGCGAGCAGGGAGATCACCAGGTTCGCCTTGTCGTCGCCCGTTGCGGCAACCAGGACGTCGGTTTCTCGCACTCCCGCGTCGGCGAGGACGTCCGGTGAGCACGCATCGGCCAGCACCCAGTCCGCATCAGCCACAGTTGCCACACGCATCTGGTCAGGATTGTGGTCGATCAGGGTGACCTCGTGGCCATGATCCAGAAGTTCGAGGGCGACGAAGCGTCCCACTGAGCCAGCACCGGCAATCACGATTTTCATCTAGTTCTCCAATTTCGGTGCAGAGGTGAGCACATTGCGCAGCGCAAGCGAATCTGTGCCTGACACGGCGAAAATCAGCTCATCATGTTCCTGAACGACGAGGTCGACGCGCGCAGGCTGGATCACGCCCAACCGAGACACAAAGGCGAGTCGCTCGCCGGTCAGTTCCTCAACGACTGGCAGCGGAACGGAGGTCCACGACGGGTCTGGGATAACGTTCACGAGCGACACCAAGCCGGTCGAGTGCGTCCAGGTCACGTGCGCATTTGGCGGCATCATCCAGCGCAGAACAGCCTCGGACGTGCGGCGAACCGCTGCTACCGTGGGGATGCCCAAGCGCTCATACACTGCGGCTCGCGAGGGGTCGTAGATGCGTGCGACCACGCGCTCAACATGGAAAGTCGTGCGAGCTACTCGGGCCGCAATGATGTTTGAATTGTCGCCATTGGAGACCGCGGCGAAAGCGTACGCATCCTTGATGCCCGCCTGACGCAGAGCATCGCGATCCATGCCGACGCCTGTCACACGCCGACCGGAAAAGTCGGATGACAGGCGTCTGAAAGCCTGAGCGTTCATATCAATGACGGCAACTGAATGGCCCTGTTCATCAAGTGTCGAGGCGATCGACGCGCCGACCCGGCCACATCCCATAATTACGAAATGCACAGGTTCAAAGGTACTCGGTTTTCCTGTCGAAAGGGTAGTAGGCTAGACCATCGTGTTGGAGGCTTTTTCTCGCGCCAAGCGCGTACTGATTGGGCGACCCATGCGTTCAGACGCCATGGGGCACCAGTTATTGCCCAAACGGATCGCATTGCCGATCTTCGCATCTGATGCGCTTTCATCCGTCGCTTACGCGCCAGATGAAGTTCTGCTTACCCTGGCAATCGCCGGAGGAGTTGCAGTAACCCAATCGGTGTGGGTGGGGCTGGCAGTGGCGGTAGTGCTGCTGGTCGTCGTGCTGTCCTACCGCCAGACCGTACACGCCTACCCGTCAGGCGGCGGAGACTATGAAGTCGTGACCAAGAACCTCGGACCGTCGTGGGGACTGGTCGTCGCATCGGCGTTGCTGGTGGACTACGTGCTGACGGTGGCGGTGTCGATCTCCTCAGGGGCGCACTACGTGACCACCGCAATCCCACAGCTGGCAGGCCAGGAAGTGCCGATCGCAGTGGCCGTTGTCATCGTGCTGTGCCTGTTGAATCTGCGCGGTATGCGCGAGGCAGGTTCAGCTTTCGCTATTCCGACATACATTTACATGGCTTCAATTGGTATTCTCATCGCGGTCGGCATGGTCAAACTGGTCACAGGCCACCTCGGTCAGGCTCCCTCGGCAATGTATGACCTTGTCCCGCAGGCCTCTCACGTATCGGGCCTGGTCGGACTGGGCGGAGCGCTGCTGGTGATGCGCGCATTTTCCTCGGGCTGCGCAGCGCTGACCGGAGTCGAAGCGATCTCCAACGGCGTGCCCTCATTCCAGCGCCCCAAGTCCCGCAACGCGGCGACAACTCTCGCGATGCTCGGCGGGATCGCTGCCACCATGCTGATTTCAATTCTCGTATTGGCGAAGGCGACCGGCGTGAGAATCGTGGAGGATCCGGCCACACAACTGAGTCTGAACGGGGCGCCAGCAGGCGATGTCAGGCTCGACCCGGTGATCGGCCAGTTGTCTTCAGCAGTATTCGGACACGGATCGATCCTGTTTTACCTGATCACGATTGTGACCGGATTGATTTTGGTGCTGGCAGCCAACACGGCGTTTAACGGTTTTCCAACCTTGGCCTCGGTACTGTCACGCGACTCGTTCCTGCCGCGTCAGCTGTACCGCCGTGGAGACCGGCTGACATTCTCAAACGGCATCGTTGCCTTGTCGGCCGCAGCAATCGTCCTGATCATCGCGTTTGATGCGCAGGTTACCCACCTGATCCAGCTCTACATCGTCGGCGTGTTCATCTCTTTCACGCTCAGCCAGGTGGGCATGATCCGCCACTGGAATGCGAAACTGCGCAATCCTCAGCGCGCCGACTCGCGGGCCTCCCTGCTGCGCTCGCGGCTGGTCAACATGATCGGATTCGTGCTGACGGGAACGGTGCTGATCGTCGTACTCGTGACGAAATTTACCCGCGGTGCGTGGATCACATTGCTGTTGATGGGGCTGGTGTTCCTGACTCAACGTGCCATTCGCCATCACTACGACACCGTTGCAACGCAGCTGCGCGTGGAGGACTACTCGACTCGGCGCGCACTTCCGTCGCGCGTGCACGCGTTAGTGCTGGTGTCGTCAATGAGCAGAGTGACGATGCGGGCAATTGCCACTGCCCGCGCGACGGCGCCCTCGTCACTGCAACTGGTGAGTGTGGTTGCCGACCAGGCTGAAGAAGAACGGATCATCCGGCAGTGGCGGGCCTCCGGTCTGCCGATCCCGCTGACGATTCTGTCAGCACCTTACCGGGATATCACGCAGGTCATCGTCCAGCACGTGCGTTCCCAGCGACGCCGGTCACCTCGCGAAATGGTGGTTGTGTACGTGCCGCAGTTCCTCGTGTCGCACTGGTGGGAAAATGTGCTGCACAATCAGACGGCACTGAGGTTGCGTCAGGCACTGCTGCGGATTCCGGGCGTAGTCCTCACTCTTGTACCATGGAAACTTGGGGAAGACAGCCAGGTGGAGGGTGAGCAGCCAATCAAACGCCAGCTGATTAACGACCCGTTCCGTTCACGTCAGAAAGGTCCTCATGACTCCGCCTCGTAATCGCGAAGAATTGACGCTCACGCTGGGAGAACCTGCACACGGTGGAGCATGCGTCGCCCGAGACAACGACGGTCGCGTCGTTTTCGTGCGACACGGGCTGCCCGGTGAGAAAGTCGTGGCACGTGTGAGTGCCACCCGCAAGCGCCTTGCATGGGCCAATGTAATCGAGGTGCTCGAGGCAAGCCCTGACCGTGTCGAGCCGGCATGGCCGCAGGCTGCTCGCGAAAAGATCGGTGGAGCCGAACTGTGTCATGTGCGTCCCGCAGCCCAGCGCACCTGGAAGGAAGACGTGCTGCGTGGACAGATCCGGCGCGTCGGGGGAGAGGGCCTGGCACAAGCCGTCGACTCGATCGGAGGCGTCCGCGTGCAGGCGTGCCCGGGCGATGAGGATCCGGACGACTTACTGCTGCACAGGCGAACACGCATCGAGCTGGTGGCTGACAAGGACGGTAGGCTGGGCATGTCGCGCTACCGGTCGAACCAGGTCGTTGCATTAGAGTCAATGCCGCTGGCCGTAGACGCACTATGCGAGATCGGCCTGTTTGACGGGAACGATTCGCGGTGGCTGACCGCGTGGGGGCCGCGTGATCGTGTGCGAGCGGTCGCCTCAACGGGCGGTGACATCGCCGTGGTGACGCCGTCGGGAACGTACGACGGGCAGGGCAAGCCACTGGACCGCGAAAAGTTGCGGTGGGTCGTGGAGCCCGATCCCGAACCGTTCAACGTCCGCCCCTCGGGCTTCTGGCAGACGCATGTACGCGGTGCGCAGGTCCTGTCCGATGCTGTACGCCGTCTGGCTGGCCAGGGCAGCGCGGCAATGGAACTGTATTCGGGGGCCGGATTATTCACACGCTCGCTTGCGGGCGCGTTCGGACGCGTCGTGTCGCTCGAGGGTGACGACGGTGCCGTGGAAGATGCCGCGCTGAACCTCGGGGGAGCGGCACATGTTGAAACGTTCATCGGGGATGTTGATCATCAGGGGATCCTCGATCTGTCCAACGAGCTGCAGTCACATGCCGATGTCGTGGTGATGGATCCGCCACGCTCGGGTGCGGGCGACGAGGTATGTCAGACGGTAGCCGCGCTTGGTTCGGAGCGAATTGTGCTCGTTTCATGCGATCCGGCGGCAGGTGCCCGTGACCTGCGGACTTTGACGGAGGGCGGATACCGCCTGACCTCCCTCGAAGCGTGGGACTTATTTCCGCACACTCACCATGTCGAATTTATCGCCGCGCTGGAGAAGGACTGAGTTTCTCGGCCCGGTGGCCGCAGACGGGTTTTTCGCGCGACACTGCGATTTCCTGCGTGCTCTGCGCGTGATTTTCGTGTTCTCCTTGCAGCGTCCCCGCCCTCTGATATCTTGATATCGAGACATTAGGGGGATCACATGGCTTTGCAAGGCAGTTTCGATGCACGCTCCACGCTCACAGTGGATGATTCGACGTACACCATCTACCGCCTCGATGCGGTGGACGGATTTGACCGGCTTCCATACTCACTGAAGATCCTGGCTGAAAACCTTCTGCGCAACGAAGACGGTGTCAACATCACCGCCGACCAGATCAAGGCGCTGGCCAGCTGGGACCCAAAAGCACAACCCAGCACTGAAATCCAATTCACCCCTGCGCGCGTTGTCATGCAGGACTTCACCGGCGTTCCCTGCGTCGTCGACCTGGCCACCATGCGTGAAGCAGTGGAGGAGCTGGGCGGCGACCCCTCGAAAATCAATCCGCTGGCGCCAGCGGAAATGGTTATTGACCACTCCGTGCAGATCGACGTGTACGGCACGCCGGAGGCGTTCGAAGCCAACCAGGACAAGGAATACGAACGCAACCGTGAGCGCTACCAGTTCCTGCGCTGGGGACAGGGAGCCTTTGAAAACTTCCGCGTCGTCCCACCGGGCACCGGTATCGTCCACCAGGTCAACATCGAATACCTCGCGCGCACCGTGTTCACACGCCAGGACGGCGAAGACACGCTCGCCTACCCGGATACCTGCGTCGGCACCGATTCCCACACCACGATGGTCAACGGTCTGGGCGTGCTCGGCTGGGGTGTCGGTGGTATTGAAGCCGAGGCAGCCATGCTCGGCCAGCCAGTTTCCATGCTGATCCCCCGCGTCGTCGGTTTCAAACTCTCCGGCGAGATCCCCTCCGGCGCGACCGCGACGGACGTCGTCCTCACCATCACGCAGATGCTGCGTGAACACGGCGTGGTCGGCAAGTTCGTTGAATTCTACGGCCAGGGTGTCTCCGCTGTGCCGTTGGCAAACCGAGCCACCATCGGCAACATGTCGCCCGAATTCGGCTCAACCGCCGCGATCTTCCCGATCGATGACGTCACCGTTGACTACCTGCGGCTGACTGGACGCAGCGAAGAAACGCTCAAACTGGTCGAAGCGTACGCCAAGGAACAGGGGCTGTGGCACGACCCCTCGCGCGAGGCAGAATACTCCGAGTACCTGGAACTCGACCTGTCCACAGTGGTGCCTTCCATTGCCGGCCCGAAGCGTCCGCAGGACCGCATCGAACTGAGCGCCGCCAAGGAATCATTCCGCGCCACGCTGCCGAACTATGTCAGCGAACACGAACAGCACTCCGCTTCAGAACTCGATGAGGCACTGGCTTCCACCTTCCCTGCATCAGATCCGGTCGATCCGGACGCCCTCGACCATGAAGACGATGACGAACCACGTATCGCTTCGACAATCGACGACCGACCGCACCACATCGTCGATGTCACGTTGGCGGACGGGACGGAAACGAAACTGGATCACGGTGACGTGGCGATCGCCTCGATCACTTCATGTACCAACACGTCCAACCCGGCGGTCATGATCGCGGCCGGTCTGCTGGCACGCAACGCAGTTAAGCGTGGACTGCACTCCAAGCCGTGGGTGAAAACCTCACTGGCCCCCGGTTCACAGGTCGTCACAGGGTACTTCGAAAAGGCCGGACTGTGGGGGGACCTCAACGCACTCGGGTTCAACCTGGTGGGCTATGGGTGCACCACGTGTATCGGCAACTCCGGCCCGCTGCCGGACGAAATCAGCAAGGCCGTCAATGACAATGACCTGGCTGTTGTGTCCGTGCTGTCGGGTAATCGCAACTTCGAAGGTCGCATCAATCCCGACGTTAAGATGAACTACCTGGCATCCCCGCCGCTGGTCATCGCCTACGCGCTGGCCGGTACGATGGATTTCGATTTTGAGACTGAAGCGCTGGGGCAGGACCAGGACGGCAAGGACGTGTTCCTGCGTGACATCTGGCCTGATGCGGCAGAGGTGGATGACACAATCAACTCGTGTATCGACCGCTCCCTGTTCGAGCAGGACTATGCGGACGTGTTTGCTGGTGACCACCGCTGGCAGGGTCTCGATACTCCCGAGGGTGATACGTTTGAATGGGACGAAGATTCCACCTACGTGCGCAAACCACCGTACTTTGACGGAATGACTCTGGAGACCGCTCCGGTTGAGGATATTCACGGTGCGCGAGTGCTGCTCAAGCTGGGCGATTCGGTGACAACGGATCACATTTCGCCGGCTGGCTCCTTCAAGCCGGATACGCCGGCAGGCAAGTACCTGATTGAGCGGGGAGTGGAACGCTCGCAGTTCAACTCCTACGGGTCGCGTCGCGGTAATCACGAAGTCATGATCCGAGGCACATTCGCAAATATTCGTATCCGAAACGAGATGGTGCCCGGCGTGGAGGGCGGATTTACCCGCGACTTCACGAAGGACGATGCGCCGACCGTGCCGGTATTTGATGCGGCGATGAGCTACAGCGAAGCAGGTGTGCCACTGGTGGTTCTGGGCGGAAAGGAATACGGATCAGGCTCCTCACGTGACTGGGCAGCCAAGGGAACAGTGCTGCTGGGCGTACGCGCGGTGATCACCGAATCATTCGAACGCATCCACCGTTCGAACCTGATCGGCATGGGCGTGCTGCCGTTGCAGTTCCCTGAAGGCGAAGATCGTAATTCCCTGGGTCTGGACGGTACGGAAGTAGTCGATATCACCGGCATTGACGCGCTCAATGATGGGTCGATCCCGAAGACAGTGCATGTCAGTGCCACCCGCGAGGGTGCGGACCCCATCGAGTTCGATGCGGTCGTGCGGATTGACACGCCTGGAGAGGCTGCCTACTACCGTAATGGCGGCATTCTGCAGTATGTGTTGCGTCAGCTTGCCCAGCAGTAGAGGCTTCTACTGTCCGGGCGGATACCGGTGAGACAGTGCGACGATCGTGGCGCCAAGCTCCGAATCGAGTGGCCACGAGCGCGCACACTCACGGGCCGCATCGCGCAGGAGAATATGCGCCTGATCCGGGTCGGTGCCCACGCACACTGAAGCCTGAGTGAGAAGCTCACGCACCTTCGGGTCGTGCGCGGCTTCACGGGCAACGACTTGCAACGCGTGCGCTGTCAGCGGATTGACCGGCCGATGTCGGGTGGGGTGCAGCAGAGGGATGCGGCCATTGCGGATACGGCGCTCCAGTTCGCGCATGTATGCGACGAATGTTTCATCCATCATGCCGGTTGCATGCCACGTGACGCGCCGACCATGCACATCCGTCACAGTGACACAGGTTGAAGTCTGTGCCGGGCGGATTGAAATCGTCACGATGTCAAGCAGCTCAACTGTGCGCGTGCCGCGCATGGATCGCACAGCGAGGTAATCGGGCGTCAGATAGAGCCTGCGCGGAACTTCAACGATGAGCAGAGCCAGTCCCAGCACGCTCAAACCCAGCGCCACGGCGATGATCGCGACGCGTGGCTGAGTGGTGAGTTCCCGCCACAGAGCCCACGCACCAATCAGCACCATCGCGCCGTAGCACGCGATCAGTTCCAGCGGCGCGTACAGGGTGAGTGGAAGCGTGGTTGCACGCAGACGTGCCACATGATGACGCCACAACGCAGCACAGATACACGCGATGAGGAACGCGATCGGTATCACAATGGCCCACGCTGGCATAGGAGCAGTCTACCCGCTAGCTACGACGACGAGGATGACGCTCACGCCACCGCGAACCGAAAGAGGATTCGATACGTGCGTCGAGCGCCCGCCGTTGATCGCGATACATACGGTCAACCAGGTCGCGCCCGCTGATCCAGCCGACCATGTGGGCGGGCGCACCCTGCCCGTCGTCATGCAAGACGGGAATCCCCTCGACGCCACTGGATGTCAGCACGCGCATGACCGTGGACG
Source organism: Pauljensenia sp. C0170B4 (assembly GCF_056590235.1). Lineage (NCBI taxonomy): Bacteria > Bacillati > Actinomycetota > Actinomycetes > Actinomycetales > Actinomycetaceae > Pauljensenia > Pauljensenia sp. C0170B4. The sequence goes on along the minus strand of NZ_JBWPVS010000002.1, from coordinate 341,740 downwards.
GCAGATCCGTGTCAACCACGTACACATGTCGCAACGGCAGAGCTTCCAACGCGGTGTCATGCTCGACCCCTTCTTCACGCCAGGAGGCAATATCCAGGGCGCTGACAACACCGGACACCACGCCGTCCGCATCGACCACGGGGAGTGCCTGGGCGTGCGCTTCGCGCATGCGGGACACCGCGCGCATGATGGTGTCTGATGGGCTAAGAGTGGCAGGAGCTGGCTGCATGAGCGCCCCGGCCGGGTTGACACCCAGCAAAGTGTGGGACACGGGATCATCGAGGATATCGCCACGCCTGCGCAGCTTTTCCGTGTAGATCGTGGAGCGTGTCAGGAACCGTGAGCATCCTGTTGCGATCACGACGGCCAGCATCATGGGAAGAATCAGCGAGTACTGGTCCGTCATCTCCACGATGATCAGAACCGCTGTCATGGGTGCACGCGCAGCCCCAGCAAAGGCAGCACCCATGCCGATTACTCCGAACACCGCTATGGACGAATCAGTGAGCGGATCAATCAGATGTCCGATCGCGCTGCCGACCATTGCACCAATGAACAGCGTCGGAGCGAACACGCCGCCCGAACCGCCCATTCCGATCGTGAAGGACGTGAAAATCATGCGACCCACAGCCAGCGCAAGCAGCGTGGCGATGGGCAGTGCGCCATGAAGAGCCTCGAGCTGGATCGGGTAGCCCGAACCGTACATGGCGGGGAAGAAAAACAGGCCAATGCCCAGCACGACTGACATGAGAGCTGCGCGAGACCACTGCGGAAACGCGATAACTGCCGTGAGACGTTCCCACCCCCAGTCGAGCCAGTCTTCCATCGCATACAACAATTTGGAAAAGGCCAGCCCGCACAGGCCGGCAATCAGGCCGACGAGGGCGGCCCACCCTATGTCAGTCAAGGAAGCCAGGTCCACGCTGTAGTTCAGGTCAACCAGGGGCGCTGACCCCTGAAGTGCGCGGGCAACGATCGATGCCATGACAGACGATATGACGACGTAGCCGAATGTCTCTGCGGTAAAGCGCACCAAAATCACTTCGAGCGCAAAGATCGCACCAGCCAGCGGAGCATGGAATGTGGCGGCAATACCGCCGGCAGCACCGCAGGAGGCGAGCACCACGACGCGTGTGGTGGGAAGACGCACCCACGATGCGATCGTGGATCCCAGGGACGCACCGACCTGAACGATCGGGCCTTCACGGCCAGCCGACCCGCCGCCACCGATTGTCAGGGCGGAGGAGACCAATTTGACCACCGCGACGCGGCCAGGAATCTTGCCGCCCCTTCGGCGCACCGCCAGCATGACCTCAGGGATGCCGTGTCCTTTGGCCGTGGGGGCCCATCGCCAGATCATCGGCCCATACATGAGTGCTGACACGACGGGGACGGCAATGATCAGGATGTGTGTCCACGCCGGCCACCCGTGGGGTGCTCCGCCTGTTACCGAATAGTCCGCAGCGCCGGTGGTGGCGCGCATCCACACGGCGATCAGCCAGTTGAAGATGACGGCTGCCAGTCCCACCACTGCGCCGACAATGCCGGCTACTACCGCGAACGCTGAACGGTGATCAGTGACGATTGCACTGATCGCTCTACGCACGCGGCTCATAGAGTGGTGACGCTGATCTCAGCCGCACCATCAGCGTGAAAACCCCACACTGTCGCGTAGAAACCCAGCTCACTCGCCCAGGCCTTCGCAATGCTGGCAGCAGTACGCAGCGAGTGCCCTTCGCCATCGAATTCGACGAGGGCGACCGGTCGATCCAGTTCGCGAAGCGCATCGTAAATGCTGCGTGACTGTGAAGGCAGCACGATCGTGTCCTCTGTGCCCTGCAAAAGCAGGAGCGGTGCGTGAATGTCCTGGACGTGGCAAATCGGAGAGCGCTCCGTCCACACGGGATCGTCCAAGTTGTCCGAGCCCAGAAGCGTGTAGAAGTAGTGGGACTCAAATTTGTGGGTTTCCTGCGCCATGCGATGCAGGTCAGACACACCTGAGGAGGATGTCCCAGCCGTAAACACGTCGGTTGTCGCCAGAGCTGACAGGGCGGTGAAACCGCCGGCGGAATGGCCGCGAATCGCGACTCGTGCGGGATCAACGAGGCCCTGATCAATCAGGTAGCGCGCCCCGTCAGCACAGTCCATGACATCGATGACGCCCCACTGGCCGTTGAGCGCCTCACGGTATTCGCGTCCTGATCCGGTGGATCCGCGATAATTCACGTCCAGGAATGCGAAGCCGCGAGTCGTCCAGAACTGTCGGGCAATGGACAGGCCGGGGCGAGCTGACGAGGTCGGCCCGCCATGAGCGGACACGATCAGTGGCGGAAGTTCGCCGTCAGGTGCGGTGAAGTCGGGATTGACCGGCGCGTAGTAGAAGCCGTCTGCCTCATTGCCGTCGCTGGTCGTCCAGCGCACGGTCTGTGCAGTTGAAATCATCTCCTCAGCGATCTCAGCTTCCGAGGACGGGCGCAGCACGTGCGCGTGCGAATCGGTGATCTCGACGATGGCTGGCGCGTGCGTAGGGGAGTCGGCCAGGAAAACGACGCGCCCCTCGTCGGAAGCGACGTTACCGATGGGCCACCATCCGGTTTCCCATTCTTCCAGCAGGCCATTGTCCAGTCGCACGCTGCCGACGTGCCACGTGTGATCCTGCGACCAGGAGCAGATCAGGTGCTCATGATCCAGGTTGTCGTAGGAGTGCAGGCCCAGTTCCCAGTGGGGGTGTGAGAACGCGCGCTGACCGGGATGCAGGACACGTGTACGCAGGCGATCCGTCCACGCGTGGGCATCCTCGTCCTCGTGCCATTCGAAGCCTTCAGTGCGGTACAGGTTTGCCCATCCTGAGGAATCATCCACGTGGATCAGGTCGCCGCGCAGAGTCCAGCGAGGCTCATAGACGCAGACACCTTCTCGGTCCACCAGCGTGACGTGGGTATCGATGTCACCCTCGAACGTGAGGGCGCCAACGTGCAGGACGGACTGAGTCCACGGCATGTGCGGGTGGTTCCATGACAGCCACGCCAGCTTCGACCCATCCGGGGAGAGCGTGGGTGCCGAGCAGAAGTCGGTGCCGGAAAAGACGGTGCGAATAGGCTTCGGATCGCGCGCCGCGGAGCCGTCCAGAGGGATCGCCACCATCGTGTTGACCGGTTCACCCTGTCCCGTGTGGTCCTCACATACGGCGTAGACCAGGGAGCGAACCTCGTCAATCTCAAAGTCGCCGTAGCGCTTCTTTTCCATCGGGGTCAGTGCCGTCAGGCCAACGGTGGGTGCAGACATGTCGAACAGGTAGACACGGTCATCAAAGCCGTCGGAGAAAACGAGGATGTTCTCGTGGACGGCGTAGGCGCGGCCACCGTAACCGTGGACACGGGTGCGCACATCGGGCAGGCGCACACCGTCAATCATGGGCAGGAGCTCCATCGTCTGACCCATGCCGTTACGTCGTAATAGAACGTTGCGCCCATTATCGGTAGGATGGCCTTCTACCCAATACGTGTCGGCGCCATCGATGCGTACTTGAGAAAGCGTCACGAATCGAGCCGTGAATGACTCGCCCGTGATCGGGGATTCCCACTGGCCGTACGACTTCACTGAGGGGGACATGTGCAACCTCTGTCAACTCGGATATGCGCGTCTGTCGCGTATATCAATCCTAGCTGGAACCAACGGACTTTGAGAGGACCATTAGACTCGTAACTATGGTTCTTCCAGACAGTGCCGACGAGTTGCCGATTTTGTCGCATATCGACGGGCCTGACGACGTTCAGCATCTGACCACGTCGCAGGCCGTTGACTTGGCTGACGAAATCAGGCGTTACCTCATTGCGTCCGTGTCACGTACGGGCGGGCATATGGGACCCAACCTGGGTGTGGTGGAGCTGACGATTGCGCTGCACCGTATCTTCAACTCACCTACCGACTCAATAATCTTCGACACAGGTCACCAGGCCTACGTCCATAAGCTCCTGACAGGGCGCAAAGACTTTTCACATCTGCGCGAGGCGGGGGGACTGTCCGGATACCCCTCGCGCGCCGAATCAGAGCACGACATCGTGGAAAATTCCCACGCCTCGACAGCACTGTCGTGGGCTGACGGCATTTCGCGCGAAAAGACACGCACCGGGAATTCATCCTGGACAGTGGCAGTCATCGGGGACGGGGCGCTCACCGGCGGTATGGCATGGGAAGCACTGAACAACATCGCTGAGCAACCTCACCGCAACATCGTCATCGTGGTGAACGACAATGGCCGCTCCTATGCTCCTACCATTGGCGGTATGGCGCACCATCTGGATGCGCTGCGCACCTCGGAGCAATATGAGCGCGCCTTGTCATGGACGAAGAAAACACTGCTGGGAATGGGGGAGCCTGGGCGTGCTGCCTTCGAAGCGCTGCACGGACTGAAAGTGGGAATCAAGGACGTGTTGGCGCCACAGGTCATGTTCGAGGATCTGGGGCTGAAGTATTTGGGACCGATCGACGGGCATGACATCGTTGCGATGGAAACCGCGTTGACGCGGGCGCGCAGCCTGCACCAGGCCGTCATTGTCCACGCCATCACGCAGAAGGGGCGCGGATACCGACCGGCGGAAAAAGACATCGCAGACCGCTTCCATGCGGTCGGCAAAATCCACCCGGAAACGGGCCTGCCGATCAAACCCGCGCGCTTTGGGTGGACCAGCGTCTTTGCCGACGAAATCGTGAAGATCGCCCGCGAACGTGAAGATGTTGTCGGCATTACTGCAGCGATGAAACTGCCGGTGGGACTGGGCCCGCTGTCAGATGAATTCCCCGACCGCGTCATCGACGTCGGCATTTCTGAACAGCATGCCGTCACCAGCGCAGCCGGAATGGCCTTCATGGGTGCACACCCCGTTGTCGCGTTGTACGCCACGTTCCTGAACCGCGCGTTCGACCAGGTCCTCATGGACGTGGCACTGCACCATGCGGGCGTGACCTTCATCCTTGACCGTGCCGGCATCACCGGAGCGGATGGGCCCTCGCACAACGGCATGTGGGATATCGCATTGTTGTCGATCGTGCCGGGACTGCAGATAGCGACCCCTCGTGACGAGGAAACTCTGCGGGCAGCGCTGCGTCGCGCCATTGACATTGCTGATGCTCCCACCGTGGTGCGTTACCCGAAAGGCCCGCTGCCGCAGCCGATCCCTGCGCTGCGCAGCGTCGGCCCGGTCGACATTGTGCACGAGGGAGGCGACGGAGAAACGAAAATCCTGATCGTCGCCCTGGGCGCCATGGTCGCCCAGGCGATTGACGCCTCGAAGCAATTGGCCTCAGATGCGACGGTATGCGTTGCTGCCCCGACGTGGATTCAGCCCGTACCCGATGAACTGGTGGCGATGAGCCGCGACTATGACCTGGTTGTCACCGTGGAAGACGGCGTCGTGCGAGGAGGCTTCGGATGGGCATTGTCGCAGGACACAGATGTGCCGGTGATTCCGATGGGGATTCCCGATGAGTTCCTCGCGCACGACTCGCGCGCTCACATTCAGCACGAGATCGGCCTGGACGCTGCCGGCATCGTGCGTAGCGTGCGCGACTACCTCAAAGCGTCGAACAGACACTGAGATACCAGCTCACGCTGCCAGGCGCGTGCGCCGCCCTCGTCCAATCGCTGATCGAGCGCCTCGGGGGTGAGCGGCTTGAGGGGAGCCCAGCACACGAAACGCTGCACGCGCGGCTCCAGGACAACTTCGGGTGCCAGCCCGAGCTGTTCGGCAACACCGGCGACCGCTTCACGAACCGCGAGCAGACGCTCATGTGCGTGTTCGTCGAGACGCTGCCACAGGCGCGCTTCCGGAATCGTGCCGGCAGGATGTGTAACGCGTTTGGGCGGCAGCTGGTCTTCTGGCATGCGCCTGGCGCGTTCAATCGCATCGAGGAAGTCCGTCGTATATGGACGGGTGACGGGAGAGCGGAAAGAATCCAGTGAGCGCAGCTGGCGACGATTGGTCGGTGGACGCTGAGCGGCTTTCAGCAGGTCAGAATTGCGGACAACGCGCGTGCGTTCCAGGTCTTTGTCGCGGGCGATCTCTTCACGCGTGAGCCACAGTTCGCGGGCAACGGCCAGCGCTCGACGGGAGCGCAGTTTGCCCAGGCCTTTGATACCGCGCCAGTGATGCGTCTTCGGAGTCGGAGCAGGGGCGTGCAGCACGTGGGCGAATTCCTCCTGTGCCCACTCCCAGCGATCCATGTCGTGCAGCGTGATCGAGAGCCGCCGGTACAGTTCTGTCAGAAATTCCACGTCCAGTGCGGCATAGCGCAGCCAGTCGGTGGGCAGCGGTCGCACCGACCAGTCGGATGCCTGATGGTCCTTGGCTAATGAAAATCCCAGTACCTGTTCACACACGGCTGCCAGACCGAAACGTTGCAATCCGATGAGGCGTGCCGCAACTTCGGTGTCAAACAGGTCAGTGGTGTGCAGGTTCAGGTCACGCAGATTGGTCAGATCCTGGCTGGCGTCGTGCAGGATCCACGTGGCATCCAGTGCCGGTGCCAGGGCTGACAGGTCAGGCAGCGCATGCGTATCAATCAGGTACGTTCCGACATCTTCGCGCCGGATCTGCACCAGGTAGGCGTTCGTCGTATAGCGGAAGCCATGGGCGCGTTCCACATCGAGGGCGACCGGCTGGCTGGAGGCTCCCAACTCAGCGGCAACCCGCTCAAGGGCGTCTGTGGTGTCAATGACTGAGGGAACGCCGTCGCGCAAACGCCTGACAGTGGGGGGATCGTCCGTGTTCCCGCGCGGCAGGCCGCCGGGATTATCAACGAGCATCCGTATTCAAAACCTCATGTAGAAACTGATCTGACTCAACGCCGGCAACGTGGCACAACAGGGAATTCCAGGCTACAAGGTGTTCGCCCAGATATGGAGTCGACGGAGTCCACGAGGCCCGCAGTTCGACGTACAAGGTGGATCCGCGCAACGTGAGACCCCCGAAAGATTCGGAAACTTCCCGCGTCACGGTGCCGGTCATGTCATGATACCCAGCGCCCGCATCTTCGAGGCAGTCGTGCGCCCAGTTCCACAGGCCTTCACCGATCATAGGGTCGTTACCCATTTCGGGGTCGATCTGGGCGCGAAGCTGAGCGACAAGGCGGAACTGTCCGTTCCAGCCGGCTTGCGTGTCCGGGTCGAACAGGATGACGAATCGGCCTGATCCCAAGGATTGATCGTGCGCGCGGTGCACGGTTCGCATGGCAAGCGCAGCGGTCCACGGAGCCAGCTTGCTTGGACCGGGCACCTCTTCAATCTCCACATGAGGATTGATCGGTGCGTCACGAAGCGACATTAAAGCTGTGACAAACGCCTCAGGAAGTTGTTCCTCACCCACCCCTTCACACTAAGAGGGCGCAGCGGTGGATTCAGTCAGGCACGCCGACCCATTGCCAGACCCGCACGGCGGCGCCCTTCTGATCAGGGAAGGATGCCAGCAGGGAACCAATATGCCCACCGTTTTCACGCGGCCAATCGTGACTGTCTGCAGCCGGAAGTGCGTCACCGTTCATATCGGCCTCGACCGCGACAGCACCATTGATCATGCGCACAATGTCACCCTCGTGAGTGACGCGTTGACAGACACCGTCACGCACGCCGGGCGCCGTGGCGCGCACATGAATCATCGAACGTGCCCACTCGAGCATGCGTCGGCATCTGCCGTCGCGCGGCTCACTCCAGTCCAGCACGCAATGGTCGACAGTCGTGCGCGAGGTTGGGTCGGGAACGTCTCCGCTCCAACCGTGCTCACTGAATTCTTTTTGACGGCCCTCGCGCACGAGTTGGGCGCGCTCGTCGTCTTCCTGGTCGGCAAAGAATCGGAACGGTGTGCGCGTGCCCCATTCCTCACCCATGAACAGCATGGGGGTAAAGGGGCTGAGCAGGATGATTGCTTCAGAGGCGGCCAGTTGTGCGTCGGAGAGCACCTGGCTGGGGCGGTCGCCTTGAGCGCGGTTGCCAACCTGGTCGTGATCCTGGGAAAAGACGACGAATTTGCGCCGATCCAGAGTGGCAGGAACGGGTGCACCCCAGTTTTGGTGGCGGAACGTCGAGTAGCGACCATCATGGTAGAAGACATTTTCCAGCACGGTTGCCAGCGCGTGCGTATCGGCAAAATCACCGTAGTACCCGTCAATTTCGCCCGTGAGCGCCACGTGCAGGGCGTGGTGGATGTCATCAGCCCACTGAGCGTCCATCCCCATGCCGCCCTCACTGGTGGGCATCACCATCGAAGGCTGGTTGAGGTCAGATTCGGCAATGAGCGTCATCGGGCGCCCCTCGTCGTGCGACCACTGGGCCACGCACTGTGATAGTTCTGCCAGCAGGTGTCGATCCGTCTCGTCGTGAATGGCGTGAACCGCATCCAGACGCAGCGCATCGGCATGCATGGTGACCAGCCAATGGCGACACACGTCAATAAGGTAGGCGCGCTGTTCGGGACCGTTCAAGTCCAGCACAGGCCCCCACGGTCCGGTCGCAGTGGGGTGGAAGTACGGTGCGAACATCGACAGGTAGTTGCCCCACACACCGAGGTGGTTGAGGACGACGTCGATGCACACATTCAGGCCGCGTTCATGGGCAGCGTTGACAAATTCGACGAGGGCATCCGGACCGCCGTAGGCTCGGTGAACGGCGAAAAGATCCACGCCGTCATACCCCCATCCGAACTCTCCGCTGAATTGTGCCAGCGGCATGAGCTCAACTGTGGTCACCCCCAGGTCACGCAGGTGGTCGAGGCATTCGATGGCACTGATCAGGGTGCCTTCAGCAGTGAACGTACCGACGTGGAGTTCATAGATGACGTTGCCCAGGACGGACGTGCCGGGCGATGCGACCCAGTGATGTCGTGAAGGATCCCAACTGCGTGACAGACCATCAACCCCGTAAGGCTGGTAGAAGGATCGCGGATCAGGCAGCGGGTCAGAACCATCGAGGCTGAAACCGTAATCTGTCCCATCGGGCAGATCAGGGCCGTCCCACCAGCCGCCAGCGGCGCGGCTCATGGGGAGCTGCGCGTCGGCCAGAACAAGGTCGACGCTCTGAGCGTCCGGCGCCCACACCCGCGTCACGAGAGTTTCTCCACAACCACGACGTTGTCGTCACTCATCACATCAGCCAGGCTCAAACCGTTGCCGTCAGTGACGTCGAATCGTCGCCCTGACATGATGTCCTGCCATGAGCCGGCTGGAAGGTAGACACGATGATCCCCCCAGCCGCCGATCTGACGCAGTGCCCTGAGCAGTCGCACAGCGATGACACACACGCATGGGCCGTCCTGGTTGCCGCGTGCATAGGCGATCGCATGTCCGGTGGTTGTTGCCAGTGGCGTATACGTTGCGTGTGCGGATACGAATGCGTCGCGGTGGCGGCTGCGAAGCTTCAGGATGGCGCGGGTCAGGCGCACTTTTCGACCCTCGAGAGTCTGCTCGTCTGAATCCAGCAACCGCCCGAGTCGTTCAAAATCAACCGGACGTCGGTTATCCGGATCAACCAGGGAAGTCGCCAGCCCCTCGGAACCTTGATACACATCAGCCACTCCAGGAACCGTCAATTGCAGGGCTTTCGTCACTTCGATGCAGCAGTTGCGAACCGACTCCGTCAGCTCATGAAAGCGTGTGAGCAGTTCGGCGATCGAGGAATCAGCGAGTACCTGGCGGGCAAAGTCAAACAGCTCCTCTTCCCGCTCTTCATCAGGATGCGTCCATGTCGTCCACGTTTTCTGTTCCCGCACTGCCTTTTGCAGGTAGTCAGTCAGGCGCTCCTGCGTCATCGGGTCGGACTCACACCACGTGGTCGCGGCAAGTGTCTGCCACAGGAGGTTTTCCGTGCGCCCATCCAGCGTGAGTGGCCGGTATTCGGCGCTGGTCAGACGTAGCTGCTGGACGAGGGAGACCCATTGACTGGGATATGACGTGATGGCGGCCAGTGTGGCTCGCACATCTTCACCACGCTTGGAATCGTGGGTCGTTCCGCATGTCATGGTCGCCGGCCACGACGACTGCAATGCACTTTCGAACGCATGGAACGTGTCGAGGTTGATACCGAAATGGGTGGGGTTGCCTCCCACTTCAGTCAGTGCGCACAGGTGTGTCCAACGGTAGAACGCGGTGTCTTCGACACCTTTTGCCATGACCGCACCGCACACCTGCTGGAACCGCACCGGCACTTCGTCGCGGCGCTCATCGGAGGATGCCAGACCTGCCGTGCCGATTTCGTCGCCCAGGATGAGCGCAATGAGCACATCCATCGTGTCCTCAATGCCGTCAAACCCTGAGTCACGCAACTCGCGCAGCGAACGGTCACGCACCTCGGTCATCTCATCGCGCGCCCACTGCGGGGTGGGGGATCCGGGCACCACGTAGATCCGGTAGCGATCCATATTCATCACGAGGGCGCCCAGGCAGCGTTCGAAGGTACGCATCGTGTGGTCACGCAGACGCAGGTCCTGTTGGCAAATTTCCCAGATCAACGAGGCCAGGCGGTGCAGCTCAGCTGCCAGCGAGGTGCGAATGATCTGCCGTTTCGATTCGTGTTCGAGCCGCGCAAAGTCCGCCGGTGAATCTTCGGTCAGCTCCTGCATGATGGCACCCATCGGCATGTTCGCTCGCGGATCGACCTGCAGGGAGTTGATGCGCCATGCGGTGTCATAGCCTGTCGTTCCGGCAACATCCCAATCAGAGGGCAAGTGCTCTTCGCCTTCGAGAATCTTTTCAGCAGCAATCCAGGCGCCGCCGGTGCGTTGGCTCAGACGCTGGAAATAGCCGCGCGGATCAGCCAGGCCATCAGGATGATCCACTCTGAACGCGTCAATGAAGCCTTCGTCGAACAGGTCGAACAGCAGGTGATGAGTCGCCTCGAACACGTCTTCACGCTCGACACGTAAACCTGCCAGCGTGTCCACGTCAAAGAAACGGCGGTAGTTGAGTTCCTCGTCACCGACCATCCAGTGAGCCAGGCGGTAATGCTGGCGCTCCAGCAGAACTTCCAACGGGAGGAACTCGGTTCCCTCCGCCAGGGGGAACACGTGATCGAAGTAGCGCAGGACAGGTTGCTCACCGTATTCCGGCTCAGTTGGAACCACCATCGATTCCACGTGTAGGTCACCGGCGGAGAGCACCTGGCCGATGCGCGCACCCAAAATCGGCATCAAAATGGGCTGATCGGTCGCCACGTCGAACCAGCGTGCGCGCGGCGACTCGGCGCCCCGTTTCAGCACTGACCACATGGCGCGGTTCTGCCACACCGGAGTGGGCACAGCCATGTGATTCGGCACGATATCGACCACGACGTGCAGGCCGAGGGCGTGCGCGGCGCGCGCAAAATCTTCAAACCCTTCACGCCCACCCAGCTCCGCGTTGACATGGGAGTGGTCCACCACGTCGTACCCATGCCGGGAGCCCTTGACAGGCTGCAGGATAGGGGAGAGGTAAACATCCGTGGCTCCCAGACGGCGAATATGCTCGAGGACACCACGGGCGTGTTCAAATGTGAAATCCGGAGTGAGCTGGAGTCGATACGTCGACAGTGGAGTGTATCGAGATGACGGGGGAACGTGGGGGTGAAGATCAGACATGTCACTGTCCCAACGGATTCAGCAGAATCATGGTGGTGCGGCCGGGCAGCGTGATCGAGTCACCGGACTGGTACTGACTGTGATCATCATCGTCACCCGTGTTGATCATCGTTGTCCAGGTCTTGCCATACGTCTGGTTCGGAATGGTGAATTCAACGGAGTCAGGAGACGCGTTGATCATCAGCAGGAAATCATCATCGGTGATCGTGTTGCCCTCAGGGTCGGGTTCCTGAATGGCGTTACCGTTGTAGAAGACCATCGTGGAGCGAGCCCATGCCTGGTTCCACTCGTCTTCCGTCATGTGAGTGCCGGCAGGGGTGAACCATTCGATCTCGCCCAGCTCCGATTCACCGCCGCGCGTTGCCGGCCCTTTCAGGAAGCGTCGGCGGCGCAGAACGGGGTGATCACGCCGCAGGTGGACGAGGCGCTGAGAGAAAGCGAGCAGTTTGCGCTGCCAGTCCTCCAGATCCCAGTGCATCCATGACAGCTCATTGTCCTGGCAGTACACGTTGTTATTGCCCATCTGCGTGCGTCCGATTTCGTCACCGTGAGCCAGCATGGGCAGACCCTGCGAGCAGAAAAGAGTGGTGAGTAAATTGCGAATCTGGCGCTGGCGGAGCTCCTGAATGCCCGGATCATCCGTCGGACCTTCCGTTCCGCAGTTCCAGGAGCGGTTATTGGACGAGCCGTCATTGTTGTCCTCACCGTTTGCCTCGTTATGTTTGCCGTTATAGGACACGAGGTCACGCATGGTGAAGCCGTCATGAGCGGTGATGAAGTTGACCGAGGCGACAGGGCGCCGTCCTGAATGCTCATAGAGGTCAGCACTGCCAGCCAGACGGGAGGCAAAACTGGACAGGGACGAGAACTCCCCGCGCCAGAAATCGCGCACCGCATCGCGGTATTCACCGTTCCATTCGGACCACAGGGAAGGGAAGCCTCCTACCTGGTAGCCGTTGGAGCCGACGTCCCACGGCTCAGCGATGAGTTTGACCTGGCTGATCACCGGATCCTGGTGGATCAGGTCGAAGAAAGTCGAGGCACGCGAGACCTCGTCAAACTGGCGTGCCAATGTCGTTGCTAGGTCGAAGCGGAAGCCGTCGACATGCATGTCAGTGACCCAGTAACGCAGCGAATCCATGATGAGCATCAGGACCGAGATCGAGGACATGAGCAGGGAATTGCCTGTGCCGGTGGTATCGAAGTAATGCCTCAGGTCATCGGGAACGAGGCGATAGTACTTCGCGTTATCGAGGCCCTTGAGTGACAGCGTCGGCCCCATGTGGTTACCTTCAGCGGTGTGGTTGTACACCACGTCGAGGATGACTTCGATACCGGCCGCGTGGAGCGTCTTCACCATGTTCTTGAACTCGGTGACCTGCCCGCCGAGCTGACCCGACGATGAATAGGCGTTGTGCGGGGCGAAAAATCCGATGGTGTTGTAGCCCCAGTAATTCGACAGGTCACGAGCCTGCAGGGATGGATCATTGACGAACTGGTGGATCGGCATCAGTTCAATGGACGTGATGCCAAGATCCTGCAGGTGTTTGATGATCGCCGGATGAGCGATCCCTGCGTAGGTGCCGCGCAGCTCTTCAGGCACGTCCGGGTGCAGCATGGTCATGCCGCGTACATGTGCCTCGTAAATGATTGTTTGGGAATACCCGTAGTTCGGGCGACGGTCATCGCCCCAGTCGAAGGACTCGTCGACGACGACGGAGAGCATCGTGTCGTGGACAGAGTCGTCGTGATTCGGTTGCGATGGGTCGTTGAAGTCGTAGGAAAAGACCGAATTGGAATTGTTGATCTGCCCTTCAATTGCTTTCGCATAAGGGTCGAGCAGGAGTTTGGACGGGTCGCATCGATGTCCCTCGTCTGGCGCGTAGGGACCGTGGATGCGGTAGCCATAGCGCTGTCCGGGCCCTATGCCGGGCAGGTAGGCGTGCCACTGGTCATAATCGACCTCAGTGAGTTCAACTGTGGTTTCGTGACGATCCTCGTCAAGGAGACACAATTCAATGCGGTCCGCGATAGATGAATAAACTGCGAAATTTGTTCCATTGCCGTCATACATTGCGCCCAGCGGGTAGGCATGTCCTGGCCAAATATCCATACTCTTAGATTGCCATGAAACCGCAAAAAGGGTGCGATGAGTGTGGAAAATTGTGAAGCTGGTCGCGAAAATTCCAGCCCGAAGGTGGCGAAAAGTCGCGGAAAATGGCGGAATTTCGACATTTTTCGGTGGGTTTTCGATGCCGGAGCGAGTCGTGCCTAAGTCCTCAGGATTTCCCCAACCGGGCCAGAACCTGTTAAGCTTCCCTGCGTCGCTTGATTGACAGGCGCATCGCGGATGTGGCTCAGTTGGTAGAGCATCACCTTGCCAAGGTGAGGGTCGCGGGTTCGAGTCCCGTCATCCGCTCGGGCGATTGGCGCAGCGGGAGCGCGCTTCCCTGACACGGAAGAGGTCACTGGTTCGATCCCAGTATCGCCCACTGAGTATTCATACGCATGCGGATGTGGCTCAGTTGGTAGAGCATCACCTTGCCAAGGTGAGGGTCGCGGGTTCGAGTCCCGTCATCCGCTCGGTCTGAGATGACTTGGTGGGTTGGCCGAGAGGCGAGGCAGCGGCCTGCAAAGCCGTATACACCGGTTCGAATCCGGTACCCACCTCGGGCGATTGGCGCAGGGGTAGCGCGCTTCCTTCACACGGAAGAGGTCACTGGTTCGATCCCAGTATCGCCCACCATTTGTTTTATGTGCCTTAGACTTCAAGAGACTCTTTAGTCAATAGTTGAAGTCGAAAGGTCATAGGCGATGACGCTAATCGGATTTTTGATTGGCTTGGCTGTCACAGTTGTAGTGGCATGGCTGATCATTAAGAAACACCATCCACAAACAGTATTGATCCTTGCAGGTTTGTTGCTTCTTTTCATTTCACTCCCTCTGTCTGAAGAGCCGCTGATGGACAGCGAGAAAACCACGGGGAATATGGTTCTTGACGTCGTGGATTTCTTACGCGACACATTTGCCTCCACATCTGCCAGTCTTGGACTCATCATCATGGCTGTGGGCGGATTCTCTCTGATAATGGAAAAAGTCGGTGCCAGCGCAATGCTGGTGCACCTTGCTATGAAGCCGCTGTCGCGGATCCGTAGGCCATACATTTTCCTTGGAATCGCGTATATTTTCGGACAGTGCCTCGGAATGATCATTCCGTCTGCATCTGGCTTGGCAATGCTGCTTATGGTGACTTTGTATCCACTTCTGCGTTCCTTGAGGATTTCGCGTCTGAGCGCGGCAGCATTAATTGCGACAACCTCCTGCCTGGATCTCGGGCCAGCGTCGTCGAACTCCAACTTATCGGCCGAGGTATCCTCCATGACCGTTCAGAAATACTTCATCGACTATCAGGGGCCTGTGGCAATTGTGACGATGGCAGTGATTGCCATCAGCCACATGCTGATTCAGCGTCATTTCGACAAGAAAGCCGGAACGCTGCCGGAAATAAATCCGCCCTCGAATCTCGAACAGGAAGCATCAGGAGCCTCACCGGATACAGGCAGTGTGAAAACCGAGCTCAAGACCCCCGTCTACTATGCAGTCCTGCCGCTCATACCGCTCGTCTTACTCATTGTTTTTTCGGAATATCTCATCTCCTCCGTCAAGATGAATGTTGCGACGTCAATGCTGACATCAATGTTGGTGGTCCTGATCATCGAAATGATCAGATATCGCTCATTCAGCAGAGCCAGCGAAATCATGAAAGTGTTCTTTCAAGGAATGGGGAAGCAGTTCGTTGCAATTGCCACGCTTATCGTCGCAGGACAGATGTTCGCCGCAGGCCTCACGCAAATCGGATTCATCAAGTTCATTGTCGATGGAGCATTCAATTTGCACCTGGGCGTTGTCGTCATGACAGTGCTCATGACACTGATAATCCTGTTGACTGCACTCCTTACCGGGTCAGGAAACGCAGCATGGTTCGCTTTTGCGCCCCTGGCTCCTCAGGTGGCGCAACCCCTTGGCCAGCCTGCTGTAGCAATAGCTCTGCCGATGGAGCTGTCGGCGGGCATCGGACGTTCAATGTCGCCGATCTCCGGTGTATTGATCGCGGTGTCGGGTCTGGCGGAAGTCAATCCCGTCGACCTGGCAAAACGCACAATTCCTGTGATGGCGGCGGCGTACATCACGCAGATCACCACATCCTTTATCTGGCTGTATCTGATTCACTGAGAAAGGAGAAGACCATGTTTGACACCATCGTCGCACGCTCCAATGAGATCGCTGACGACCTCATCGCTGTACGTCGTGACCTTCATCAGCATCCGGAACTAGGGTGGGAAGAATTCAGAACCACCAGTATTGTCGTTCAGCGACTTCGCGAGCTGGGCTATATCGTTCGTGTGGGTAAAGAAGTGTGCGAAGAGTCTGCCCGTATGGGAGTGCCTCCCGCAGAGGAACTCGAATCGGCTTACCAGAGAGCGCTGCAGGAAGGTGCACCGGAGGAACTTCTTGAAGCCATGAAAGGCGGTTTTACCGGAGCCGTCGGCATCCTTGAGAACGGTGACGGCCCGGTTGTGGGAATGCGCTTTGACATCGATGCGCTTCCGCTGGCAGAAACGACGGATCCAGAGCATTTCCCGAACAGGGAAGGCTTTCAATCCGTGCATGCCAACACGATGCACGCATGCGGACACGATTGCCACACGAGCATCGGCCTGGGAGTTGCGCAGCTGATGATGGAAATGCGCGATCAATGGTCAGGTACCCTCAAGTTAGTCTTTCAGCCAGCTGAAGAAGGCGTGCGTGGAGCAAAATCCATCGTCGCGCACGGGCACCTTGATGATGTAACTGTCATGCTCGGTTCTCATGTGACAGCATCGAACCAATGCAACGAGTTTGATATATACGCGGGCGCAGGCGGATCACTGGCCACAACGAAACTGGACGTGACTTACACCGGTTTGGCGTCTCACGCTGCAGGAGCTCCGGAAAAAGGCAGGAACGTGATGCCTGCTGTTGCTACAGCGATCCTCAACCTGTATGCGCTTCCGCGAAATTCGCAGGGAGAAACGCGCGTGAACGTGGGTGTTGTCCACGCTGGATCGGGCCGTAACATCATTGCCAACAATGCCACTATGCTGGTGGAAATTCGCGGCGCCAACACTCAGATCAATGCGTATATGGAGGAATATGCCCGACGGATTCTTGAAGATGCCGGGCACATGCATGGAGTCGAATGCGAGATCACGAAAACAGGAGAAGCAATTTCACTCGAGTCCTCTCCAGAGCTGATGGAGCGCATCGATCGGGTAGCAGAACAAGTTGAGGTGCGCCCCGCTTCGCCCAACCGACTGATTTCACCTGGATCGGAAGACTATTCGTTCATGATGGATCGGGTGCAGTCCAATGGGGGCCAGGCTTCATTCATTCGTATCCTTGTTGATTCGCCGGCTGCTGGGCATACCGTAACGTTCTCACCAAACGAAGACGCTATGGTGCGTGGCGTACGTATGTTTGTCGGTACAGCGCTTGATGTGATGGCACTACGCTAGACCTTCATGCGACGGTCATCATCGCCAATTGTCCTGCTGGCTCTCCCGGTCTACGTCCCGTCACTGACATGGTCCACCGGTATCGGTGCGCTCAATTCAGTGGTGGTATTGGCCGGGCTGTCCATGCAGATGAGCGAGTCATGGGCATCGGCGATGGTGGGAATCATGGGCGTTGCCGGTGTCATCGCATCTGTACCGATCGGCCGGATGGTCGACCGCATCGGCGACCGCTCATCATTCGTCATCGGCGGGCTGATCGCCGTGCTGGCCGGAACATGCGCCCTGGTATGTCTACGGTTTCCCGGCATTAACCGTGCAGTTGTTGCATTCGTTATCGCGATGGTCGCCATTTCGATCGCCGGAGACATGTGGCAATTGGCGCGGCAGTCCTATGTGGCAGAATCCGTGCCTATGACATGGCGAGCACGATCAATGTCGATGCTCGGAGGAATGTCCAGGCTCGGCCGGTTGATCGGTCCTGCGCTGGCGTCGCTGGCCATTGTGCTGGGAGGTATTCCCGGCACATTCTGGTTCTTCATCGCAGCCACCGTGCTTGCCCTGAGTCTGATCCTGTTGTTCACCGCGCCTACGCCCGAAATTCTGGATGTCAAACCGCCGGCGTCCCAACGATCGTCCAGTGAAACGCCGCCGGTGTCTTTGCAGCGTCGCCCTCGTACCCACGTGGACGTCGTGTCGACCATGCTGCTGTCGGTGGGGACAGTTCTGCTGTCGCTGGTGCGCACCAACCAGATCATTGTGGTGCCTCTGGTGGGCACGAGCCTCGGAATCACAGAGGAACTCATATCAGCGACCTTCGCGATTTCAGCGGGACTGGATGTCGCCGTCTTCTACTTCTCAGGCGCGATCATGGACCGTTTCGGCAGACGAGCATCCGTTCTGCCGTGCCTGTTGATCATGGCGGCAGGGTTCGTGGGATTGGCCCTGAGCGGGGGAGTCGTGAGCTTCATGGTCAGTGCATGTGTCGTGGGGTTCGGCAACGGATTCAGCGCAGGAACCGTTATGACGATGGGAGTCGACCTGTCTCCGGACATCAACCGCTCCCGATTCCTGGGAATCTGGCAGGCCATCTCGCAGGTGGGCCCGACGGTGGGTCCATTCGTGATTTCCGTGCTGGTGGCCGCATGGGGAGCAACGATGAGCGCGTGGGCGACCGCAGTGGCAGCTGCCTGCTGCGCAGTGTGGATGCTCGTGACAGTTCCCACGGCCTACGCTCGCCTCGGTATGGACGAACGAGGCAGGGCGCTGCCCGCTCAAAGCGACGCTCAGTCATAAAACATCCGCAGGACTAATCCAAGCGAAGAGCACACTTTTCTGTTTAAATTGCTCAACGTGAAGGCCGAAACAACCAGCGTGGATGCGATCATGCTCTGCAGCTACGGAGGACCCAGGCAACCCGACGACGTTTTGCCGTTTTTGCGCAACGCCACGCGCGGCAAAGGGATCCCTGACGAGCGTCTCATCCAGGTCGGCGGCCATTACAGCCTGTTTGGGGGGAAGAGCCCGATCAATGAATGCAACGACGAATTTTCGCGCGCCCTCGCTGGCGAACTCGAGCAGCGAGGAGTCAAATGCCCAGTCGTTGTCGGAAACCGCAACTGGCACCCCTACTTCACGGAAACACTGACGAGCCTGATCGACCTGGGACACCGCACTGTCCTATGTGTCTTCACCTCAGCGTTCGCTTCTTATTCCGGGTGTCGCCAGTACCGCGAAGATCTGGCTGCGGCGCTCGACGAGCTGGGCGACAAAGCCAGTGAGCTGGTTTTGACGAAAGTGCGTCCCTATTACACGACGCACGGAATTCTCAGCGCCCACGTCCGTTCCATCACACGCGCAATGCGTGAGCTGGACGACCCGCACCTTGTCCTCGTCACGCACTCCATCCCCGTGTCGATGGAGGCTAACTCCGGTGACCACCACCTGCCCACGTATGTCGGCCAGCACCACCAGCTGGGCGAGGAAATCTGTAGACGCGTTAGTGACGAACTGGGGCGAGAGGTGCCATTCGATTTGGCGTACTGTTCCCGATCGGGTCCGCCACAGTCGCGGTGGCTCGAACCGGATATCAATGACCATCTTGAATTCCTGCATGATGGCGGCACGCGCGCCGTGGTCGTCGCGCCGATTGGCTTTATTTCCGACCACATGGAAGTGGTCTACGACCTCGACACTGAAGCCAAGGCGACTGCAGACAATCTGGGAATGGACTATCGGCGCGCCGCCACTCCAGGCACCGATCCAGCGTTCGTGTCCTCGCTCGCTGACGTGGTCTGCGAACGGATCGGAAGCGGGGCAGCGGGCGACGCGATTGACATCAGGTGGCCCGTGACATGCTCGCAGGAATGCTGCCTGCCGCGTGAGTCCTACCAGATGCGTCCAACCTGTTTTAATCACCCCAACCAAGGAGAAACCCATGAGTGAAATGCCACATGGTCACCATCCGGCACCGGTTCACGACCCTCGCGACCGGACCGACATTGACCCCGAAGAAGTCAACGCGCGCGACAATTACTCGCTGCAATGCGTCTTCCGCACCGTGGTGCCGTTGCCGGCCGACAGCGCACACGACTTGGCGGCGGCAATGGAACGAGCCGTGCGGGACACCGGCGTGGAAATTCGAGGGTGGTATGACGTGGGCGGATACCGCGCTGACGCTGACCTGATGATGTGGGCACTGTCTGACAGCGCCGACAAACTGCAGGCCGGCTACCATGCGATCGTTGCGTCTGACTTGGGCGCAGCTCTCGAACCCGTGTGGTCAGCAATGGCGGCACACAAGGCTGCCGAATTCAACACCCGTCACCTGCCCGCCTGCTTCAACGGTGCAGCGCCGCGCGGATACTGCGCCGTCTACCCCTTTGTGCGCAGCTGGGACTGGTACTACCTGCCGAAAGCTCGCCGCGCTGCCATCTTGAAAGAGCACGGCATGAACGGCGTCGACTACCTGGACGTGCAGGTTTCCACGCTGGCCGCATTCGCGCTGGGGGACTACGAGTGGACGGTCGCCCTCGAATCCGACAGCCTCGACCGCGTCATGGGTGTGCTGCGTCGCCAGCGCGACGCGGAAGCTCGACTATTCGTGCGCGAAGACACTCCGTTCTTCACCGGGCCTCGCGTCGAACTGACCGAGTGGACGGATCGCCAGCCGCTACAGTAGAAGGATGACTACAGACCTTCTTCCCGTCATTGTCGGCGGTGACATCGGCGTGTACGCCATCGGGCGTTCATTCCACGAAGCCTACGGGTGCCGCTGCATCTGCCTGGCGGCATCCCCAACAGATGCGATTACACGCTCCGTCTTTTTTGACGTGGAAACACTTCCGCCACATGCCGATGACCGGCAGACACTTGCAGTCTTGCGCGGGCTGGCAGCTGCGAATCCCGGCAGGAAACTCGTACTCATGGCGAACGACGACCGACACTCGGTATTCGTCGGACGCTATCACAGCGAACTTGAAAAAGCAGGATACGCGCTGCCTTTCCCACCCGTTGAGGTCACCGAACGCGTCACAGATAAAGCTCAGTTCGCACAGATTTGCACCGAACTTGGCATTGACACACCTCGCACCGTCAGCGTGAACGTGGGGAGTGGTGAGACACCCTCGTTACCGTTCGACTTTCCCGTCGTTGCCAAAGCGGCGCGAGGGGACGCCTACGACCAGGTCGACTTCCCAGGTAAACGGAAGATCTATTTCATCGAGACCGCAGCCGAACTGGACGAGCTGTGGGCGACGCTGCGTGAGGCAGGATTCGACGATACGTTCCTTGTGCAGGAACTCATCCCCGGAGACAACACGCAGATGCGTTCCATCACCGCGTACGTCGATTCTCACGGTGACGTGACAATGATCGGGTCGGCACGCGTGCTGCTGGAGGACCATGCGCCCACCATGATCGGCAACCCTGTTGCGATGATCACCGAGCCATTCGACGATCTGTGGGACAGTGCCCGTGCTTTTCTGACCCACACCGGCTATCGCGGCTTCGCCAACTTCGACGTCAAAGTGGATCCGCGTGACGGCCGAGCCGTGTTCTTTGAAGTCAATCCGCGCATCGGACGCAACAGTTGGTACATGAGCGCCGCCGGCGTGAACCCCATGTCTATCATGGTGCGCGACCTGATTGACCATGAGCACGTCAAGCCGCAGGAAGTACACAACAAAATTCTCTACTCCCTGGTTCCCGATGCACTGCTGCGCCACTACGTGCGCGATGAAGAACTGCGCCAACGCGTCCACGCGTTGCAGCGCAGCGGCAAGCGCAAGAATCCGCTGGTCTACACCGCTGAAACGTCACTGGTACGATCGGCGATCGTCGCTCTCCAGACGCTCAACCATATCCGCAAGTTCCGACGTTTTTACCCTGAGGCCACAGACCGCTCATTCTAAGGAGGAGCCATCATGGCAACCGAGCTGCGTGAACTGACCGCAGATCAGATGAGGATCGCCGCCGCTGGCGTGATACCGCTGCCGATCGAACAGGCAGCGCCGTGGGAGGCATTCGAACAGACGCAGGGACGGCGACTATGGGGCCGTTTTGCATGGGAAAAAGACGATAAAGACCAGGCGATCATCGCACTGTACGAGTATTCGCTGCGCGGAGTGAAGTACTTGTGGGCCAAACACGGACCAGTCTGGCTGAAAGAACAGTCACCCGATAGTGAAGCGGCCTTGCGGGCCGACCTGGTACGCATGGTCAGGAAACGCGACAGAAGCATCGCCTTTATCCGCATGCACGCCTTCTTCCAGGCGCCGGACCTGCATGAGCCACTCCAGTTCATCACATATGACCGCACCGCAATCATTGACATCAGCAGCGGCACTGAGGATTCGATTCTCGCGACCATGACGAAAGACGGACGCCGTGCAGTTCGCAGAGCCAAGAAGAAGATGGCCGAGGGAGGCGCGCGAGTCGTTGAAGAAACAGGCCTGACGCGCGCAGCATTCCGTGAGTACTACGAGGTGATGAAGGAAACAGCGCGCAGGGATGGGTTCCATCCACATCCGCCGCAGGTCTACTGGTCGATGCTGGACTCCATGCCCGAATCTTCCCGACTGTTCGGCGTGCGTCTGCCCGATGACACACTGGTGTGCTGGGATCTGGTGTTGGTGCACGATAAGCAGGCCGTTGCCTACTATGGCGCATCGACAGATCAGGCGCGCACCGTGCTGGGGCCTGACGCATTGGATTTTGACGTGGCTGTTCGGCTGGCGAAGGAAGGCGTCAAGGGGCTTGACCTGATGGGCGTGTATTCGCCACGTGTGCCGGAGCTGTATTCGGTGGGCCGCTATAAGCGCCGCTGGTGCCAGTCATTTACCGATGTGGACGGCGCGTGGGACGTGCCGGTGATCCCCGGTGCACTCAGCGCTCTGAAGGCTGCGTTGGCCACGAAACATGCAGTGGAGAACGCTGTTCGCCGCGTACGCGTTACGATGGGCTAGGAAACTAGAAGCACGCACCCGTACAGCGTGCCAGAGAAGGAGCATCATCGTGTCAGAACTGACCGCGACTATTGACGGCAACATTGAACAGATTGACGAAGGAACAACAGGAGCTACGTGGTACTCCTCCAACCGGCGGGTAATCGCCATGAACGTCAACGGCGCACCGACCGATCTGACCGCTGAAATTCCCAATGGCGCTGAAGTCAGCGCTATTACGCTGGATTCTCAGGAAGGTCTGCAGATTCTGCGCCACTCCACCACGCACGTGCTGGCCCAGGCAGTGCAGGATGTATTTCCGGACGTCAACCTGGGAATTGGCCCGTTCATCACGGACGGCTTCTACTACGACTTCGGCAACATCGATGCAGTGACCCCAGAAATGCTTCGCGACCTCGAAAAACGCATGAAGCGGATCATTAAGGAAGGCCAAACGTTCCGCCGCCGCGTCGTCACCGAGGACGAGGCGCGCGCCGAACTGGCTGACCAGCCTTACAAGCTCGAATTGGTCACTACGAAGGGATCAGGCGCAGAAGGCGCGTCCGTTGAGGTCGGCCACGGCGAACTGACAATCTACGACAATGTGCGGCGCGACGGCAGCGTCGCATGGAAAGATCTGTGCCGCGGCCCGCACCTGCCGTCCACCAAACTGATCGGCAATGGCTTCGCATTGACGAAGTCGTCGGCAGCGTACTGGAAAGGTGATCAGAACAACGATCACCTGCAACGCATTTACGGCACCGCGTGGGCCAGCAAGGACGACCTCGTCGCCTACCAGGAACGAATCAAGGAAGCACAGCGCCGCGACCACCGGCGACTGGGACAGGAACTTGACCTGTTCTCATTTCCCGAGGAAGTTGGCCCCGGCCTGGTTCTGTTCCACCCCAAAGGCGGTATTTTGCGTCACGTGATCGAAGAGTACGTCACGCAGCGCCACCTGGAAGCAGGCTTTGACTTCGTTCATACGCCTGAGATCACCAAGTCAGGCGTATTCCACACCTCGGGTCACCTCCCGTACTACGCGGACACGATGTTTCCGCCGATGATGGTCGATGAAGAACGCGCAGAAGACGGGCACGTGACGCGTGAAGGCCAGGAGTACTACCTCAAGGCCATGAACTGCCCGATGCACAACCTGATTTTCCGTTCACGAGGGCGTTCCTACCGTGAACTGCCTCTGCGATTTTTCGAAATGGGACACGACTACCGCTACGAAAAGTCCGGAGTGGTGCACGGCCTGACACGTATGCGCGGATTTACGCAGGATGATTCGCACACGTACTGCACACCTGAACAGGCGCGCGACGAAATCACGATGCTGCTGAACTTCTTCTTGTCGATTCTGCGCGAATTCGGATTGACGGACTTTTATCTGGAACTGTCCACCCGCAGTGATGACGAGTCGAAGAAAGACAAGTTCATCGGCTCGGATGAGGACTGGGATGCGGCAACTCGGATCCTGGAGGAAGCATGCGCGTCAACAGGGCTGGACCTGGTGCCAGATCCAGGCGGTGCCGCGTTCTACGGTCCGAAGGTTTCCGTTCAGGTCAAGGATGCGATCGGCCGCACATGGCAGATGTCCACCGTCCAGTACGACTTCAATCAGCCTGAACGCTTCGGCCTGGAATACACTGCGCCCGATGGTACGCACCAGCGTCCGGTGATGATTCACTGCGCCAAGCTCGGATCCGTTGAGCGCTTTATCGGCGTGCTGACTGAGCACTACGCCGGCGCATTCCCGGCATGGCTGGCACCTGTGCAGGTCAAACTCGTTCCCGTAGCAGACGCATTCGATGAATACGTCGACCAGGTGGCTGCGAAACTGCGCGCGCGCCACGTGCGTGTTGAGGTCGACCATTCCGATGATCGTTTCGGCAAGAAGATTCGCAACGCCTCGAAGGAAAAAGTGCCGTTCGTGCTGATCGCGGGCGGTGAGGACGAAGAAGCAGGCGCTGTCTCGTTCCGCTACCGTGACGGAAGCCAGGATAACGGCATTCCGGTTGATGAAGCCGTTGAACGCATCGTGCACCACATTGAGACTCACAACAACGAGGACAAAGCGTAGAAAAGGGGAGCAGCGACATGAGGAACGGTCAGCCTCATCCGGGTGACCCGCAGGCGGAAGACTCAGGCGATTTTGCCGGTGAATTGGATGGCTTTGACCGGCTGTGGACGCCCCACCGCTGGGTCTACATCCAGGGAGATCACAAGCCTGCGGACTCGTCAGCAGGAGAATGCCCCTTCTGCGCGGCGCCGGACAAGACAGATGAAGAGGCACTGATCGTTCACCGCGGACGCACCTGCTTCGTATTGATGAATCTGTTCCCCTACAACTCCGGCCACATGCTCGTGTGCCCGTACCGCCACGTTGCCGACTACACGGATTTGACGGACGAGGAACGCATCGAGCTGGGCGAGCTGACCGCCACGGCCATGCGTGTGGAACGTGAGACGGCGGGTGCGCAGGGCTTCAACCTGGGCATGAACCAGGGACAGGTTGCCGGAGCCGGAATCGCCGCGCACCTGCATCAGCACGTGGTGCCCCGATGGGGAGGAGACTCAAACTTTCTGCCGATCGTGGCCCGCTCACGTGCACTCCCCGAACTGCTCGGTGATGCGCGGCAGCGTCTGGCCAAGGCGTGGCCTCAGGGAGATGACAAGTAGATGCTCGGTAACCATGGCAGGTCGGTGGCGACGACGATCTTCACACCTTTCGCCAAACTTCTGCATCGCCTTCACGTCACACCGAATATGGTGACAGCAACATCGACGACACTGGTCGTCATGATTTCCTGTGCGGTGCTGGCACGCGGCTACGTCTGGCAGGCTGGCGTCATACTCGGCGTGATCCTGTTTTGTGATTCCGTTGATGGAGTGCTTGCACGCTACAGCGGACAGACCTCACGGTTTGGCGCGTTCCTGGATTCGACGATGGACCGCCTCGGTGACGGGGCAGTGTTCGGTGCGCTGCTGGTCAATGCCGTATTCCACCTGGAGCCTTCACCTGAACGCACGACCGCGATCATCGCCGGAACGGTCGCGATGGTGGGCGTGGCAGCCGTTCCCTATGCCCGTGCCAAGGCTGAAATTATGGGGATTACCGCGTCGGTCGGTATAGCTGAACGCACTGACCGACTCATCATCGCGCTGGTGTGCGCAGCCCTGACCGATTGGAACCTGTGGTCGTGGTTCTACCCGATCGGACTGATATGGGTGGCATTCGCCTCGCTTATCACGGTGACGCAGCGCGTGCTGTACACGAAGAAGCAGATCGAGGCAGGCGACGCGGGTGAGTAACGCCTGGCAGCTGTCAGCATTTCGCCTCGCTCCGCGCCTGCCACGTTCACTTCTGTTCGGTGCGGCACGAACGGCAGGTGACATCGTCGCCGCACTCCCGCTAGACGTGACGGCGCGGCTGCGCTCCAACCACGAGCGAGTCGCCGGGCATTCGCTCCCTTCGAGCCACGTGCGCCAGGCCGTCCGACTGAGCGCGCAGACCTACGCCGAACAATTCGCGCTCACACACCTCATTGACGGCAACTTGGATGACATGGTGGACGTGCCGCGGATGGACATGCTGCGCGAACTGGCTGCTGACGGCCCCGTTGTGCTCGCCCTCGCACATGCCGGAAACTGGGACCTGGCCGGCGCATGGATGTGCCGCAACGGCCTTCCCGTGTTGACCGTGGCTGAAAAGCTTGACCCACCGGAATTGTTCCAGGCATTTGTCGACCTGCGCGAAGACCTCGGTATGGAAATTATCGGGGTGGGGAAGAAGGAATCCGTCTTTCACCAGCTCGCTGCCCAGGCGAAGGGACGCGCCAACCTTCTGGTACCGCTGCTGGCAGACCGCGATATTTCAGGCAGAGGCGTTGACGTTGATTTTGGAGGCCGCCGCGCACTTGTCGCAGCAGGCCCCGCAGCTTTGGCACAGCGCCTGAACCGCCCACTGGCAGCCGCGATGATCTATCACACCACAGGTAGCCACATTCGCATCGATATTTCCGACGTGATCGACAATCCCGGCGCTACCCAACCGCGTACCAGTGTGGAAACACACACCCAGGCGTGGGTCGACGCGCTTGTCCCTATGATTCGTGAACATCTGGCACACTGGCACATGATGCAACCGCTATTTGTCGACGACCTCGATCCAGAACGCCTGGCCAGGGCCCGCCGACGCGTCGAGGACTCACAGTGAAAATCGGAATCGTCAACCCCTACGCATGGGACGTGCCTGGAGGCGTCCAGTTCCACGTGCGTGACCTTGCTGAAGAGCTTATCCGCCGAGGCCACACCGTCTCCGTTCTGACTCCGGCCAGACACGACACAGACTTACCGAGCTGGGCCGTCGGCGCGGGTGAGACCATTCCGATCCCCTTCAACGGGTCCGTCGCACGCCTCTCATTTACTCCACGTTCAGCCGTACGCACCAGGAAATGGCTCGACGAGGGCGACTTCGATGTCGTCCATATCCATGAACCAGGGGTGCCATCTGTGTCCTTCCTGGCCTTGATCAATGCGGATGTGCCCATGGTGGGAACGTTCCATTCAGCAATGGAGCGCTCCTACGCCAGGGAAATCACCGCGGGCATGATCCGCCCCCTCATGGAGCGCCTGAGTGCGCGCATCGCAGTGTCGGCTGAAGCGCGCCGCACCCTGATCGAACACCATGGTGGTGACGCTG
Organism: Pauljensenia sp. C0170B4; assembly: GCF_056590235.1. Classification (NCBI taxonomy): domain Bacteria; kingdom Bacillati; phylum Actinomycetota; class Actinomycetes; order Actinomycetales; family Actinomycetaceae; genus Pauljensenia; species Pauljensenia sp. C0170B4. The sequence continues at coordinate 314,436 of NZ_JBWPVS010000002.1, read as the reverse complement.
TGATTATCCCCAACGGCGTTGAGACGGAGAACTTCCGTCGCGCTCAGCCGCTGCCACAGTGGGAAGCCACCCAGCACAGGCCGGTGGTCGTCTTCTTGGGACGCCTCGATGAGCCGCGGAAAGGACTGGGCATCTTTGCCGGTGCGATCCGCACAGTGCTTGAACACGTCCCCGGGGCGCGCTTTATGATCGCAGGACGCGGCGATGCCGGCCAGATACGAACCGATCTGGAAGGCCTGGGAGACTCAGTGGAGTTCCTGGGCGAAATTACGGACGAGGAAAAAGAATCACTGCTGGCTGGCGCGACAATCTATGTTGCTCCGCAAACAGGGGGAGAATCCTTCGGCATTGTGCTGGTCGAAGCGATGGCTGCAGGGTGTGCCGTCGTCGCATCCGATATTGAAGCTTTCCGAGCCGTTCTCAACAATGGTGACGCCGGAATGTTGTTCCACAGCGGCGATTCAGCTGCACTGGCGGACGCCCTCGTCAATGCCTTGAGCGACGCGGACGCTTTGGACGAACTTGCCGTACGAGGGCAGGCCGCATCAGCCGCCTATGACTGGTCGACCGTCACTGATCGCATTATGGCTGTGTACCAGACCGTTGTGGCCGGGGCGCGTGAAGATCCTGGCAGGCAGAACGCCTTGTCGCTCATGCGTGGCGGACGGCTGCGGGAGGTTGACCAATGAGCCTGTGGCAGTGGATCCTCCTGGCCGGTGTCATCGTGGTTGTGGCGGTATTGATCTGGCAGTGCGTCATGTTGGCTGGGCGCCTGGACAGGTTGCATTGGCGCGTGACGATGTCACGCGTCGCCCTCGACACGCATTTGATCAGACGAGCCGTCGATGCAGGGCTGCTGGCGGCCAGCGGACTGGCAGGACAGGGAAGCGCCGACTTGGACGATGCTGCCGCGCGCTGCCTGGCGTTGAGCGGAACCCCACTGGTGGCTGACGATTTCGACCGCAAGCGTGACATTGACGGACTGTCTGACGGCGATGCGCAGATGGCTGCAAGACGTCTGAATGCCGAGTCGGCCCTGTCGCGACAGATTCGTGCGTGCATGACACCCCAGCTGCGCGACGAGGCGCGTGACGATGCCGATGCTGCACACCTGATCAGCGCACTCGACGCGTCGCACTACCGCGTGCATGTGGCTCGTTCAGTGCATAATCTAGACGTGACACAAATTAGGCGACTGCGTGCTCATCCGTTGGTGCGCATCGCTCACCTGTACGGCCATGCACGAGTGCCATCGAGCATCGACTTCGACGACGCGTAGTAACTAAAGGCGGTGAGACCCGTGAGCGAGCAACGTGTGAAGTGGGGAGGTCCCGGCGAGGACTACCGCCTTGCCAGGATTGGTCGCGTCGGCGGGAATCAGTGGGCTGACGCCCCGGCAGGCGCGCCGGCAACGGGTGTGCCCAGTCCGCAGGAAGTCGCTCCCGTATGGTCTCCGCCCATGCGCAAGCGCTCGATTGCGTGGTTTGAAATCATTTTCACCATTGTTGGCGTGGCGGCACTGGGTTTTGCGCTGTTCGGATACGTGCGCACCGGTGGTTTACCGTCAACAGTTCTGACCGGAGTGCTGGCATTGATTCCCTTGGGATTCATCATCGCAGTGCTGCGTTTTATTGATCGCTGGGAACCCGAACCGTGGGTCGCGATGCTCGTGACCTTCGTGTGGGGAGCGGGAGCTGCAGCAGTGGTGGCGATGGTGATCAACACTGCGCTGCAGACGAACATCCAGTTGATCACCGGGCACTCAGGCCTGACGATGGTAGCTACGGCCTCGATCGTGGCACCCATCGTGGAAGAGACCCTCAAGGGTGCGGGCGTGGTGTTTGTTCTGGCCTGGCGACGTCACCGCATCAACTCGCTGATTGACGGTATCGTCTACGCCGGAATGGCAGGCGCAGGTTTCGCGTTTATCGAGAACATCCAGTACTTCCTGCGCAGCTCAGAAGAGGGCCAACTGATGATCACGTGGTTCCTGCGCGGCATCATGAGCCCGTTCCTGCATCCGATGGCCACCTCGTTCATCGGGCTGGCGGCAGCGTGGGGCGTGGTGCGCCACAAGTCGGGTCTCGCATGGGTCTGGACCTTGCCGCTGGGGTGGATCGTCGCGGTCCTCATCCACGGATCGTGGAACTACCTGGCCAGCACGTCGATGGAACGGTGGTTCGTGTTTTACCTCTTCGTCGAGGTCCCGATTTTCATCGCGTGGATCGTCGCGCTGCTGGTCATGTCCGCGCGGCAGGCGCGCACCATTGCCAACGGGTTGGAGCCCTATGTGCGTACCGGATGGATCCTGCCGGGCGAAGTGACAATGGTGGTCAACCGCGGTGCCCGCCGTTCAGCCGTTAGGTGGGCAGCTCAGGGCGGTCGCGCTGCCAAACGCGCCATGAAGAATTTCCAGCGACTGGCTGCCGCATTGGGAATGGATGAAATGATCCACCGTAAGGCGGGCAGGCACGCAGATCGCGTGGCACAGGATCAGGACATGCTGCAGCAGTTGATCGCGTCCCGAGACGTGTTCCTGACGCGCACGCGCAGTGCTCACGCCAACAGGCAGATTGGACGATAACGAGTGAGTGACCTTGGACCGGAATGGATTCCAGACCAAGACGGCATACCGTTCCGACGCGCTGCCCGCGTAGCCGTATTCGACGAGGACGGCAAGCTACTCCTCGTGCGCGGACACGATTCAGAAAATGTCACACGCTCCTGGTGGTTCACCACAGGAGGCGGGCAGGAAGAAGGCGAAACACTGCAGCAGACGGCGGTGCGCGAAATTCGTGAAGAGACGGGGATCGCCCTGGATCCGACTCGTCTTGTCGGCCCTGTCCTGCATCGGCGCGCGCTGTTCGATTTTCTCAACGTGACAGCGCGCCAGGAGGAATGGTTCTTCGTTGCGCACGTGCACCGCACAGAGTTGAACTGGGACGGCTGGACTGAACTGGAGCGCAGCGTGCTCGATACGATGACGTGGTGGGACTTGGACGATCTTGAGGTCGAAGCCCGAAGAGCGGAAGTCTATCCACGTGACCTGGTCGCGATGGCTCGTCAATGGAAAGACGGGTGGGATGGGACCATGATCGAGCTTGACGAGTCATCCGTCGGGTAAAGTAGCCACCACATCAGCCACTGAGGAGAATGTCATGTATTTGCCCGTAATTCCCACTGTCCGACATGCCGATATGTCCGAGGGTGCAGGACGGTTCTCACCTGTCACGACGAAACTGGTTCAGGACGCGACGCAACTGGGTATTGACACGGCACTGGAGCCTTTCCAGGAAAAGGAGGCGTACGCCCTGACGATCGGTGAGGACGGCACTCATATTCGGGCCATCACCGAGGTTGGTGTGGTGCGCGCCAGCCGCACACTGAATCAGCTCAAGAGAGGCGGAGCTGCGCTGAGCGGAACGATTGTGGACTGGCCCGAATTCGAATGGCGCGGCCTCATGATCGACACTGTACGCCACTTCTTTTCCCTCGATGTCCTCAAGGAGATCGTCGATTTGATGGCAAGCCTGTCACTGAACGTCCTTCACCTGCACGTGAGTGACGACCAGGGGTGGCGAGTCGAAATTCCCGCTCTTCCCGAACTGACGGAAAAATCATCACAGAGTGCCGTGAATGGCGAAGGTGGCGGATACCTGACTGTCGAGCAGTACAACGACCTGCGACGCTACGCGAGTGCCCGCGGAGTTGACGTGGTGCCTGAGGTTGATATGCCGGGACACACCAACGCCGCACTGCACGCGATGCCGGGTCTGAATCCCGACAGTCAGGCGCGGGATGTCTACGAAGGTATCGACGTGGGAATGTCGACGCTGAGCACGCAGGCAGCCGACACCGAACGCTTCATGGACGAAGTGATCGGACAGCTGGCAGCTGACTCGCCGCTCGGTATGCATATCGGCGGCGACGAAAGCCATTCCACACCTCACGACGAGTTCCGCGCCCTGGTCACAATGGCGGTGGAACGCGTTCACGCATGCGGCAGGCGGGCGATCATGTGGCAGGAAGCGGGCGCAATGGCACACGAGGGCGACATCGTGCAGCTGTGGGATACCACCAACAATCATACTGAGGGCGTGCTGGCGGGCGTTGAGCGCGGTGCACGCGTCATCGTGTCGCCTGGACAGAAATCATATCTGGATATGAAAGAGAATGCCGATGAGCCGTGGGGCCAGGACTGGGCCGGGCCTCTACCGTTCCGGACAGCGCTGGAGTGGAATCCGCGCACCGCGCTCGAAGGGCTGGATCCGCGGGCGGTGATCGGTGTTGAAGCATGCGTGTGGGCAGAGTACATCCGCACGCGTGAACAGCTCTTTGAGAAGCTCCTGCCGCGTCTGACTGCCATTGCTGAGGTCGCATGGACCGGCAGTGGTGACGACAAGTGGGAGGAATTCTCCCGGCGCGTCACCTCGCTCACGGAACTGTGGGATGCCAAGCGGCTCACCTGGCACCGTTCAGAAGGCGTCGACTGGAAGTAGCCGAACCTAGAACAGGGCAGCGACGAGCGCGTCGAGGCGACGCACGGCCAGAGAATTGGGAATCGCGTCGCGGACAGCGGACTTGGCGCAAAAAGCGACGCCCCATCCTGCGGCCTGCATCATGGGGATGTCGTTCGCGCCATCACCAATGGCAACGCACCGCGAGGGGGATACTCCCAGCTGAGCTGCCCATTCAGTGAGCTTACGGACCTTCACGTGCGATGTCACGATCTCTCCGAGGACGTGGCCAGTCAGGTGCCCGTCACGCACTTCCAGTCGGTTCGCACAGTAAAAATCGATGCTCAGTCGCGTTGCCAATGGACCGACGACTTCCTCGAACCCGCCGGAGACCACACCAAAGGCACCGCCGGAAACGGAGTGGACACTTTTGATGAGTTGCTTGGCGCCGGGAGTGACGGTGAGGGAGCGGGTAACGTGGCGGAACACGGTCTCAGGGACGCCGGCAAGTGTGGCGACCCGCTCTCGCAAGGACTGCGCAAAATCGATCTCACCGTTCATTGCCCGCGCGGTCACTGCCGCCACTTCCTGACGCGTACCCGCCCACTCGGCAAGTTCTTCGATCACTTCCTGAGCGATCAGCGTTGAATCCACGTCGGTGACGATCAGCGCTGGCCCGCCTTCTTCACGAACAGAAACAGGGACGACCAGAACATCTCCCCACCGTGACAACGCGGCGTGCGCACCGTCAAGATCCAGCATGCCCACACCGTCATCACCCTCGCGCACGCAGGCCACCACGCACGCAGGGACGTCCCCGCCAATCGGGTTCGCCACGAACGGCAATGCTCGCACATGTATTTTTGAACGGCGCACACCGGCAAAATCTGCCAGTGCGCGAACTGCCGGAGCCTCGTACGGAAAACTTGCGACGTCATGCGGGGCAATGACGCAAAGTGCTGCGCCAGCCCGTTGGCTCACTTAGTCACCACCATACCCTTGGGGACGACGGTGATGCCGGACTCGGTGACGGTGAAACCGCGAGCGCGATCATGTTCCAGGTCCACACCGACCGTCGCTCCTTCTTCCACGACGACGTCCTTATCCAGGATCGTCTTGGAGACGATGGAGTGGCGACCCACGCGGGTGTTGCCCATGACGACCGAGTCAGTGACCTGAGCCCACGAGTGCACGTACACGCCAGGCGAAATGATCGAATGGTAAACCTCGCCGCCCGAAACAATCGAGCCGGGGGAGACAAACGAGTCGATGGCGTGCCCCATACGCGAATGCTCATCGCCGTAGACGAACTTTGCCGGCGGCAAGGAGCCATCGATGAGGGTCATCGTCGGCCAGTCGCGGTTATAGAGGTTGAAGATCGGGTGGACGCTGATCAGGTCCATATTCGCGTCGTAGTACGCGTCCAGTGTGCCGACATCGCGCCAGTAGTCGCGGTCCCTCTCTGTGGACCCGGGCACGATGTTGTCCTTGAAATCGTAGACACCGCACTGCTGACGTTCGACGAACCACGGAATGATATTGCCACCCATGTCGTGATTTGAATCCTCGTTTTCCGCGTCTGCACGAAGTGCGGCGACGAGGGCGTCCGTATCGAACACGTAGTTACCCATAGATGCGAGCACTTTGGACGGATCATCCGGCAGACCCTCAGCGTTTTGCGGCTTCTCGAGGAAGTTCTTCACCACGCCGCCTTCGGCGTCGATGACGCCCAGAGCGGGGGCGAGTTCAACCGGTTGGCGGATGCCTGCCACAGTTGCCGGAAGACCGGACTCAATGTGGTGCTCCACCATCTGAGAAAAGTCCATGCGGTAGATGTTGTCGGCACCGATGATCACCATGTAGTCAGGGTGCTCGTCCTCAATGACGTTCAGGGACTGGTAGATCGCGTCGGCACTGCCCAGGTACCAGTGCGGTCCCCGTCGTTGCTGCGCCGGTACGGGAGCAATGAAGTTACCCAGCAACGGCGACATATACCACGTCTTTGTAACATGTCGGTCCAGCGAATGCGACTTGTATTGGGTGAGCACGACGACACGCATGTAGCCGGAGTTGACGATATTGGACAGCGCGAAGTCAATCAGTCGGTAGTTTCCACCAAAAGGTACTGCAGGCTTGGCTCGATCCATGGTCAAGGGCATGAGACGCTTGCCTTCGCCACCCGCAAGAACGATTGCTAGGACATGTTTTTTTGCCATGTCTCAAGGGTAGGCAATAATCAGCGTGAATGTGCGCAAACGACACGAGATGCGCTGCTGTTCGATAAGCTCTCAGTAGGAGGCAGCCATGCGTATAGATTTATTGACACGTGAATATCCGCCGCACGTCTACGGCGGTGCGGGTGTTCACGTGACTGAACTGGCTCGCGTATTGCGAAGCCTAGGTCCTGACATTCGGGTTCACGCATTCGATGGTCCCAGGAAGCCGGGGGACGAGGGTGCCCTCGACGGTGTGCGGGGATACGACGAACTTGCCGAACTGGACGGCGCAAATGCAGCGTTGCGCACACTCGGGGTGGATCTGCAGATGGCGGCCCACACCGACGGAACTGACCTGGTGCATTCGCACACGTGGTACGCCAACTTTGCCGGATATGTGTCGAAGTTGCTGTACGACGTCCCTCACGTTGTTTCCGCACACTCGCTCGAACCGTTGCGCCCGTGGAAGGCCGAGCAGCTGGGCGGTGGCTACCGTCTGTCCAGCTTCGCTGAGCGCATCGCCTACGAGAATGCTGACGCGATCATTGCGGTGTCCAACGGGATGAAAGATGACATCCTGCGCTCGTATCCCAGTGTCGAAGAGGACAGGGTTCACGTCATCTTTAACGGTATCGATCTGAATGAGTGGCGCAAACCCTCCACCGAGGATGAGAAAGCCAACCAGGCGCGCGTGCTCAAGGAATTCGGTATTGATCCTGACCGGCCCACAGTGGTCTTCGTTGGGCGGATTACCCGTCAGAAAGGTCTGCCGTACTTCCTGCGCGCAGCTCGCCAGCTTCCACGAGATGCTCAAATCGTGCTGTGTGCAGGAGCGCCGGACACCAAGGAAATCGCCGCTGAGGTCGACACGTTGGTCAAGGAACTGGCGGCCGACAGAGACGGGGTCGTGCTCATCTCCCAGATGCTGCCGCGAGCCGATCTGTGTGCAATCCTGGACGTGGCGACCGTCTTCATCACTCCGTCTGTGTACGAGCCGCTGGGCATCGTGAACCTGGAGGCTATGGCGATGGAGTTGCCGGTGGTGGGCACACGCACCGGCGGAATTCCCGACGTTATTGTCGAGGGAGAAACCGGCTACCTTGTTCCCATCGAGCAGAAGACTGACGGAACCGGAACCCCCATTGATCCAGAAGCGTTCGAATCTGCGATGGCTGAACGCATCACTGCCGTGCTGGCTGATCCAGGGCAGGCGCGTCAGATGGGCAAAGCCGGCCTGGAGCGGGCGCGCACTGAATTTTCGTGGGACACAATCGGCCAGCAGACACTCGACCTTTATCGCGCGCTGGTGGGCTGATGAGGCAAGGTTCTGGCTACACTGAAGACATGGAGAACGTTGTTGATCTACACGACGTCACGCTTGAGCGCGGCGGATCCCACCTTGTTGATTCCCTGACGCTGTCGACGCATCGCGGTGAACACTGGGTCATTGTTGGCCCGAACGGTGCAGGCAAAACCAGCTTGATCCGACTGATTAGTGGGCGCGAGCGCGCAACCAGCGGTTCCGTGACCATTCTGGGCACGCCGATCGAAGAAGCCGACCCCGGGGAATTGTCCGCGCGCATCGGCTTTGCTTCACAGTCACTGACGGCACGAATCTCAGTGTCCATGCCGGTGCGCATGGCGGTGATGACCGCAGCATGGGGCAGGTCGATTACCTACGGCGAACAGTACGACACTGAGGACGAGGGGCGCGCAGATAACCTGCTGCACCTGTTCGGCGTCTCGCACCTGGCGGAGCGCCGTTTCGGAACGCTGTCAGAAGGGGAGCGCCAACGCGTCGCACTGGCTCGCGCACTCATGGCGGACCCGGAAATTCTGATACTTGACGAACCGAGTGCCGGACTTGATCTGGGGGCGCGTGAACTGTTGGTGGAGGCGCTGACGGAGCTGAGCGGGGATGCTCGTTCACCGCAACTGCTGCTGGTTACCCACCAGATTGAAGAAATTGCACCCGGCTTCACGCACGGCGTGGTGATGTCACAGGGCCACATCGTTGCGAGCGGGCCAATTGAACAGACTTTGACCAGTGAGACCCTGTCGACGGCATTCGATCTGCCGCTGGAGGTCGGTCACGGTGACGGGCGCTGGTGGGCGCGTATGAACAGGGACCGGAAACCCGACAGTTCCCGTCGACACTGAAACGGAGGAAACAGTGGTCTTTTATTGGTGGCTTCTCATCGCACTAGGCTTGGGCATCGTCGAGATGCTGTCACTCGACCTCTTCTTCCTCATGCTGGCTATTTCGGCACTTGCAGGCGGAATTGCCAGCGCTGCCGGAGGGGGAACAGGCGTGCAGGTGGCCGTGTTTGCGGTCGCCAGCCTGCTTCTTCTCCTTCTCGTTCGTCCATGGGCTAAGGCGCATCTGACACGCACGAACCCGAATATTCGAACCAATGCACAAGGGCTGATTGGAACAGACGCCCTCACGCTTACTCGAGTCAACAGAATCGACGGGCGTGCCAAAGTTGCCGGCGATACGTGGAGCGCGCGCTCGGCGGATGGGCGGGAAATCCCCGCCGGCGTCCACGCGCACGTTGTCCGCATCGATGGGGCAACAGCCATTATTGAACGTAACGAACCCCCTATGCAGTGAGAGGCTGTCATAATGTTTAACTCATTCGGGCAGACAATCGGAATGGCGCTGATCTTCCTCATCGTGCTGTTCGTTGTCGTCACCGTAGCCAAGTCAATCCAGGTGGTCCCGCAGTCGCGGGCCCTGGTGGTGGAACGTCTCGGTAAGTTCCAGTCGGTGCTCTACGCCGGACTTCACGTCCTGGTACCTTTCCTTGATCGCATCGCAAGCAAGGTTGACCTGCGTGAACAGGTCCAGTCGTTTCCACCCCAACCTGTCATTACCGCTGACAACGTTGTGGTCTCCATCGATTCGGTCATTTACTACCAGGTCAACGATCCGCGTAGCGCGACCTACGAAATCGCGAACTACATTCAGGCTATCGAGCAGCTCACCGTCACGACGCTGCGTAACGTGATCGGCTCAATGGACCTCGAGCAAACACTGACCAGCCGCGACCAGATCAACTCTCAGCTGCGCGGCGTCCTGGACGAGGCAACCGGCCGCTGGGGTATTCGCGTGAATCGAGTCGAGCTCAAGGCCATCGATCCGCCGCCGTCCATTCAGAACGCGATGGAGCAGCAGCTGCGCGCTGAGCGCGACAAGCGTGCCGCCATTTTGACTGCTGAAGGTGTGCGCCAGTCTCAGATCCTCAAGTCTGAAGGTGACAAGCAGTCCCAGATTCTGCGCGCTGAAGGTGCCGCACAGGCCGCAGTGACGAAAGCTCGCGGTGAATCCGAGGCCATCCAGACCGTGTTCAACGCCATTCACGCCGGCAAGCCGACCCCGGATCTTCTGTCCTACCAGTACCTGCAGATGCTGCCGCGTATCGCTGAAGGTGAAGCATCGAAGGTCTGGGTTGTGCCAACTGAGCTGACAGCCGCCCTCGACGCTGTGGCGAAAGGCTTTTCAGGTGGGGGAACGGATGGAGAATCCGGGCCGGCTAAGCCGACCATGCCGCCCACCCCTGTGAGGCACTCAAGCCAGGCACCGATTGTAGACACCCGTCCCAAAGGGCCGAGCGTCCTCGATGAGCCAACGCAGGCCCGCCCCTCCGAAAAGCTCAAAGACCTGATTGAGCCGATCGAAGATGTGGAGCTGCCTCCAGAGGAGAATGAGAAATAGATGGATCAGTTGTCCGACTCGGTGATGCGTGAAGTTGCCGATCAGGAAATTCGCTTTATCCGCCTGTGGTTCACGGATGTGGCCGGCGTACTCAAATCGCTGGCCATTGATCCAGGTGAATTGGAGGATGCGCTCAGCGAAGGTATCGGCTTTGACGGTTCCTCGATCGAGGGGCTGACACGCGTCCATGAGTCGGACATGCTCCTGAAACCAGATCCCAGCACCTTCCAGGTTTTACCGTGGGGTAGTGAGGACGACAAAGTTGCACGCATGTTGTGCGATGTCCTCACCCCCGACGGTGAGCAGGCCCGATCCGATCCGCGAGGAACGCTGGAACGTACTGTGCAGCGTGCAACCGACATGGGATTCACCGTGATGGTGCATCCCGAGATCGAGTTCTACCTGCTGCATAAGCCTGCAACCCCCGATCACCTCGTTCCCATTGACGGTGCCGGCTATTTCGACCATGTCACGCGATCCATTGCCCACGATTTTCGTCGTCGCCTGGTTCACATGCTCGAAAGCATGGACATCGCCGTCGAACTGTCCCACCACGAGGGCGGCCCTGGGCAAAACGAAGTTGACCTGCGGGCAGTCGATGCGGTTCGGGCAGCCGACAACATCATTACCGCCCGCACGCTCATTGAATACGTGGCACTGAGCGAGGACGTCGTCGCCACGTTTATGCCTAAGCCGTTTGCCGATTACCCCGGCTCAGGCATGCACACCCACCTGTCACTGTTCGAAGGTGACCACAACGCATTTTACGATCCGGCCGGCACGTATCAGCTGTCAGCTACCGGACGCCACTTCATCGCCGGACTGCTGGCGCATGCCCGCGAAATCAGCGCGATCACCAATCAGCACGTCAACTCGTTCAAACGTTTGTGGGGCGGGGGAGAAGCTCCCTGCTACGTGTGCTGGGGTCACAACAATTCATCGGCACTGGTTCGTGTGCCACTGTATAAGCCGGATAAACGGCGCTCAGCGCGGATTGAATACCGCGCACTTGATCCGGCGTGCAACCCCTACCTTGCGCTGTCAGTGCTCATCTCCGCAGGCTTGGATGGCATTGACAAGAAGATGGAGCTCATGCCTGAAGCTGAGGACAACGTGTGGGACCTGTCCGAACACGAACGTCAGGTTCTTGGCATCGATTCCCTGCCCGCCTCCTTGCACAGCGCCCTGGAATGTATGAAGAATTCCGATCTTGTTGCTCAGACCCTGGGTGAAGAAGTCTTCGACTACGTGCTGCGCAACAAGTTCAAGGAATGGGCTGAGTACCGCCACCAGATCACGCCCCAGGAAATCAGACAATTCATTAAGGCCAATTGATGCGCAGCGAGCGCATTGAAGCGCACCTGCGCAGTGCAGGCTTTCACGATGCCCGCACCAGCGCGGACTATTTCAGTCAGCTTCCTGACAGTGCCGACATCTGGATGCGGGCAGCTCAGACCAGTGCCGATCCAGACCTGGTTGCCCTCCAGCTCGTGCGACTGCACGAAGCGGACCCGAATGCTCTGCGCCACGTACTCAACCACGGTGCGGCGCGCCAGCTTGCCGCCGTGATGGGCGCATCGCGTCCCCTCGGCGATTTTATTGTTGCCCACTCTGACGCCATTGACGCGGTGTGGGTCGAGGCATGTGATGCTCGCCAGGTCATCCTCGACGCTCTTGCCTCGGCCACCGCAACAGCAGATGACCTGCGACGAGCGTACAGAAACGTGTTGATTTCGATTGCCGCCACTGACCTGACGGACTCCGACCCGGTTGGGCACTTGCCTGAGGTGGCTGCACGGCTGACCGATGCTGCTGACGCGGCGTTGGAAGGTGCCCTGTTGCTGGCACGGCGCCAGATCGACCCCGATCACACCGTCAAGTTCGCGATCATCGCTATGGGTAAGACGGGGGCGCGTGAACTGAACTATATTTCCGACGTTGACGTCATGTACGTGGTGGGCGTGCAGGAAGGCCAGTCAGAGCGCAGCGTTATTGAAATCGCCACGCGGCTGGCAGCGATGACCGCTCAGGCGTGTTCTGGTGCGGGCAGTGAGCCACCGCTGTGGGCAGTTGACGCCACGCTGCGGCCGGAAGGCCGTGACGGCGCGCTGGTCAGAACCGTCGAATCCTACGTCGCCTACTACCAGTCCTGGGCGCACACCTGGGAGTTCCAGGCACTGCTCAAAGCGCGCCCGGTGGCAGGGGATCGTCATGTCGGACAAGACTTCATTGACGCGATTACTCCATTTGTGTGGTCCGCCGCGGACCGCGAAGGGTTCGTGGACAACGCCCGCACCTTGAGGCAACGCGCCGAAGCCCTGGTCCCGGCTGCGGACAGCGACCGGGAACTTAAACTCGGTGCCGGAGGACTTCGGGACGTCGAATTTACGATTCAGCTGCTCCAGCTTGTTCACGGGCGCACAGACGAATCGATCCGTATTGCCGACACCGTCGGAGCAATCCGGGCACTGTCCGACGGAGGATATGTTGCCCGAACGGATGCGCGCGACCTGACGCACTGCTACTGCTTCCTGCGCACTGTTGAGCACCGGGCCCAGCTGGCACGCATGCGCAGAACACACATGATCCCCTCATCAGGACACGAACTGCGGCGTATTGCCCGAGCGTTGGGGCCGGAGCTCATGAGCGCGGAAAACCTCATCGACACCGTGGACGGCGTGCGTGAGCGCGTCCGCAAGCTGCATGACGATATGTTCTACCGGCCGATTATTGCGGCCACCGCCCGCCTGGCTCCCGACGAAGCCGCGCTGGATCTGGAGGCTGCCAAGGCTCGTTTGGCGGCGCTGGGGTATCTGGATCCTGCCGGAGCGCTCGGTCATATCAAAGCTCTGACACACGGCACGTCACGCCGTGCCACCATTCAACGCCACCTGTTGCCTGTCTTTATGACGTGGCTTGGGCACGGAGCTGACCCTGACCTCGGGCTGTTGAACTTCCGTACCCTGTCCGAACGCATCGGCGATTCGCATTGGTACCTGTCGCTTCTGCGCGATTCAGGTCTGGCGGCCTCACGACTGTGCGAACTCTTGCCGTCCTCACGCTGGGTTGCCTCCGCTCTTGCTGAGTTGCCTGAAGCAGTGCAGTGGCTTGACGGTGATGAGCAGCTCAAAGCGCGCGACCGTCAGCGCCTGATCAACGAGGTGGACGCGCTTATCTCGCGACACAGCGACACTGAACAGGCCATGTGGCGCGTGCAGGCGGTACGTGTACGTGAAGTGACGCGCGCAGCCCTGGGAGATGCACTGGCACATGTTGCCCCTGTGCGAACCGCCATTGCGGACGCTTCGGATGTGGCGCTTCATGGCGCACTGACTATCGCGACTCGCCAGTGGAGCAGTGAGCACGCAGACGCGCAGCCGCCACGCCTGGCTTTTGTTGCGATGGGTTCATACGGCGGACGCGAATCTTCGCTGATGTCCGACGCCGACATTATTGCCGTTCACGAGGGGGACGCCGGTGCCGCCGTTGACATCACCATGCGCGTGAAAAAGCTGCTCAGCTCTGTCCACGAGGGATCGGGGCTGAGCGTGGATATGGATCTGCGACCGGAAGGAAAATCCGGGCCAGTTTCGCGCACGGTGAGCTCCTATGAGGAGTATTACCAGCGGTGGGGATCAGTATGGGAACGTCAGGCACTGTTACGAGCCAGACCCGCAGCAGGTGACGGGGAGCTGCTGGCCGACTTCTTTGCCGCCATTGATCCGATCCGCTACGATCAGTCACCCTCGGACGCTGATATCCAGCAGATTCGCCTGCTGAAAGCTCGAATGGAACGCGAGCGACTGCCTCGTGGCATTGAGCCGACGCGGCATGTCAAACTTGGCGTGGGGGGAATGAGCGACGTGGAGTGGGTCGTGCAGCTCATGCAGATGCGTCACGTTCACAGCTGTGAGGAGCTGCGCACCACTTCCACGCAGCGCGCGCTGGCGGTCCTACGACACAGCAACCTGATCAGCGGAGAGGACGCTGATGACCTGGATCGCGCGTGGAGTTTAGCTCGACGCATCCGTACGGGAAACGTGCTGGCAACCGGGCGCACATCCGGGGTCAAAATCGACGTGCTGGCGCGCTCGGGTGCGAAACTGGCTTCGCTGGCGCACTTGTTAGGATATGGGGCAGGCGGCTATCACGCCCTGGAAGAGGACTGGCTGCGTGCGGCCCGGCGTTCACGGGATGTGATGGAACGGCTCTTCTGGTCAGACTCACGGTGAATGGCATCTTGAGGAAGTAGGAAATGAAACTTGTTCTTGTCCGGCACGGACAAACCGCCGCCAATCGATCACACGCACTGGATACGGGCCGTCCCGGCGCACCCCTCGACAAGCGAGGACGTAAACAGGCCGAATCGCTGGCAGCGCGGTGGGAAAACGATATTGCACCGGCACCAGGCCTGGTGGTCGTCTCACCTTTGATCCGAACGCGGCAAACAGCAGCACCGCTGATCGCCCGCTTCAACCCACACGTGTGGATTCGACCCGGCATCCGTGAAATTGAGACAGGCGACGGTGAAATGGCGGTGGACCGCGCCTCGGAAATGACGTACGTGCGCACCATCGTCCACTGGGCTCAGGGCAATCTGGATGCCAGAATGCCGGGTGCGCAAAACGGGCATGAAGTGCTGGCACGGGTGCGTCCCGTCATCGGAGAAATTGAACAGTGGGCCGAGGAGCACAAGGACGGAGTCGTCGCACTTGTCGCGCATGGCGCTATTTTGCGCACAATCACACCCGTGCTTGCCTCGAATGCGGATGCGCGCATGACGGTAACCAATCCGATGCGCAACACCGGCACCACGGTGCTCGATCGTGAAGGCGGCCAGTGGGTTGCGCGCACATGGAACGACCGTCCGATCGGCCAATGGCCCGTGCCCGACGGCGAGATTCCACTGGTGCGATCAGAACTGAGTGCTTAGAGAACCTTCGAGAAGAACGCCTTGGTGCGTTCGCGCGTGGGATGCTCGATGACGTCGGAAGGCTTCCCCGCCTCCACAATCACACCCTCATCCATGAACACGACCTGGTCGGCCACTTCGCGCGCAAACCCAACCTCGTGCGTGACAGCCACCATCGTCATGCCGGAGCGGGCCAGATCTTTCATCACGCCGAGCACTTCGTCAACCAACTCAGGGTCGAGGGCTGACGTCGGCTCATCGAACAACAACAGCTCCGGGTCCATGGCAAGTGCGCGCGCAATGGCAACACGCTGCTGCTGGCCACCGGACAGCTGCGAAGGATAGTGCTGAGCACGGTCAGCCAGACCGACACGATCCAGCAGCGACAGCGCCGTTTTCTGCGCCTCTTTTTCCTTGACGCCCTTGACGTGCACAGGTGCTTCCATCACATTTTCGAGGGCGGTCATATGGGGGAACAGGTTGAAACGCTGAAACACCATGCCAATGCGAGAGCGTTGCTGAGCGATGACCTTGTCGGGCAGGTCATGCAGAACAGGCTGACCAGATGAGTCAGTGGTTTCGCGGTACCCAATCAGGTCGCCTTCAACATAAATCCTGCCTGCGCTGATACGTTCCAACTGGTTAATGCAGCGCAGGAGGGTTGATTTTCCTGAACCGGACGGCCCCAGGATCACGCACACCTCGCCGCTGCGTACCGTCAGGTCGATGCCGCGTAATACATGAAGATCACCGAAGAACTTGTGAACTGCCTGCACGGAGACCATCGGGGCAAGTGAAGAGCTCATGGTGTGACCTCGATAAATGGATCGTTTTTCGTGGTGTGAGAGGAATTGATGGCGCTCTGGCGTCCCGTCTTGTGCGAGGAAGTGCCGGTCGTGCCTTCCGGGCGGTCAGAGGTAAAGCCACGCCCATAGTGCTGCTCAATGAAGTACTGAATGACCATCAACAGCGAGGTGATCGCCAGATACCACAGTGCGGCCGCGATCAGCAGGGGGATCGGCACGAACAGCGCCTGCCCCTTGGTGCGCGCCACGAACGTCAATTCCAGAGTGAACGGAATGGCGGCAACCAGAGAGGTGGTCTTGAGCATCGAGATCGTCTCATTCCCGATCGGCGGGACAATCACGCGCATTGCCTGCGGCAGGATAATGCGACGCAGGATCAGACCGCGATGCATACCGAGCGCGGTCGCTGCTTCTTCCTGTCCCTTATCAACGGACAGCAGACCTGCGCGGATAATTTCAGCCAGGTAGGCACCCTCGTTGAGTCCCAGGCCAATGAACGCCATCCAAAACGGCGTGAAAACCTGAGCGGTGTCGAAGGTGACGAACTCGGGGCCAAAGGGAATACCAAGTGAGAGCTGAGGGTAGAGGGTTGGAAGCAGAGACCAGAAGATGAGCTGCGTGTAGATTGGTGTGCCGCGGAAGAACCAGATGTAGAACGTGGCGACCCACCGCAGGATCGGGTTGGGCGACTGACGCATAATTGCCATCGTCACCGCGAGGACCGTGCCGAGGATCATGGCGACGATCGTCAGGAGGATCGTGTACATCACGCCGCTGACAATGGTGCGTGAGAACAGCCATTGCCACACAACGTCCCACCGGAAGTTCGGGTTGGTCAGCAGCGTGTTGATCGCCATGGCGACAAGCACGGCGACAATCGCAGCCGACACGAGCCGACCGATACGTGGCACGGGTTTGGCGTGAATAATCTCAACGCCGTCACGAATGTCTTGCTTCGGCACTGGTCACTCTTTCTCTGGTTAACCGACAGGTCACTCAACCGGCGGATTGACAGTGGCCGTGTCGAGGGCGGAGGAGTCCGCGCCGTAGGGCGCGAGGATTTTCTCTAGGTATCCGCTGTCCATCAGGTACTGCATGGCCTTGGCAAGGGCATCTGTCAGAGCCTGATCAGACGTGGAAACCGCAACGCCCTGTGGGGCTGCTTCGATGACGTCTCCAACCTGTTCGAGCTGTCCCTGGGTGAGCTTGACCGTGTAGCTGATCACTGTGGAATCTGCCAGGGTTGCGTCGTACTGTCCACCCACAACCTTCGTGGCGACGTCAGTCTGCAGATCCATCGGCATGACCTGAATGGCGGGTTTGCCGTCGGCTTCACACTTTGCGGACAGCTCGTTGGCGTACTCGTGCTGGAACGTGCCGTTCTGAACGCCGAGGGTGGCGCCACAGGGGTCAGCGGGGTCGAAGTTCTTCGGGTTGCCTGTCGATACGGCGTATGCGGAACCAACCTCGATGAACTGAACGAAGTTGGTTTCTTTCTCACGTTCTGGAGTAATCGTGAACGCTGACATGCCGATGTCAAACTTGGTGCCCAGTGCCGGAATGATCGTGGGGAACTCGGCGTGCGTGGTGGTGCCTTCCGACAGACCCAGCACCTGTGCGAGGCCGCGCACCAGGTCAACTTCGTAGCCAACAGGGGTCTGACCATCGTCACCGCGGAATTCCGCCGGCGCGTAGTCCGTGGAGGCACCATTTCGCAGGACGTCACGATCCTTGATTTCCTGTGGAACGAGGGCAGCGATATCATCCTGGACTGGAATCTGGCTGGTATCGAAGGGGGTGATCCCCGTGGATGCCATTGGATTGTCGGCAGATGAGGTCGCTGATTGTGCTCCGGATGATGCGCCGGCATTCGACTGATCGGCAGGGACGTCATCGGGATCAGAGCACGCGGCCAGGCCACAGGCGGTCAGGGCAGCAATTGCAGTGACGACAGTAAACTTACGCATGATTTCCTCCAATATGCGAGCAACGCGAAGGAACTATTTCTCCACGTCGACCAACATATACGAGTATGCGCATAAAAGTATAGTTATGTGTCGCCGTCTCAATATGTGAAGCGACCGGCGCGGCGGCATCGCCGCTCAGACATGGTCAGTGGCCACGCAGGGCACGACGCGACGGGCGCGCCTTCATGGGATCAATGCTGCGAGGAACGCGTTGGTGCGTCTTGTTCTCCAACGCTGTCAACCGCTGAGAGATCGCAGGAACTTCCTCACGAGTCAGCGTCTTCTTGAGCTTCCGGATACGACGGTCAAGCTGCCCGAGGGTGATCTGTCCATCACCATGGCCCACCTCAATCAGGTGAATCGGAACGTTCTGGGCGACACGCTGCGTGTTGCGACGCTCCTGATTCAACATCGGGCGCACACGCGAGGAGGGTCCCTCGGAAATGAAAACCACACCGGGCCTGCCGACAAGGCGCCACACCAGATCCTGATGGCGATTCGCTGCAACAGGCTCTTCGCTGACAATCCACCCGCGCTTGATCTGACTGATAACCGCATACACGGATCCGATCGTGCCGTCGATCTGCTGATACATTGCGCGGCGCACAAGTGCGGCGAGCAGACCCATGCACAGCAGCAGTGCCAACATGACTCCCGTCAAGATCCACATGAACCATGAGTTGGTGAGGAATCCGAGGAGGATGCCAAGAGCGATGAGAACGATGGAACCACCGATCATCACCCATCCGATCCACGGATATGAGCGCGCAGTGATCTTATAAGCGTCAGCGAAGTTCTGATACCACCGACGCTTCTTTTCCTGGGGTGCGTTTTCCTTTGCCATAACGGTCCTATCCTACCTGTGATTGGAGCCGTGCGGGACCACGGCTTCCTGCGCGACGCAAAATCTCACCCGTGAGTGCGATAACAAGTCCGGCGCACACTGCGATCGCATACGCCCACGGCGCACCGGACGAAGACGCCACCATGCCACCCGCGGCTGATCCACAGGACACGCCGATTGTGACCGAAGACTGCATCGACGTCATCGCCACTGAAACACCTTGTGGGGGAGCCAGGCGTTCCGACAATGAAAAGGCCGTCACCATTGTGGGCCCCACGAAGAGTCCGGCAATGAGCAGCATGAGAGCAGTCAGGATAATGCTCGAGGCCCCAGCTGTTGCCCCCATCGCTGCCGCAATTCCGACCCCGCCGATGATGACGCGCCACGACAGTCGCACGGATTCGGGAATCAAGACAACCATCAGGGCCATTGCGGCTGACCCGATACCCATGACCGCGTAAATCAAACCGGCCTGCGTCTGCATTCCGGCCATTGCTGCTCGTTGGGTGGTGCCGGCCTGAACGGAGCCAAATATCGTACCGATACAGGCCATGATGAGGATCGCCGGAAGGACAACGCGCAGCACCGAGGCGATCGACACCGGCGGGGTTTGCGTGCGATCAGCGTCGTCCTCGTTCGGCAGGGAAGCGGGCGTGCGAATAGCGAAAGGAATCCCGGCGCACAGCATGAGGAGGACGGCCAGTGCCAATGGCGCGGCAGGTGCTGCGGCGGACGCGGCGATGCCAACGAGGGCTGGGCCGAGGACGAAGACGAATTCATCAGCGGTGGACTCATAGGAAAAGGCTGCGGCCAGATGATGGGGGGAGGTAGTGCGCGCCACCCAGCGTGCACGCGTAAATGAGCCAATCGGAACGGCAGTCAGGCCCACGCATAAGGCAGCTAGCCACAAACCTGGGCCACTGTGAGCAGTCAGCGCTACAGCGCATAGTCCAGTTAGGGAGAGCGCGTTGAGGGGGAGCAGCGTGAGCAGTACCGGTCGTTGTCCGCCAAGGTCAGCCCAGCGTCCGATCAGCGGCGAAGCGATGGCTGTTGACAGAGAGACCACACCGGTCGCCAGTCCGCCGGTTGCGACGGATCCAGTAGAGGCGGTGATTGCCGTCATCGTCCCCAACGGAACCATGGCGTAAGGTGCGCGAGCCACAAACGCGATGATGAGCTCGGGCCACCCAACCAGAGCGGGCAGAATACGATAATGCGCCAGAGCGCGAAATGGTGATGTCTGCACGAAAGCATGTCCCAACATAGGCGTGCCCTCAAGGGTCTTGCCAGGCAAGAGCAGGAGGGCTTGCTGCGCCACGGCAGCGGTGCCATTCTAGCGTGTATCCATGCGCCATCCACAGATTGCGATTGCGTATTGTGTCATAGGGGAAGGCCCGTCACAGTAGGGGCATGGATATCAATTCCTACGAGTTGCGGTCATTGGCCTCGATGAGCCATGCCGGCCCCATGTGGCACACACTGACTCGCGATGGGAACGCAGGCCTGCTGGCACTGCGGTCAGCTGACGATGCGCAGCGCCTGGAGTCACGGTGGCGCGCCTGGGCGCAGATTGACTGTGACAACGTGGTACGGCTCCACGACGTGGCGCGCCATGACGATGGACGGTGTGCCGTTGTGATGGAGTACGTCACCGGTCGCACACTCGACACGCTGATCGGGACCCCCTCACTTCGTCGCAGGCAGGTGCGCGAGCACATCAGCGCGTCCATCCGGCGCGGTGTGGAGGCGCTCCACGAGCACGGCATCGTGCACGGCGACCTGTCTCCATCCAATATCGTGGTGCGCCCCGACTATCAGGCGGTTCTCATTGACATTATCGATGGTCCCGAAGGCATCATCGGCACTGAAGGATGGTCCGATGGTGAGGGCACAGTCGAGGGCGACTGGGACAGCGTTGCGCGTATTGAACGCAAACTCAGCGGCCCCGGCAGTGTGGGCGACGAATTAGGGGAGGTGCTGCGTCGCGCGGCGAACACGGAGCTCACACAGCATGAGAACGCGCCGGCACGGCATAAGCGACCTCGGTCTTCTCACGCAAAAGTCGGTTTTGCAGCGTGTATGGCGTTCGGAGTCGGCGCATGGGTGATCGGGCATGCAGTGCGCAGCGATGCTGAACAGAGCGTCTCCGAATCGGGCGCGGTATCAGCGTGCCCGAGCAGTGATGAGGCTCGTGACGTCATCACCGATGTGCTGCGTTCACGTGACAGCGCATTGATGAATCGCGATGTTGACGGGCTGACGTATGCAACCAGTGGTGTGTTGCTGGAGTCGGACCAGGCACTGATAGAGAATCTGGTCGCAGGCGGTGTGGAATTGAAGAATCTGTCGACAGCCGTTGTGGGCGATGTGACGGTTCGCTGCGACGGGCAGATGGTGACGGTCAGCACCCGCATTCAGCAGGCCAGCCACCAGCGCTGCGAGGCTGGACTGTGCCGCAGCGTCGGCACCCAGCCTGAACACAACGTGGAACTGACACTGGGCGGACATCCGCTGAGTGTTCACGACATAGCAAGCGGGGATGCGCCGAGTAACTCGAGCGCACCCCCGCCTGGTGAGGATTTCTAGAGACCCAGATCTGCCTGGAATGCTCCCTGCTCCAGACGACGCTTGACGTCCATCAGGTAGCGGGCCGCGTCGCCGCCGTCGACCAAACGGTGATCGTACGACAGGGCCAGGTACACCATCGAGCGGATGCTGATTGAATCATTGCCCATCGCGTCCTTGACAACCACAGGGCGTTTCACGATCGTTCCGACGCCCAGAATTGCGGTTTCCGGCATGTTGAGAACCGGAGTGTCGAAGAGTGCTCCACCCGATCCCGTGTTGGTAATCGTGAAGGTGGATCCGCTCAGGTCATCGACACCTGCGCTGCCATCGCGTGTGCGCTTGGCCAGGTCATTGATCGAGGCTGCAATTTCAGGAAGTGACTTGCTTCCTGCATCCTTGATGACCGGAACCAGCAGCCCGCGCTCGGTGTCCACGGCAATGCCGATGTGCTCGTGATCGTGGTACGTCACCTTCTTGTCGTCGATCGTTGCGTTGATCTTCGGGTGCGCAACGAGGGCTTCGGTAGCGGCCTTGACGAAGAAAGGCAGGAACGTCAGCTTCGTATTGTGCTTTTCCTGGAACGGAGCCTTGGAGGCTGCGCGCAGGGCAGCAATACGGGTGACATCCACTTCGACCACTGTGGTCAGCTGAGCAGCTGTCTGCAAAGACTCGATCATGCGCTTTGCGATCGTCTGGCGCAGACGCGTCATCTTCTCAGTCTTTCCACGAAGTTCAGACGGCTCGAAGACGATCGGCTCATCGGATGACTGCGGTGCAGGAGCCCCACCAGATGCGGCCGGCGCTGCCTTCGACGAGGACGACTCAATGGCTTTTTCGACGTCTTCGCGGCGAATACGGCCACCAACACCCGTGCCAGTCACGGTGGACAGGTCGATGCCGGCCTCACGTGCCAGCTTGCGCACGATCGGTGTGACGTACTGACCAGAAGCAACGGACTGTTCAGGCTGATCCGCAACCTTCGTGCCGGACTCGGTAGCTTTCGGCGCCAGCGTTTCAGGCGTCTCGAATTCCTTCTTATCCGAATCGCCTGGCTGATGCGGCATCGGAGGAGCCGGGGGTGCAGGCGGTGCGGGTGGCGCAGGGGGTGCCGGAGGCGCCTGACGAGGTGCGGGCGGCTCGGCCGATGGGGATGGAGCCGATGTATCTTCCGACGGCTCATCGGGTGCGACAGCATCTGCCGTCTTCTTTTCCGCCGACTGGTCAGATGCTGCGCCGCCGGCCTGATCGGAGATCACGGCCACCACGGTGCCGACCTCCACCGTTTCGTCTTCTTCCACCCGGATTTCCACCAGGTAACCGGATGCGGGGGAGGGAACTTCAGAGTCGACCTTGTCAGTGGACACTTCCAGAAGCGGCTCATCTGCTTCGACCTCGTCACCGACCTGCTTGAGCCAGGTTGTCACCGTGCCTTCAGTGACTGATTCGCCCAAGGCGGGCATGGTGACCTCGGTGGTGTTACCGCCGCTCGAGGCAGGGGCCTGCCTGGATTCGGCTTCCGGCTCTGGTTCAGATTCCTCGGAGGCAGCTTCCTGTGATTCATCGGCGCTCTGGTCGCCCTCGTCGCCTGCCTCGTCCGCTGAAGCCTCTTCACCTTCCTCGCCAATCAGGGCGATCTCGGTTCCGACCTCAACGGTTTCGTCTTCTTCAACCAGAATCTTGAGCAGAACGCCGCTGGCGGGGGAGGGAACTTCAGAGTCGACCTTATCGGTGGACACTTCCACAATCGGTTCGTCAGCTTCAATCTTGTCGCCCACCTGCTTGAGCCACGTTGTCACTGTTCCTTCAGTGACGGACTCGCCCAGAGCGGGCATCTTCACTGCTGTCGCCATCGTTCAATCTCCTTTATGCGTGACTCAGTTGTGGGAGTGAAGAGGTTTGCCGGCAAGGGCCAGAGCTGCTTCACCAATTGCTTCGTTTTGGGTGGGGTGAGTGTGAATCAGCGCGGCCAGATCCTCCGGATACGCTTCCCAATTCACCATAAGTTCGCCTTCACCGATCTGTTCACCCATACGGTCACCCACGGCATGGAACCCGACGATCGGGCCATCCTGGACGTTGATCAGCTTGACGAAACCACTGGTATTCAAGATATTTGATTTGCCATTGCCAGCCAAGTTGTATTCGACTGTGTGAACGGCATCGTCACCGTACTTTTCACGAGCCTGCTTTTCAGTCAGACCAACAGAGGCGATCTCCGGTTCACAGAAGGTGACGCGCGGAATTCCTGTCTCATCGATGACCTGAGGATTGAGCCCCGCGATCTCCTCGGCGACAAAAATTCCCTGCAGGAAGCCACGGTGAGCCAGCTGCAATCCGGGGACGATGTCGCCCACAGCGTAGACGTTGCCCACGCCGGTGCGCAGACGCTCGTCGGTAATTACGAAACCACGATCCATCGTGATGCCGGCCTCTTCGTAACCCAAGTCGTTGGTAACAGGACCGCGTCCGACTGCGACCAGCAGAATGTCGGCGTCAATTTCCTTACCGTTTTCGGTCGTGACGTGAACGCCGGAATCATCCTGCGTGGCACCGGCAAAACGCGTATTCGTGTGGAACTTGATGCCGCGCTTGCGGAACTGGCGCTCCAGCTGCTTTGAGACCGCTTCATCTTCGTTATTGGCCAGGTGCGGCAGTGCCTCGATGATCGTGACCTGAGCACCCAGTGAACACCACACGGAGGCAAACTCCAGGCCGATCACACCGCCGCCCAGGACGACCACGGATTCGGGCACCCATTCCATCTGCAGCGCCTGCTCAGAGGCGATAATACGGCCACCGATCTCGAGACCGGGGATTGAGCGCGAGTATGACCCCGTCGCAAGGACGATGTTCTTTCCCGTCACGGTGCGACCGTCAACGTCAATCGTGGTGGGGGAGGTCAGACGGCCCCATCCCTCGATCACGTCGATCTTTCGCTGGGAAATCAGCCCCTGCAGGCCCTTGTAAAGCTTCTTGATGACAGAGTCGCGGTACTTCATCAGCTGTGGCATGTCCACGCCTTCGAAGGAGGACTTCACACCGAAGTGCTCGGATTCCTTGACCGTGTCGACGATCTCAGCGGCATGCAAATAGGCTTTCGTTGGAATGCAGCCGCGGTGCAGGCATGTGCCCCCGACTTTGTCTCCCTCGATCAGTGCAACTTTCAGTCCTAATTGGGCGCCTCGTAAGGCAGCGGCATATCCGCCGGATCCTGCTCCTAAGATGACGATGTCGTAATCGGGCTCGCTCACTTATTCACTCCTCAAAGTTGGACTCGTGTGGACCGTCATGGACCAACTGGGTCTATTGTCCCACTTGCAGCGGTTTTTTTCTGACTTGTACGTGGGAACTTTTGGTGCGCCATCCCATATCTGGCGCCATCGCGCCAAGAACGGCCGTTTTGTCGCTTCTGGGCCGTACTATGTCATATGCGACAGCACCGCCGTTGCTGAAAGGAGACACTGTCCATGGGTGTTACGCCGGCACCACAGCCAGCAGAAAGCGTGGCAGATGATCGCGGCCCGTCATGGGGCTTGGGCCGCCTTGTTCCTGCCGCGTACTGGCTTTTCGGTGCGTGGACAACGGTCGTGTCGATTCGTAGCCTGACAAGTCGGGGCGAGGAACCGCTGGGGCCCTATGTGCTCGCCCTGGTCGCCTCACTGCTGTACCTCGTTGCAGCAGCGGCGTTGACTCATAACGGGCGCCGCATGCGCATGGTCGGATGGGCCAGTGTCATCACTCAGACGGTCGGCCCACTGATCGTCGGACTGTCGTTCTGGGGAATCAACGAGCTCACATCCGAGCGATCCCCGTGGAGTCGTTTCGGCGCGGAATACTATTATCTGCCGCTGCTGCTGGCAGTCGTCGGACTGGTGTGGCTGTGGTGGTCAAATCCGCGTCGTATCGTGGAACTTGCCGAACAGATCGAACGCCAGCCGAGGCGCCGCAGTTAGCACGAGTGCGGGAATCCGATCTGACGCCAGGCCTCATACAGGCCGATAGCAGCCGAGTTCGCCAGGTTGAGTGACCGGATCCCCTCGCACATGTGGATACGGACCCGCGACGTCACACGCGGATCATCCATCACGTCCTCAGGCAGACCGGTCGGTTCGGGGCCAAACATCAGCCCGTCGCCGTCGCTGTAGGACACATCGGTGTACATCGTGGTTGTGTGTCCGGTAAATGCCCAGATCTTTCCGGGAATGCCGGCCAGTGCATCGTCGAGGTTGGGGTGAACCTTCACGTGCGCCAAGTCGTGATAATCCAGGCCGGCGCGACGCAGTTTCGCGTCATCCATGTCGAAGCACAGTGGCTCAACCAGATGCAGCATCGATCCGGTGCATGCGGAAAGCCGGATGGCGGCTCCCGTATTGCCCGGGATGCGCGGTTCATAAAAGATCACATGTAACACGTGTTCAATCTTGCCCCCTATCGGGCGCTGACAGCGACATGGCGCGTCGTGATCTTTTACTCCTGAGGCGTGGCAAAGACTGCCGTCAGTCTCCCTCGTGCAATCGTGTGGAACATGGTTGCGAAGGCAACCTGGGCGGCCGAGGCGTCCTCGTCCACCTCGAGGGTTTCGACGTCCAGTGCGTGAACGGCAAAAATGTAGCGGTGCGGGCGATCTCCAGGCGGCGGGGCGGCTCCGTAGTACGAATGGTCGCCGTGGTCTGCGCGAATATGGAAAGCGGCGCCGTCAAGGTCAAGGTCGGAGGATCCGGCACCTTGTGGAAGTTCGGTCTGCGTGGCAGGAATGTCCACGATTATCCAGTGCCACCAACCTGACGGTGTGGGGGCGTCCGGATCGAAACATGTGACGACGAATGAGCGGGTCTGCTCGGGGAAGCCGCTCCACGCCAGATGGGGTGAGACGTTTCCTCCCTCGGCGCTGTGGATGGCGGGAAGAGTCTGGTTGTCAACAATGTCGTTGGAAGTCACGGGAAAAGTAGCGTCAACAGGCAGGAGATCGTAGGGATCGGGGGCTGTTGGGCGATCGTTGAGGTTCACCATTGCTCCTTTCGTTTGAGATATCCACCATAGTCGTGCTGTGCGTGATTTTCGAGGGCGACTGGCGGATGAGCTCCAGATGCCGGGGGAGTGTCCTATGATATCGAACATCTGTTCGAAAGGAGGGGGAATGGCATTGAGTGCACGCGAACGACTGGAGGGCGCACGCGCAGCGCTTGCTCAGGCGGAAGAAGAAACTGGCGTGCGTCATCGCGACGAGTATGACATCCAACGCCATCTGAACTCACGTGCTCACGACGCCGAGGCTCCGGTGGGCTGTATTTTTCACGTTGAGCCCTCTGCGACTCACCTGATCCGCGCCGTTATTGACCTGGCACCGCACGGAGCGTGGTGCGCATTTGTCGGCGTGGCGAATATGGGGTGGGAAGCGGCATCGAACATGGGACTTGAACTCGAACGCGTCATCGATGTGCCGCACCCGGATCGCTGTGCTGTCCAGATCCTGAGTACCCTGATCGACGGCGTGGATGTCGTCGCAGTGGGGCGGGTCGAACTGACCGTGCGCGAACAGCGCCAACTGGCAGGCAGAGCGCGCACACGCGGGATACGGATCGTCACTGCCTACCCGTGGATCGGTCTTTCGCGTCCGCTGGCTGCAAGTCTGGTGGCTCCAACGAAGCAGGCGGTCTGAGATGGCGGCCAGCAGACGCGTGGTGGTGTGGGTTCCCGACTGGCCTACCCAGTCACTTGCAGTTAACACGCCGCCAGGAGGGCGAGCCATTATTGCGTCAAATGGTCGCGTGCAGGCTGCGACACTGGCTGCGCGCCGCGCAGGTGTGCGCACGTCGATGCTCTTGACGACTGCGCAGTATCTGTGCCCCGACGCACTGATCTACCCAGATGATCCGCTTGAGCAAAATGCCGCATTCGAACATGTGCTCGATGCATGCGACCGGGTGGCCGCACATGTGACGTGCCTGCGGCCAGGACTGGCATGGGCGCCTGCTGCAGGCCCGGCGCGGTGGGTTGGATCGGAAGAAAAACTCGCACAAAAACTGACTGAAACGATCGTTGAGGAATGCGGGGTCGAATGCCACGTGGGGATTGCGACGGGGATACTGACAGCAATATGGGCCGCCCGCTCTGATGAGATCGTTCCCGCCACCTGTGCCGAACAGTATGTGAGTGAAATACCGCTGGCGCATATTCCACGCATCGTGCCGTGTCAACGCACACAGGACGCACATCATGCGATCGAGGTGCTTGAGGACCTGGGGGTGACAACGTGTGCTGATGTGCTGCGTGTCGGCAAGAAAGCGCTGCTGTCACGATTCGGGCGCTCAGGGGAGGACCTGTGGAGCCTGGCCAGCGGGGGCGACCTGTTTATTGCGCCGCGTGCACGCACCACCTCAGCGGTGAACGTGGAACGCACATTCGATGACCCAGTGACCAGTCTTGACATGGTTGCCTTGCAGCTTCGAGCAGTGGCGGAAAATCTGCGGCAGAAACTGTGGAGCCAGGGTGTCAACGCGCACGCGCTGAGTATCCGCGTCGCGACGACAACAGGACAGGACTGTGAGCGCACATGGTGTGGGGTGAACTGCCTGGACCCCAGTGAAGTTGTTGATCGTCTGCGCTGGCAATTACGCGGCTGGCTTGACCGCCTGCTTCCACAGGACGATGGCGATGCCGGTGGGTTGAGCACGATGCAGGTGGTGGCCTGCGACCTGTACGACACAGTAATGCCGGACCAGCTGTGGGCAGGGCCGGAGAGCAGTCGACGCGCTGAACGGGCCGCTTTGCGGGTGCAGTCAGTGGTCGGCACCGAGGGAGTGCGCGCGGTATGTATGCAGGGAGGATTCGATCCACGGTCGCGTGTGCACTCTTCCCCTTGGGGAAGCCCGGGACAAGAGCCCGTCAGGAGCGAAGGAGAATGGGACGGCGCTCTGCTGCGCGCGCCCACAGTGATGCTGGACAAACCCGAGCAGGTTGAGGTGCGCGCCGGGCTGACTCCTGTCGTGGTGACTGAACGCGGATACCTCAGCGCACCGCCCACACATATCGTGCGCGCCAGGGAACAGATCTCCATCGTGCAGGTGCAGGGCATCTGGGTTGTCCAAGGGCGCTGGTGGGAGGAACAGACAACAGAACGTTCGGCACGTGTCTATGTCATTGCAAGTCGGGACGGAAGCGACGTCCTGCTGAGCTTTCAGTCAGGCAGATGGTGGATCGAAGGTTTCTTTGAATAAAACGAGCTCGGGTACCATCAGGCTCAGGAGGACACGGTCGACGAGGAAAGGGAAGCTGTGGCGAAACTGTACTTCCGATACGGAGCGATGAACTCAGGCAAATCAACCGCACTGCTTCAGGTTGCCTACAACTACGAAGAACGTGGCCAGCATGTCCTGGTGATCAAACCGCGCGTCGACGTGCGCGGCAACGACACAGTGGTGTCCCGTCTGGGAGTAACGCGCACCGTTGATGTCCTTCTGGACTCCACCGATGACGTCTTTGAAGCGCTCGAGGCAACCGGCCGCATGGCTTCCACCTCCGCCATCCTGGTGGACGAAGCGCAATTTCTCACCCCACGTCAGGTTGACGATTTCCTGCGGGTAGCCGTCATCGATGGCATCCCCGTCCTGGCTTACGGCATTCGCACCGATTTCCGGACCAACGCATTTCCCGGTGCTCGCCGCCTCCTGGAAATCTCGCACAGCCTCGAAGAACTCAAAACGATTTGCCGATGCGGAAAGAAAGCAGTCTTCAACGGCCGCATCGTCAATGGCTCCTTCATCTTTGACGGCGGACAGGTCGCGATCGACGGTGTCGACTCAGGATATGAATCACTGTGCGCACGCTGCTACCTGCGTGAATCAGGCGGGAAGCTGGGAGACTGAGCATCTGCGCGCGCGGCGTCATAAACTGGAAAGATGGCTCCACGCGACATCGTGACGTATGTTCACCACCTCAGTGACGACGACATCATGATGCGAGTAGGTCCGGCAACGTGGGCAAAAGGGTTGGCGTTCTTTACCCGAGGCGACGTCCTGGACACCGACCTCACGTCAGAACGCGAAGCCCAGTGCCGCGTCAAAGGCCCCGGATTGACCTACCGCACATGGGTGAGCCTGCGTGACGGCGCCCCTGTACACCTGGATCTGAGCTGCGCGTGTGCGATCGGACGTGACTGTCCGCACAGTGTGGCAGCCTTACTTGCCGTGCGCTCCGTGCCCGCAGAATCGGAGGAGGGCCCCACATGGCGTGACAGGCTGCGCACCCTTTCCGGCACCACGGCGATGGAGGGTCAGTCACTGGCGTTACTGGTTGATACGCATAACCCTCGTGAACCTATTGCACTGACACCGCTGCGCCCTGGAATGCACAGCGCGTGGACCACGAAGCGTGCAACGTGGCAGGACCTGACCGCCACGCAGTGGGAATCGGTCACAGATGGACTCAACCCCACACACGTCGCGCTGATCAGGCAGGCCTACCGCCACTCACGTTCAGATGGAACGTACCGCTCACCAAATGACGTCACACTGGAATCGCTGGGCGTGCAGGCAGGGCCGTGGATTGAGGCAGCTACGCGAGCCGGCCTTGACATGTTCGTTGACCTCGACCCGCTCACACCACTGAGCGTCGACCCGACTCCCTGGCACGTCAGTCTCGACACCACTCGCACTGGCGAAACAGGCGACATTCTCATCAAACCCGTGCTCACCGACGGTGCGCGCATCGCCGCCCGAGTTCGCATCAGCGCAGCCACGCAGCTGGCATTCTTCAACGCCGGGCGCACAGTCGCACATATTCGTTCAGGGGCGCATCTGCTCGACGCGTTCGAAGGTGCCTCACCGCTGATCATTCCGGCTGAAGACGCGGCCGAATTCCATGCCCAGTGGCTTCCTCGGCTCAGCGGCACCAACCCGGTCATGTCCAGTGACGACTCAGTGAGCGCAGACGTTTCAGTTAAGACAAGCATCGTCGGACGCGTCAGTATGGATCACATCGAACACGTCGTGATGCGCTGGTGGGTCGATCAAGCTGTCGGCACCTCTCATGTGCGCACCGCCTACGACAGTACAGACCCCGATGTCACGCACCTGGCACGCAGCGTACAGTCTGCAATCGGCCAGATCTCGCTTCCCACCGGCGCGCCCTTGACCGTCGGCACACCCATCCATATGCCCGCCTGGAAAGCCCCGGAACTGCTTGCCACCCTCGACGAGGTGACCGCCGACGCTCTGCAATGGGACGTGGACCCTGATGTGCGGGCACTGAGCATCAGCAATGAGGAACTGACGATCCACACGGACGCTGAACCGTCCTCATCCACCGACTGGTTTGATGTCCATATACGCATCCGCATCGGTGACAGTGATGTCGCCCTATCTGATGTCCTCACCGCACTTGCCGATGGACGCGATCATATGCTGGTTGAGGGGACGTGGGTCGCCCTCGACAGCGCTCGTATCAACAGGCTGCGCGCCCTGCTCCACAACGCGCAGGAACTGGGCGGCAGCTTCACTGAATCTGACCTGCAGCTATCGAGCATGCATGTGGGGCTGTGGGAAGAATTCGACGACCTGACGGACTCGCTCACCGTGCCCAACTCCCTGCGCCGCACTATCGACGTGCTTACTGCCCGAGGTGCGCGCGATCCGTTGCCGCTGCCTGACACCCTTAATGCGGATCTTCGGCCCTACCAGGTCGACGGTCATCAGTGGATCACCTCCCACATTCACAACGGATTGGGTGGCATTGTCGCTGACGATATGGGCCTGGGCAAAACCTTGCAAATCCTCGCCTCGATCGCGTCGCAACGCGCTGGTGGCACCGAGCCGCCAGTTTTGGTGGTGGCACCGACCTCCGTCGTCGGCACATGGGTTGAACAGGCCGAACGCTTCCTACCCGAGCTGCGAGTCGTCGACATTACGTCAACCTCCAAACGTCGCGACGAATCACTTGACAGTGCCATCCGCGATGCCGACATCGTCGTCACCACATACACCATTGCGCGCCTGGAATCAGACCAATGGGCAGCGCGCGAATGGGGCGGCCTGGTGATCGACGAAGCGCAGCATGTGAAGAATCCGCGCACTGTCATCCACCGCCTGCTCATGCAGCTGTCCCGGCCGTGGACACTCGCAGTGACCGGTACACCCGTGGAGAATTCCGCAGCGGATCTGTGGGCGCTCGCAGCCCTGGTTGCTCCCGGCTTGTTGCCCGGCTGGAAAACGTTCAGCACACGTATCTTACGGCCCATTGACGAGGGGGACGCGAACGCCGCCGCAGCGTTGAGCGCAGCGATCCGACCGTTCATCATGCGACGCACCAAGGAAGCAGTGGCACCTGATCTTCCCGCCAAGACTGAAACAACCGTCGGTGTGGAGCTGGGAGTTGAACACCGCCAGATCTACGACCAGTATCTGACGCGCATACGCGTCCAATTGCTCGATCTGCTTGACGACGCTTCACGGCACCGCATCGACATTCTGGCCGCGCTGACGCGACTGCGCCAGCTGGCCCTTGACCCGGCATTGGTCGATGAACACTTCCAAGGTATTGGGTCGGCAAAGATCGACGTGCTGGTGGACCACTTGACGCAGATTCTGCCTGCAGGTCACAAGGCTCTGGTGTTCAGCCAGTTCACGTCCTACCTGGCACGAATCCGGGAGGAGCTGAAGCGGCGCTCCATTTCCTGTGTCCAGCTCGACGGTTCAACCCGCAATCGCCGCTCAGTGATTCAACAGTTTCGCGAGGGGGACGCTGACGTGTTCCTCATCTCCCTGAAGGCTGGGGGGACAGGACTGACATTGACGGAAGCGGACTACGTGTTCGTCATGGATCCATGGTGGAACCCGGCCGTGGAAGAACAGGCAGTGGATCGTGCGCACCGCATCGGGCAGGAACGTCCTGTCAGTGTGTACCGTCTGGTCGCCCTCGACACCATTGAACATAAAGTCGTCGAACTGCAGGAACGCAAACGTGAACTTGTGACATCCCTGGTTGATGCGGCTGTTGATCAGAAGGACGCGGGGCAGTGGACGCGCCTTAACGTGGCTGACCTGCGTGCGCTGATCGACGGATAAGACCGCTACAGAATCGAACAGATGTTCGATATGATGGTGGAGTGGTCGAACCTGCTCGTTACGCGGAATTACATGCTCACTGCGCATTCACATTCCTCGACGGCGCCAATACGCCCAGCGAGATGGTCGATGCTGCCTGCGCGCTGAACCTGGAGGCGCTCGCGGTACTGGATGTCGATGGTATGTATTCTGCAATACAGATGGCCACTGCCGGTCGAGCGCGCGGACTGCCGATTGTGTGCGGGGCGGAACTGACCCTGGATCCGCAGCAATTTTCAGCCCAGCCTGGATGGGGACTGGTTCCCGGAGCCGAAGAACCCGGCATCCGTCTTCCCATCATCGCCACGAATCCGTGTGGATACACGCAGCTGTGTGCGGCAATGAGTCGGCACACCCTTTCTCATCCAGGTCGGCGCACGCCGATACACATGCTGGACGAACTGGGTGCAGGGGAGTGGATAGTGCTCACCGGCACGTCGCGTGGCCCGCTGCGTCGAGCGCTGCGGGCGGGTGGCATGTCGGCCGCCCGCTCCATGTTGACACGCCTGATCAGTATCTTTGGACGTGACCGCGTCGCCGTCGAAAGCGCGCTGAGCCCCACGGAGCCACCTGAGACCCTGCGTGCACTCAGTGAATTGGCCACAGGTGCCCACGTGCCGCTGGTTGCCACAACGGCCGCGCGATGTGCCACCCCGGTATCCGGGCCCCTCGGTGATGTCCTGGCTGCCACCCGACTGGGAATGTCACTGGAAGAAGCTGAACCGCACCTGCCGGCCTTTCGCTCCTTCCTGCGCAGCGCAGAAGAAATGCTGCTGATGTACCACGACTACCCGGATGCTGTTCGCATGGCGGCAGACATCGGATCTCACGCAAGTTTTGACCTGCGCCTCGTTGCCCCCCGACTGCCTGAAACGAAGGTGCCCGAGGGATTCACGTCCGCGACATGGTTGCGTCATCTGACTGAACAGGGCGCCCTCGAACGTTACGGAACGCGGGCAGACAACCCCCATGCGTGGGAGGTGATTGACCACGAACTGTCCATCATCGAACGCATGGATTTTCCGGGATATTTCCTGATCGTCAAAGAAATCGTTGACTTTTGTGCCTCCCGCAACATCCTGTGCCAGGGACGAGGATCAGCCGCCAATTCAGCCGTATGTTTCGCCCTCGGCATCACTGCAGTTGACGCGGTGCGTCACTCAATGCTTTTTGAACGCTTCTTGTCGCCTGGACGTTCCGGCCCTCCTGATATCGATGTCGACATCGAGGCAGGGCGGCGCGAAGAAGTCATCCAACATGTCTACGAGCACTATGGGCGTGAACGCGCCGCACAGGTTGCCACCGTCATCACCTACAGGCACCGCTCAGCGATCCATGATGCTGCTCGCGCATGCGGATATGCCGCCGGTATTGCGACGAAGTGGAGCAAGAGCGAGGGCGACCCGCCCCCTGATCAGGTCACTCGAATCGCACAGAAAATGTCCGACCTTCCGCGTCACATGGGAATCCACACCGGAGGAATGGTGCTCACGCGCACACCGGTCAGTCATATCTGCCCCGTGCAGTGGGGAGCCATGGAGGACCGTTCCGTTCTCCAGTGGGACAAGGACGACTGCGCTGATGCCGGACTGGTGAAATTCGACTTGCTGGGATTAGGAATGCTCACCGCCATTCGCCGGGCATTCGACTGGCTGGGGGAGCGCGGCATTACCGGCAGGAACGGGCGCGCGCTGGGACTGCATAATCTGACAGAAGAGGATCCACGTGTCTACGACCTGCTGTGCGCAGCTGACACGGTGGGAGTGTTTCAGGTGGAGTCGCGCGCGCAGATGAATACATTGCCACGCCTTCGGCCGCGCTGCTTCTACGACATTGTGGTGGAGGTGGCGCTGATCAGACCTGGCCCCATCCAGGGGCAGGCAGTGAATCCGTATCTGCGTCGAAGACAGGGCGCAGAAGCGGTGACGTATCTGCACCCGCTGCTCAAGCCTGCGTTGGAAAAGACTCTGGGTGTTCCGCTGTTTCAAGAACAGCTCATGCGCATCGCGCAGGATGCGGCAGGTTTCACCGCGGCGCAAGCTGACCGCTTGCGCAAGGCGATGGGGTCGAAGCGTTCACTCAAACAGATGGACATGCTCAAACCTCCGCTGATGGAAGGAATGCGTCAACGCGGAATCTCTGAGCAATGCGCACACAGGATTTTTGATCAACTCCGAGGCTTCGCATCGTTCGGTTTTCCTGAGTCGCACTCCTTTTCCTTCGCTCACATCGTCTACGCGTCAGCCTGGCTGAAAGTGCACTACCCGGAGTTCTTCTACGCAGGTATCCTGTCCAGTCAGCCTATGGGGTTTTATTCTCCGGATAGCCTGATCCACGACGCGCGGCGTCACGGCGTAGCAGTTGCTCGGGCCGATGTGCAGTTTTCTGACGTATCCGCATGCGTCCAGCCCTACGACCCGGCTGTCGAGCGATGTGCAAACGAACGCGTTGAACTGGACATGGATGACGATGCCATGATTCGGATCGGGCTGGAATCGATACGCGGACTGGGGGAGGGTGCCCACCGCATCGTCGATGCGCGAGCTGACGGTCCGTTTTCCAGTATGAGTGACGTGGCGCAGCGTGCTCACCTCACCGAGCGCCAGGTGGAAGCATGCGCGCGAGCCGGTGCTTTCGATTCGCTGGCAATCAGCAGAAGAGACGCACTGTGGGGTGCCGAGCGAGTGGCAGAAGAACACGCGTATCAGCCGTATATTCCCGGTATCGAGGTGGGCACGACGCCAGGGAACCTGCCGCAGATGAGCGATGTTGACCAGATGCGCGCCGACTATCAGGCCACCGGCCTGACCGTGGCAGAACATCCGCTGGCCCTGATCCGCTCATTCCTTGATGATCGCGGCGTCGTGAAAGCGCGTGACCTGATGGAGAAAGGTGACGATGGGTCCATCGCGTCAGTCGCTGGTATTGTCACGCACCGCCAACGTCCCCACACAGCGCGCGGCCTGATTTTCGTGTCTTTAGAAGACGAAAGCGGGTTTGCCAACATTGTGTGCTCACCGGGACTGTGGACGCGTTATCGCACCACCGCCACGACAGCGCAGGCACTGATCGTCAGTGGCACTGTCGAAAGAGGCGAGGGTGTCGTCATGATCCGGGCACATTCGCTCAAAGAGCTGCACATGCCGATGCGCGTCCGATCACGAGACTTCCGCTGAAGCCTCGGTTTTCTGGCCGTCAGCCTCGGATTCGTCGTCGCCGCGGTTGCGGAAAAAACGCACAATTCTGGTGCCGATCTTGTTCTCGTGCTCTTCCTCAACGTCGGGCGCATTGCGGCGTTCAGGCAACGGATCTTCGATCGGTGCATCACGCTCATACAGTTCAGAGAAGACAGACCAGATCACGCCGATAATCGGGATCGCGATGACGGCACCCAGCAGGCCCGCCGTGAGTGTACCGACGGTGACGCCAACACCGACAACCACAGGGTGCAAAGACACCTGCTTGCCCATGATGAGGGGCTGGAGAACGTGCCCTTCGAGCTGGCCGATGCCGGCGATGCCGAGGCCAACGATGGCGGCCTGCATCAAACCGCCGCTTGCAGCAGCCACGATCATCGCAATGATCATCGCTGCGGGCGCACCAATCAGGGGAATGAAGGCACCAATGAACACCAGGACGCCCAATGCGGGCGCAACCGGCACGCCCAGGATCTGCAGGAAGATCCCCGCCAACAGACCATCGGTCGCGGCCACGATCATCGTGCCGCGCGCGTAGCCCGAGAAAGTGTCCCATCCTGCCAGAGCTGCGCGATGGATAGGCTCACGCCTGCGTGCCGGTGTGACATCCAGGAACCAGCGCCACATTTTTTCTCCCGACAGCAGGAAGAAGATCGTGATGAACAAGCCCAATGCGGCGATTGTGAACGTGATGGCAGCGGCTGAGACATTTGACAGGAGGTCGGATGCCAGCCTGCTCCAGTTTTGCTGGACGTATTGCTGGCCCTTGGCGATCATGTCGTTCATCCATGCGGACACATCCTGCGGCGTGACCTTGATGTCGAATGGCAGGGAGGACAGGAAATCGGAGATCACATCCAGACCGCGTGAGAACTGATTGGCCAGCCTCGTCCACTGTCCCATCACGGAGTTGATGACCAATGCCATCAAACCTGCGAAGATGCCGAAGAATCCCAGCAATGTCAGAACCACTGACAGGCCACGCGGAATGAAGCGCGAAAGGAAATTGACCACGGGATTGAGAATCGCAGTGACCACCAGTGCGACGAAAACAGCGATGAAGACCGGGGTGACGCGTGCCAGAGCATAGACGACGGCGGCGACGATGATCATGATGCCGATCAGGGCCCACGCTGCCAGGCCGGATTTACGCAGCCAGTCAGGCAGATCGGGTCGCTTCACGGCAGTATTGGCCCGCGAATGCTTGGTCGGAGGCGAGGAGACGCGTCGCCGTCGGGGTGTGTGATATGAGGCAGGGTGCGCCGGCGTGGATGTGCGCGTCGTGGCCGGCACCTGAGTGACGTGCGGAGAACGTACGAACCGGCTCAGGTTCTGCTTCAGATTGCCGAACTTTGAGGTGCGTGATGAATCAGTCATGAGTGATCTCCCATCAGCAGCTGGCGCAGTTCGTCGGCATCGTGGGCAACTGCCAGTGCCTGATCGAACTCGCCAGGATGCGAATAGCCCCAGCCTGCCCCGATCGCCGGCAGACCGACTTCCAGAGCACCTTCCAGGTCCCATGAACGGTCACCTACCACGACGGGGCGAGAAATGTCGAGGCCTTTTTCCTCCAGGCGCTTCAGTGCATCGCGGATCACATGAGCTTTCGAATAGGCGGGATCTGGGATGGCTCCCGCAATGACATCGATGAAGCGATCAAAACCCAGATGAACCATCTGGTCGCGCGCCATGTATTCCTGTTTTGAGGTAGCCGTAGCCAAGGCGTATCCGGCGGCATGCAAATCTTCCAGAAGCTGTCCAATGCCGGGATACGGTTCTGGCTGAAGGAACAGTTCACGATAGTAGTGACGGTAGATGGTGGCAGCATTGTCAGCCTGCTCAGCATCCATCCCCAGATCCATGAAGGAGTCCCACAACGGTGGGCCGACGTATTTCCCCAGCTCATCGCGTGAACGAGACGGATAGTTCAAGTGTGCAAGTGTGCGTTGGAACGAGTCGATAACGACACTTGCCGAATCGACAATTGTGCCGTCCACGTCGAAAAGTACACAGGTCCAGCGAGAAGTTTCCACGTCTCTACTGTAGAGCAGAGTTAAAAATAATCGCGACACCGCAAGGTGTCGCGACCATTCTGCTCATTGTGCGCGGAGGGGGACTTGAACCCCCACCCTCTAAAGCGAGGACTAGCACCTCAAGCTAGCGCGTCTGCCTATTCCGCCACCCGCGCAACGCTCAATGAGAGCGGATAGAACTTTAACACGACAATGGTACCTGTCGGCAAATCGAAACGTCCAATATGAACGAGCGACACGTCACATTTGCTCATGAGTTAGGTGACAAAGGCCCGGGCACCCTGACAATCGAGCAAAGTTATGAGACAGTTGCCAACATGCACATCGACATTTGGTCTGACGTGGCATGCCCGTGGTGCTATCTGGGTCTTCACCACCTGCGCACGGCCCTGGGCTCATTCGAGCATGCTGACGAGGTTGAGATTCGACTTCACGCCTACTTCCTTGACCCTGACTTAGCAGAACCGTTGGAGCTATCTCAAAGCGAATACCTGACAGCACATCGTGGAATGTCAGAAGAAGATGCAGACAAGAGCCTGGCTCAATTCACTGAGTTGGGGATGGCTGAGGACATCACCTTCAACTTCGAAACGATGGTGGTGGCGCCCACCTCGAACGCACACCGGCTCCTCGCCGCAGCCTACGAACACGACCTTGCGCACGACACGCTGACAGGTGCGAATACCACTCAGCTTGCTCTGGCTGAAGCGCTTGACCGTGCCCACTTCGAAATGGGTCAGGACGTCTCCGATCCGGAGGTGTTGATTCAGTGTGCGAAGCGAGTCGGTATGTCAGCAGAAGATGTGGTGGCCGCCCTCGCTGATGAGCAGCGAGCAGCAGATGTAGTTTCCGACTACCAGATCGCCGTTGAAATGGGTGTTGAGTCGGTTCCCACCATGCTCATCGATCAGAAGTTTGTGATCCAGGGCGCACAGAATGCGCAGGCCTTGGGGACTATGCTGGCGACCGCGTGGGAACACACTCACGCTGAAGCCTGAAGCGATCATCCAAAGGAGGATTCAATGTCGCTCGCTCCCTTCACGGTCACTGGCGCGCGCATCTCCCTGGTGCCACTAGCTTGTGACGATGCCAACGATATCTACCGTCTGTGCCAGGACCCTGCCATCATGCAGTGGACGACGGTTCCCTCGCCATATTCGCGTGACCAGGCCAGGGAATTCGTTGAAAAAGTCGCGAACGCCGGCTGGGAGAAGAACGAACCACACTGGGCGATCCGCACCGTGGCCACCAACACGCTCGTGGGCACCCTGTCGATGCGGATTCAATCCGAGGACGGGACGCTCGATGTGGGCTACTGGGTAGGCGCCGACAGCCGTGGATCAGGCTACGCTACCGAAGCACTTATCCTGGCTGCGCGCGTCGCATTCGATACGCTGAACGCGCCGCGCCTCGTGTGGCGCTCACGGGTCGGCAACTGGCCATCGTGGCGCGTGGCGTGGCGACTGGGCTTCCACGCAGGCAAACGAGGGCGGCAAGTCGAAAACGACAAGGGTGAAGAAATCTGGGAAGCATTCCTTGAACCAGATGACACGATGGAGCCTGCTGCACCGTGGGACGGGCCGGCTGCACCCGCACCGGTGATGGGGCGGCGCAGTGGCACCTCGCACACACCGGGCCGCAGCACGCGTAGCCCCCAGGAACTGGTCAGCGAGTTCCACTCGACCTACCACATGCCCAACCGTGTGGCAGACGGCGGGGAACCCACACTGGACTACGACCGTGTCATGATGCGCATGAGCCTGATCACTGAGGAATTCAGCGAACTGATTGGAGCCATGTGGGGACCTGACGCGAGGACACTCATCGAGCAGGCCTATCAGCAGGCAGCTGAAGGCGATCATGCCACCTCGGATATCGTCGAGACCGCTGACGCTTTGGCCGACCTGGTCTACGTCATCTACGGGATGGCACTGGAATCAGGCATCGACCTGGATGCGGTCCTGGAAGAAGTTCAGGCATCGAACCTGTCCAAACTCATGCCGGATGGGTCGGTGAAGCGTCGTGAGGACGGAAAAGTTCTGAAGGGACCGAACTTTTTCCCACCCAATATTGCTCGCGTGCTCCACCTGGACGACTGACACGTGAGATGATGGCATCATCATCAACGAAGGAGATCAACTGTGACCAAAGTGGTAGTTGTCGGCGGTGGGTACGGTGGTGTCACCGTCGCGAAAGGACTGGATCCAGTCGCTGACGTGATCCTCATTGAGCAGAAGGACCAATTCGTTCACCACGCGGCCGCACTTCGGGCAGCGGTCGACGAGGTGTGGGAGCACGCCATTTTCATGCCGTACTCGAACCTGCTGAAGAATGGGCAGGTGATCCAGGGCGTCGTCTCGTCAGTGACGGGGACGACGGTGCATGTCTTTGGGCACGACCCCATCGAAGCGGACTACGTGATCCTGGCAAGTGGATCAACGTATCCGTTCCCCGCAAAGTACTCCTCCTCGAAAGCGACTGTGGCGAAAGCGCGCCTTGAACAGCTCCACGACGCACTGACATCGGCCGGCTCGGTCATGTTGGTAGGCGGAGGCACCGTCGGCATTGAGATGACAGGTGAGTTGGCCAGCGCGTTCCCTGATCTGGAGATCATTCTGGTTGAATCCGGTGACTCCATTCTGTCCACGCCTGGCTACACGCAGGAGCTTCGCGACGCGATCACGGAACAGCTCGACGAACTGGGTGTGCGCGTGGTGACAGGCTCCCCGCTGGCATATTTGCCGCCGATTCAGGCCGGCCAGCTAGGACGCTTCAGTGTTCAGACGCATAACGGTGACCAGATCGAGGCAGATATATGGTTCCA
This sequence comes from Pauljensenia sp. C0170B4, assembly GCF_056590235.1. Classification (NCBI taxonomy): domain Bacteria; kingdom Bacillati; phylum Actinomycetota; class Actinomycetes; order Actinomycetales; family Actinomycetaceae; genus Pauljensenia; species Pauljensenia sp. C0170B4. The sequence goes on along the minus strand of NZ_JBWPVS010000002.1, from coordinate 273,795 downwards.
GTGCTACGGCGCGACAGCGAACTCCGGATACCTGGCGGGAACCGAATACGAAGAACTTCTTCACCCGAACGGAACAATTCGTGTTGATCCCACGCTGCAGGTCAAGGGACACTCCAACGTGTACGCCATTGGTGATATCACCGACGTGCGTGAATCCAAGCGCGCAGATGCGGCACGTCAGCAAGCCCGAGTTGTCATTGCCAATATCACGCATCAACTGGAAGGCGGAGAGCCCGATATCTCCTACCAACCCACCAAGGAGTGGGTCATCTTGCCGCTCGGGCCGTCGATGGGTGCATCGCAGCTGATCGACGCAGACGGGAATATGCGTATCCTCGGTGCAGAACAGACAGCGGAGATCAAGGGCACTGATCTGATGGTTTCCGTTATCCGCTCGCAACTGAATCTTCCCTGAATTGAGCACGTCAATTTAGGCGTGAACAGGTAGGCTGGGAGCATGACACAAGATCCTCGCGACGCGCTGAACTTACTCATCGCAGCATTTGAGCACCACTTTGATGTCGTCCAGGGCGGCACAGCCGCGTCGGATGCCGTCATTTCGCAGGCAGAAGAACGCCTCCGTGATGCGTTCTTCACCTACGACGACGTTCTCTTCACACGATTCGACGCTGAACTGCCGTTCGACATTCTGGATGAAGATGATGACGACGACGATGATGACGACTATGAGGACGACGGCGAAGACGAAGATGATGACGATGACAGCTTCGACGGCTTCGACGATGACGAGTACGACCAGATCGACCTGGACGACGATAACGACGAGGACGACTAATCTACGCGCGGATCAGATACTTCGCTGAGTACCGTTCGGATCTGCTCAGGAAGTGGATCCTGACATTCGAGCAGCTGATCGAGCTGTCGGACCGTGCGCGGACCGACGATCGCGCTTGCCACACCCTCAGCGTCACGCACCCATGCCAACGCCACATCCATACTCGTGCGATCAAGCCCCTGAGCAGCGCGTTCGAGGGCGTTGACCGTGCCAGACAAAGCAGGATCCAGGTAGCGTTCAACGGTATAACGCAAGTGCGGTGACGCGGCGCGTGAATCTGGGGGAGTGGCATGGCGATACTTCCCGGTCAGGACGCCGCACGCCAGTGGCGAATGCGCCAGGATTCCCATCCCGGCTGAGCGCGCCGGTGCAAACACCTGAGACTCGAGGCCGCGATCCAGCAGTGACCAGGCATCTTCCAACGCAACCACAGGCATCCCCGCCAGGGCCGCCCTCGTCGATGCTGATGCCGTCGTCCACGCCGACGCGTGAGCGATCCCTACGTAGCGCGCACGACCCGAACGCCAGGCGACCTCCAGCGCGGACAGTGTTTCGTCGACCGGAATGTGCGGCGTGAACTCCGCGAGCCACAGGTCAACGAAATCGGTGTGCCACCGGGCCAGCGCATCGTCCAGACTGGCGAGCATGTCGCCGCGCGCCGCACTGGCACGCCACTTAGTGGACGCATCCAGGTGTGCGCCCCCTCGAAGTGCGATCACGAGCTGATTGCGACTGACTGTGCTGATGAGCGACCCGAGGACGTCCACCGCCGCGCCGTCTCCGTGCGTTGGTGCAATTTCGATCAGGTTCCCACCGGCATCGACAAAATGGCGCAGCATGTCTTCAGCTTCGTGCTCATCGGTGTCGCGGCCCCACGTGAGTGTGCCGAGTCCAACATCAGAGACGCTCAGGCCCGAACGGCCGCAAAAACGAGTGCGCATACTGTAACCGTAGTGTGGTGGTGACCGGGTGGCGCGGTAGGGGAATCGGCGTGGTGCCCGTACAGTAGGCCTCATGAGTTGGCTTGATGCAATCATCCTGGGGCTGGTTCAGGGCCTCACGGAGTTTCTTCCTATTTCCTCATCTGCTCACCTGCGCATTGTGGGAGAGCTGATCGGACAGGCAGATCCGGGAGCTGCCTTCACCGCGATCACGCAGATCGGAACTGAAGCTGCAGTGCTGGTGTTCTTCTGGAAAGACATCGTGAGGATCGTGTCGAAATGGGCGCGTTCCCTTCCCGTAGTCGGCCCCGCCAAGCGCGTCCGCGGTGCCGATCCCGATGCGCGCATGGGGTGGATGATCATCGTCGGATCCCTGCCGATCGGAATCCTTGGACTGCTGCTCGAAGATTGGATCGACACATCATTCCGTAACCTGTGGATCACGGTGGCCATGCTTGTTTTCTTCGGTCTGCTGCTCGGCGCGGCTGATCGCTTGGGGCGCAGGGAACTCACCCTTGACCGCATGAGCTGGCGCGATGCCATTGCTTACGGCTTTGCTCAGGCGATGGCTCTCATTCCCGGCGTCTCCCGTTCAGGTGGCACCATCACGATGGGGCGCGCACTGGGCTACACGAGAGAAGCTGCAGCGCGCTACTCATTCCTGTTGGCCATGCCCGCCGTCTTCGCATCGGGGTTCTACAAGATGGCCAAGGTGATCGGCGGTGGTGACATTGTTGCGGTCGGGCCGACGATCCTGGCCACGCTCATCGCTTTCGGCGTGGGATACGTGGTGATCATGTGGTTCCTCAAGTTGATCTCCACCCGCTCGTTCAGCCCCTTCGTCGTGTACCGCCTGGGTCTGGCCGCCCTCGTCGCGATCCTGCTGCTGACCGGCGTCCTGACGCCCGGGGGAGTCGCAGCCTGACGAGGGTGACTTACTGACTCGCACGCATGGACAGTACACGCTCGATGCCTTCTTCAGGAATATCGGGCACCTGACCGCCAAAGATGGGGCACATGGACTGCACGTGGCACCAGTTGCACAGCGGGTTTTTTGTCGGAACAAAACGACGTTGGCGAGCCGCGCTTTCGATGTGCTCCCACAGCTGTGCCACATCGGCGCGAATGTCCACCATGTCGGCGTCGGTGGGGTCCAAGGTGAGGACCTGACCGGACTTGATGTACACCAACTGCGTGCGGGCCGGAAGTTCGCGTGTGAGCTGAAGCAGCAATGCGTAGAAGCGCATCTGGTAGAGAGCTTCGTCCTGGAAACGTGGACTGGGAGCCTTGCCTGTCTTGTAGTCCACAACGCGCAGCTGGCCTGTGGGAGCCTGATCGATGCGGTCGATGAATCCGCGCAGACGAATGCCTTCCGGCATCACCACAGTGATCAGTTCTTCACGTCCAACCGGTTCAAGCCACCGTGGATCCTCGATATGGAAGTACTGCTCGATTACGGTTCGCACGTCACGCATCCATGACTGCAAATCCTCTTCAGAATCGAACAGATCCATCACTGTATGATCGTTGCTGCGTAGCACTTCCCATTGCGGGGCAACCAGTTCCTGAGCATGCTCAGGGGTGCGATCGTGCTGCGGCACGTCGAAGAGATGCTCGAGGACAGCGTGTACGAGGGTGCCCATCGCCGTGGCACGTGTGGCGGGCGAGGGAATGCGATCCACAACCAACAGACGGAACTTGAGAGGGCATTTCATGAAATCGCGGGCGCGCGACACCGACAGTGCGGGCGCCCACTGTTCAGACGATGATGAAGACGGCATGTGCCTACCGTAGCGCCGCGCACCGGCATCTGCGTGCTCGCCTGCTCCGGTTGTGGATACAATCCCAGCGATGGGTACTCATAGTGAACTAGGTCAGGAAAACCGGCGCGGGCCACTGCGCGAAGGCGATCGGGTGCAGGTACGCGACCCGAAGGGACGATTCCACACCATCACGCTGGTGGCGGGCGGACGCTTCCAAACCAATCGCGGATGGCTCGATCACGACGCCGTGATCGGTCAGCCCGACGGCCAGGTGATCACCACGCCTGAAGGACGCTCATTCCAGGTGCTGCGACCCCTGCAAAGCGACTACGTCATGTCGATGCCGCGCGGCGCAACGGTGATCTACCCCAAAGACACCGGCACCATCATTCATATGGGGGACATTTTCCCCGGCGCACGCGTAGTGGAAGCAGGTGTGGGATCAGGTGCATTGACACTGGCACTGCTCAACGCGGTAGGCGAACACGGCCACCTCCACTCAGTGGAACGCCGCGAAGACTTTGCGGACATTGCGCGCGCCAATGTGGATCTCTGGTTCGGCTCTCACCACCCCGCGTGGACCCTGGAAGTAGGCGAGGTGGCTGATGTGCTCAATCGATGCGAGGCGCATAGCGTGGATCGCATCGTCTTCGACATGCTGGCCCCGTGGGAGAACCTTCAAGCCGTGGAACACGCATTGAACTACGGAGGAGTATTGACGTGCTACGTCGCCACAGTGACCCAGATGTCCCGTCTGGTCGAAGATATCCGCGCATGCGAACGATTCACAGAGCCACTGGCGTGGGAAACGATGCAGCGCGAGTGGCATCTCGAAGGGCTGGCCGTGCGTCCCGAACACCGCATGGTGGCCCATACCGGCTTTCTGGTCAGCACGCGTCTGTTGGCACCGCACACCCGTCCGCAAACCGCCCAACGCCGCCCCGCTCCGGCTGCTGAAGGACAGGGTGGAATGTGGGACGACGAGGATGGGTGGACACCCTCGTCAATCGGGCAGCGAGTGCCCAGTGACAAGAAAGTACGGCGAGTGCGTCGTGACGCAACTGCGCGCAGCGAACATTGGGTGGGAGAAACATTACAGACCACGGTTCGGAAGGATCTGGAGGAATCCCACTGATCGTCATAGTGTTGAATGACCACTAAAACTGACTCGCGAGGAGGGTACGAGTGAGCACGTCTGCCGACCAACAGACCGTTGACGCGTTGCGGCGATCTGTCGCTTCTTTGGAAGAGAAGAACGAACGCCTCTCACGTGCCCTGTCGACGGCCCGCGGACAGCTTGTCCAACTCAACGAGAAAATCCACCGCTCTCAGCAGCCTCCACACACATTCGTCTCAGTTCTCGCGGTCGATACCGCCGCGCGTCAGATCGATGCGATGGTGGGCACCAAACGCATGCGCCTGATCGTTGACTCCAGTGTTGACCTGTCAACGGTGGCCGTCGGACAGCTGGTACGCCTCAACGAGAACATGGTCGTGGTGGGTGTGGACCACTTCGAGCGCACCGGGACACTGACATCGGTGCTGGAAGTACTGGGCGCCGATCGCGTACTGGTGTCCCTGGAAGGCGGCGCGGAACAGGTTCTGACGCTGGCCGGACCACTGCGGCACGGAAGCGTACGGGCAGGCGATTCCGTCATGGCGAATCTGCGCGCCGGTCAGGCCATCGAGCGCGTCACCCGCTCGGATGTCGAGCAGTTGCTCACCCCGCAGGTCCCGGACGTCACCTACGACGACATCGGCGGACTGGATCAGCAGCTGGCCAGTGTGCGTGACTCGATCGAGATGCCGCTGCGTCACCCGCAGCTCTACCGCGATTACGGCTTGCGCCCGCCCAAAGGCATCCTGCTGTACGGGCCGCCAGGTTCGGGTAAAACACTCATTGCCAAAGCAGTGGCAAACGCCTTGTCGCAGACCGAATCAGGCGTGCGCGGCCACTTCCTGTCTATCAAGGGCCCCGAACTGCTCAACAAATTCGTGGGGGAGACGGAGCGCCAGATTCGGGCAATTTTCTCCCGTGCTCGTGCACTGGCGGCAACCGGGATCCCTGTTGTCGTGTTCTTCGATGAGATGGAAGCTCTGTTCCGCACGCGTGGCGCAGGTATCTCCTCTGACGTGGAAACCATGATTGTCCCGCAGCTTCTGGCTGAAATGGACGGAGTGGAAGCCCTCGACAATGTCATCATCATTGGCGCATCCAACCGAGCCGACATGATCGACCCTGCTGTACTGCGGCCCGGACGCCTCGACGTGCGTATACGCATCGACCGACCCGACCGGACGGGCGCGCGCGACATCTTCACGAAGTATCTGACCACGCACGTCCCGATTGCAGCGAGCGAGATTTCCCGCTATGGGAGCCACGAGGAGGCCCTCAATCAGATGATCGACGCCGCCGTGGAGCGTCTGTATGCACGCGATCAGTCCACTGCACTGTTCCACGCGACGCTGACCTCAGGCGCGCAGACGACGCTGTACCTGAGTGACATCGTTTCAGGCGCATTGATCGCCTCGAGCGTGGAGCGAGCCAAGAAACACGCTATCCGCGCCACGCTTGGCGGGAGCGAGCAGGGGCTGAGTCAGGAACACGTGCTGCGCGGCGTGGAAGAAGAGATGCGCGAATCAATGGAGCTGGCTGCTACGTCTTCGCCAGTGGACTGGGCACGCACCGTGGGAGTGCGTGATGATATTCAATCCGTGACCCCCATTCAAGGAGATCCACAATGAGCGTCCACCGCATCATGGGCACCGAAACAGAATTCGGTGTCTATCAGCCAGGCAACCCGTGGGCAAATGCGGTCGCACTGTCCACGCAGGCAGTCGCTGCAGGCGGACAGCTGTCGCGCGAGGGCGACCCTGTTGGATGGGATTACACGGGTGAGGATCCGCTCAATGATCTGCGCGGTATGCGCCTGTCCCGTGCCGCAGCCGACCCGTCACTGTTGACCGATGATCCCTACCACCTGGCACCGTCAGGGGGCGTGGAAGCGTTGGAACGCCCCAGTGACAGTGAGCGCGCACTGCCAACCCCGACGGTGGCGGTGCTGACCAACGGTGCGCGCCTGTACGTCGACCACGCACATCCGGAGTATTCCGCACCTGAAACCTCGTCACCGCGCGAAGCAGTGCTGTGGGACAGGGCCGGTGATGAGATTGCGCGCCGAATCATGGCACATATCGATGCCAGCTCGGAGGTGCCGCTCGTCCTGGTCAAGAACAATACCGACGGTAAAGGTGCGGCCTACGGCACTCATGAGAACTACCAGGTGGAGCGTTCAGTTGATCTGGATGACCTGATCCGCGGCCTCATCCCATTCATGGTGACGCGCCCCGTCACCTGTGGTTCGGGTCGGGTCGGGCTGGGTCAAAAGTCACAGGCTCCCGGCTTCCAGCTCTCGCAGCGCGCTGACTTCGTGGAAAACGAGGTCGGCCTGGAAACCACTTTCAATCGCCCGATCATCAATACGCGCGACGAACCTCATGCCAATCCCGCACGGTTCCGTCGCCTGCATGTCATCGGAGGCGATGCCAGCCTCTTCGACATCTCGGCCTACCTCAAGATAGGGACGACCTCGATTGTCCTGTGGGCCATTGAACAGGGCACGTCGATGCACTGGGATGGACTGAGCATTGACGACCCGGTGCAGGAAACATGGAACGTCAGTCACGACCCGACGCTGAGCCACAAAGTTCCGATCGCTGCCGGACGCGCACTGAATGCCGTTGATATTCAGCAGATCTACCTGGATCTGGTGCTCGAAACACTCGACGAGACTGGCCAGAATCCGGATGAGGACACACGCGACCTGCTTGACACCTGGCAGCGAGTCCTGGACGGTCTGCGCACCGACATGTTCTCGGTGGCCAGCGACGTTGAATGGGTGGCAAAATACCAGCTTTTCGATCGCCAGCGTGAGCGGCTGAACACCGACTGGGCCGACCCACGTCTGGCGGCAATGGATCTGCAATGGGCGGACCTGCGAGAAGAACGCTCCCTGGTGAACCGCCTCGACCGTGCGGGACGAGTCCGCAGACTCTTCACACCTGACGACGTGATCCGTGCGGCCGATACGCCGCCGCAGTCAACCCGCGCCAGAGTACGCGGACACGCTGTTGCCTCGATGCCGAACGTCGTTCGGGCATCATGGACATCAGTGGTAGTCGACGACCCCGAACACAACCGCCTGGTCCGCATCTCACTGCCTGACGCATCTGATACCACAACCGACATCTCTGACCTTGTCTAAGGAGCATCCATGGTTCAGTCACACACACATTCACCTCACTCAGACCCGCTCGACGAGGACGACGCCCAGGCCGGGCAGGTTCAGGCGAACACCGATTCCCTCGATGACCTGCTGGATGACATCGACACCGTCCTGGAAGAAAACGCGCAAAGCTTCGTTCAGGGCTTCGTGCAGAAGGGCGGCCAATAAAGTGAGGCGCCGAGTCGTCGGAATCGAAACGGAATACGGGCTGACCGCAGCTTCCACCACCTCCGCGCCCTCACCAGTGGATGCGGATCAGGCGGCGCGGTACCTGTTCGCCCCGCTCATTGACCAGGGACGTTCTTCGAACCTGTTCCTGCGCAACGGCGGGCGCCTGTACCTCGACGTCGGCTCACACCCCGAATATGCGACAGCCGAATGCGACCTGCTGGAGGACCTCCTGGCCCAAAATCGTGCAGGTGACCTTCTACTGGCTGACCTCGCCTCTCGCGCAGACGAGCAGCTCCAGTCCGAGGGCGTCCCAGCCCGACTCCACCTGTTTCGCAACAACGTGGACTCCCAGGGAAACTCCTACGGCTGCCACGAGAACTATCTGCTGCACCGCCGACGTGACTTCAGAGAAGTCGCGGACGCCCTCGTCGCATTCTTCATCACCCGACAAATCGTCGTCGGAGCTGGACATATCCGCACCATTTCAGGACGCAGTACGTACGTCTTTTCCCAACGTGCAGACCAGATGTGGGACGCAGTTTCGGCAGCAACCACTCGTTCGCGCCCAATCATCAACACGCGCGACGAACCACTGGCAGATTCAGGCTCCTACCGGCGTATGCATGTGATCGTGGGGGATACGAACGTGTCCGAGCCGACAACCGCCCTGAAGGTCGGGGCAACCGAGCTGCTGCTGAGCGCGGTCGAAGATGGTGTGAAGCTGGCAGACCTGGCGCTGGCCGATCCCATGTCGGCTATTCGCTCCATCAACGCGGACCTGACGGGACAGGCACCTATCCCATTGGCCTCGGGAACATCCATGTCACCTGTGGCAATCCAGCGGGAAATCCGGCGCAGGATCCTCGACCACACGGACACCAGCGCCCTCGATCCCATGCACACCTACGTTCTGGACCTGTGGAAGCGTGGACTGGATGCGATCGAATCAGGAGACTGGTCCGGCGTCGAGACCGAACTGGATGTGGCAATCAAGCGCCGCCTGCTGCGCCAGTACTGTGAACGCCGCTCAGTGCCGCTGTCCGACACGCGCGTGGCGCGCCTGGAGCTCAGCTACCACGACATCACGGCGACAGGCCTGCGTGACCGCATGGAAGGCGGCGGATTGATGCGCCGGCTTATCGCGGCCGACCAGGTGTCAGGCGCAGTCACCACGCCTCCTGCCACAACGAGGGCGTCCCTGCGCGGCCGGATCATCGGTGCAGCACAGGACGCGCGCCGGGATCTGTCGGTCGACTGGGTGCACGTGCGGCTCGGAGATATTTCAGCCACACCACTGACACTCAATGACCCGCTCTCGAACGAGGATGCGCGAGTGGATGCGCTGATCGAGCACATTAACCAGTCAGCTCCTGACTTGCCGGCGTGATCACATGACACTGTCTTCGAGCAGAACGGTTGCCACAGTGACTGTGCTGGTGGTGGTCGTCCTCATCATGGTCGGGTGGTGGACCCTGGGGCGCCGCAGCTCACCTGACGTGGTGCAAAGCGCTGATGACGCACAGTCAGTGGGCAATCAGGTTGAAGTATTCGGTAACCACGGCGCCATACCGACTGTGACCATTCACGGTACCTTGACGGTGACGGCACCTTTCGTGAGAACGATTATCGAGGGGCAAGGACGGGAAATTACCGAGGGGTCGCCCGTGATCGCCGCGATCACGCCGTTTGACGGAGACACGGGGGAAGTCATCACGGCCGACGGGCAGCCCGCGATCTTTACGGAGCGTGCAACGAGTGACGAACTGGATGCCACGCTGGTTCAGGCCCTGATCGGGTCTCGCGAAGGGACGCGTCTCCTGTTCGTCAGACCACTGACACCGGCGGCGGATAAGGACGGGGAGACACTTGCCGGAACGACCCCTGCGCAGCCACGCATTGAAATTGACGTCGTCGATGTGATCTCCTCGACTGCTACTGGCACACCGATTGATCCCGAACCAACCCAGCCATTCAGCGTCGAATTCGCAGAAGATGGCTTCAAGGTCACTCACACGGGGGAGGCCCCCAGCCAGATCGTCATCGCCCCACATATCAAAGGCGACGGTCCTCAGGTCGGGCCCGATGACCGGGTCCTGGTGCAATACGTGATTGCGGGGTGGAACAATCCGGACAAGCGTCGATCAACGTGGAACGACGGAATGCCGGAACGGTTGGACATGGCGACCATCATGCCGGGCCTGCAGCAGGGGCTGGTCGATCAAAGAGTCGGCTCACGCCTGGCGATCACCATTCCTCCTGATCTGGCCGAAGGTGACGACACGCTGTGCGTCCTGGTCGATATCCTTGCCACCTACCCGCCGTCGTCATCCACTTCCTGAGCCGGTGCCAACCAAGAGCGTGCACATGGCTACGATGGAAGCATGTCAGTGACCTGCCGAATCATTCCATGCCTGGACGTCAACGCCGGACGCGTCGTTAAAGGTGTCAACTTCGCAGATTTGAAAGATGCGGGCGATCCTGTTGAGCGTGCCCGTCACTACAGCGACGAGGGCGCTGATGAAATCACTTTGCTCGACGTATCTGCCTCGACCGAGCAGCGCTCGACAATGCTCGATGTCGTCTCTGCCGCTGCGAGCCAGATTTTTGTGCCGCTCACTGTCGGTGGCGGTGTACGCAGTGTGGACGACGTGTCACGCCTGCTGGACTGCGGAGCCGACAAAGTATCAGTCAATACGGCGGCGATCGCTGACCCGAGCCTGATCGAACGGGTCGCCTCACGCTATGGCGACCAGATCATCGTGCTGTCTCTGGACGCACGGCGCACGCCCGAGGGTGTCTCAACGACCTCCGGATTCGAAGTCACGACACACGGTGGAACGCGCTCAACCGGCATCGACGCGGTCGAGTGGGCAAACCGGGTCGCCGAACTGGGAGCAGGCGAAATCCTGTTGAACTCGATGGACGCAGACGGGGTTCAGGGCGGATTCGACCTGGAAATGCTCGGCGCGATTCGATCCACAGTGTCCATTCCTCTGATCGCTTCGGGCGGGGCCGGCACAACTGACGATTTCGTTCAGGCAGCTCAGGCAGGTGCGGACGCAGTTCTGGCTGCCTCAGTGTTCCACTTCGATACCTTGACGATCACGCAAGTCAAGGACGCGATGGCGCGTGCCGGAATCGCGGTGCGACTGTGAAACGGTCGGCTGAGAACCTCGACCCGCGCATCGCGCAGCGACTGAAGCGAAATGAGCAAGGTCTCGTGGCAGTCATCGTCCAGCAATACGACACTGACGAAGTTCTGATGCTGGCATGGATGGACGACGAAGCACTGCGACGCACACTGGAAAGCAGGCGTGCCACCTACTGGTCACGCTCCCGTCAGGAGTACTGGCGCAAAGGCGACACGTCAGGACACGTGCAGCACGTCAAGAGCATTCAGATTGACTGCGACGGGGATGCCCTGTTGATGAAAGTCGATCAGATCGGTGCTGCGTGCCATACGGGGACACATTCATGTTTTGAAGCGGGAGGAACAATTCAATGACACGTCACGCCACTGACCTGCATCTGGGACAGATATGGCCATCGCGTGAAGAGTTCCATGAGCTGGCGCGCAACCGACGCCTCATTCCCGTGGCGCGTAAAGTCCTGGCGCCCGATATTACACCGGTGGGCCTGTACCGTCACCTGTGCGCCTCGAAGCCGGGGACGTACCTGTTTGAATCAGCCGAACACGACGGCAGGTGGGGACGCTGGTCGTTCATCGGAGTGGATTCCGCCTCGTCAGTGATCACCCGTGATGGCGTCACGTCCTGGCAGGGGGTGTGCCCGAGGGGCGCAATGGAGACCGGATCATTTCGCGAGGTGATGCACTCGGCTCTCGAGGTGCTGCGAGCTGATCCCATCGAAGGTCTGCCACCCTTGACGGGCGCTTTTGTCGGCTCGATTGGCTGGGCAATGGCCCGCGAATGGGAGCCGAGCATCACGATGTCGGCTCCGCGCGAGATGGACGTACCGGATGCATCGCTCATTTTGGCGCGCGACGTGGCTGCTATCGATCACAGTGACGGCTCACTGTGGCTGGTGTCGAATGCGTGGAACATGGACGGTACCGATGAACGAGTCGACTGGGCGTATGACGAAGCGTGCCGTCGAGTGGGCGACATGTGTCATCGCCTGGAATCCAGCATGAATCCAGCTGTATGGGTCAGTGCATCCCCCTCGTCGGATGATCTGGCGATCCAGCACCGCACACCGCAGGACGATTTTGAACAATCCGTCAGGGATGCGAAAGAGGCGATCGGGCGAGGCGACGCTTTCCAGATTGTGCTGTCGCAACGCATGGATGTGTCCACCCAGGCGGATGCGCTGGACGTGTACTCGGTGCTGCGCACCCTCAATCCTTCGCCGTATCTGTACCTGCTGCGCCTGCCCGATGGCGTGGGCGGTGACTTCGACGTGGTGGGTTCCTCGCCTGAAACACTGGTGCGTACGCAGGGACAGCGCGTGTGGACCTATCCGATTGCCGGGTCACGCCCACGCGGAGCGAACGGGAGCGAGGACCACGACCTGGCCGTAGACCTGCTGAAGGATCCGAAGGAGCTGGCCGAACACGCCATGCTGGTGGACCTGGCGCGCAACGACCTGTCGAGAGTCTGCAGGCCTGAATCGGTGGAAGTGTCTACGCTGATGGAAATCAAGCGCTACTCCCATATTCAACACATTTCCTCCACCGTTACGGGCATCGTGAACGAGGGGGTGGACGCGCTGGATTGCTTGGTGGCAACGTTCCCGGCCGGAACACTGTCAGGTGCGCCCAAGACGCGCGCCATTCAACTGATCGACGAGCTTGAACCGTGTGCGCGCGGCGTGTACGGGGGAGTGGTCGGCTATTTTGACCTGGGCGGCGACACAGATTTTGCGATCGCGATCCGCACGGCATGCCTGAAAGACGGCCGCGCCAGCGTGCAGGCGGGAGCTGGAATTGTGGCCGATTCGGTTGAACACACGGAGTATGTGGAGACCCGTAATAAAGCGGCCGCGGCACTGGCATCCGTACTGACCGCAGCGAAGCTGACGGGGGACCTGGACTGAGCCCATCATGTGAGCCAATTGGGGAAAACACCCTGACTTTGGTTAGCATCGCAGTAGGCAACGGTGAGGAGGAGCGATGGCAACAGTCCTCGATGGGATCATCGCGGGAGTGCTGGAAGATCTGCGTGAGCGGGAAGCACGCGTGCCGATGGATGACATCAAGAAGCGTGCGCAACGCTGCGCCGACGCGAAAAACGCGGTGTCAGCACTGCGCAGCAGTGGTGCCGTCTCGCTGATCGCGGAGGTCAAGCGGTCCTCGCCCTCGAAGGGCGCGCTGGCGCATATCGACGATCCGGCAGCACTGGCCCACATCTACGAGGCGAACGGTGCGGCTGCAATCTCGGTGCTTACTGAACAGCGTCGCTTCTCGGGGTCACTGTCCGATCTTGACTCAGTGCGCGCAGCAGTCGATATCCCTGTGCTGCGCAAGGATTTCATTGTCACCCCGTATCAGGTCCATGAAGCGCGCGCTCACGGCGCTGACATTGTGCTGCTGATTGTTGCCGCACTTGAACAGCCGGCGTTGGTGTCGTTGCTGGAACGAACGGAATCACTGGGAATGACGGCGCTGGTCGAGGCGCATTCGCGTCTGGAAGTGCTGCGGGCGCTCGATGCCGGAGCGCGCGTCATTGGCGTGAACGCACGCGACCTGACCACCCTGGATGTCGATCCAACTGTTGTCGAGCAGGTGATCGATGTTATCCCGCCCGACGTGATCGCTGTAGCCGAATCCGGTGTGCGCGATCGCCACGACGTCATCCAGTACGCCAACTGGGGCGCTGATGCTGTGCTGGTCGGAGAAGCACTGGTAACGTCCGGTGATCCAGCGACCGCCGTCAGCGATATCGTCAGCGCCGGCCAACATCCGGCACTGCTCACCGATAGAAAAGCTCGCGTGCGCATGGCACGCAATGAATCTTCTGACGAGTAAGGAGGAGTCGGCATGTCGAGTACCGCATCGCCGCGCTCGGACGACCTGAGAGGCCCGTATTTTGGAGCCTTCGGTGGTCGTTTCGTGGCCGAATCGCTGATGGCTGCACTGGAAGAACTTGATGAAACGTGGCAGCGTCTGTGGCATGATGACGGTTTCCAGAAACGACTCCATGACCTGTTCGTCAACTATGCCGGACGCCCCTCATTGTTGACAGAAGCATCGCGCTTTGCTGCCGATCTGGGGGGAATCCGAGTCTTCCTCAAGCGCGAGGACCTTAACCATACCGGATCCCACAAGATCAACAACGTGCTGGGACAGGCGTTGCTCACACAGGAACTGGGCAAGACCCGTATCATCGCTGAGACCGGAGCCGGACAGCACGGCGTTGCCACCGCAACGGCCGCGGCGCTGCTAGGCCTGGACTGCACGATCTATATGGGCGCGGAAGACACCGAACGTCAGGCACTCAACGTAGCCCGCATGCAGATGCTCGGCGCGGAAGTCATTGGTGTGACTCAGGGGTCTCAAACGCTCAAGGACGCCATTAACGAAGCGTTCCGTGACTGGGTGACGAATGTGGAGACCACGAACTACATTTTCGGCACTGCTGCAGGTCCGCACCCGTTCCCCGGCCTCGTCCGTGACCTCCAACGCGTCATTGGTGACGAAGCCCGCGAGCAGATCCTGGAGCGCGAGGGGCGCCTGCCGGATGCCGTGACCGCGTGCGTGGGCGGTGGTTCAAATGCGATTGGATCCTTCACTGCTTTTATCGATGATGAGGACGTCGAGCTGATCGGATGTGAAGCCGGAGGCGACGGCATCGAGACCGGTCGCCACGCTGCATCGATTTCAGCGAACGAAGTCGGTGTTCTGCACGGTGCGCGCACATTCGTGCTGCAGGAACGCGACGGGCAGACCAAGGCCTCCCATTCGATTTCTGCGGGCCTGGACTACCCGGGTGTGGGACCCGAACATGCATGGCTGGCCCGTTCCGGACGAGCACGCTACATTGCGATTGACGACACGCACGCCATGGACGCATTCGTGCGCCTGTGTCGCACCGAAGGTATCATTCCCGCCATTGAATCGGCACACGCACTTGCAGGGGCAATTCAGTGGGCCCACGAGCGACTCGAAGCAGGACCGATTGAAAAAGGCAAGGAACCCATTATCGTGGTGTGCCTGTCTGGGCGCGGCGATAAGGACGTGACAACCGCTTCGAAGTGGTTCGGCCTGGGTGAACCCACATACCAGAACATTGATCCGAGCAGGGAGGCCGACAAATGATGCACAGCGCAGATGCGATTGATCGCGCCAATAATGCCGGGCACGCCGCCCTGATCGGATATTTGCCCGTCGGTTTCCCCACTGTGGAAGACTCGGTGCGTGCAGCGAAAGTTCTGGCAGATAACGGCGTTGATGTCCTTGAATTTGGTTTCCCGTATTCCGACCCTGGGATGGATGGCCCCACGATCCAGCGCGCAACCGTGGCCGCCCTCGAACATGGAACACACCTGGAGGACCTGCTGGAAGCGACCAGGGAAGTTGTGGACTATGGTCTGACCACCGTGTGCATGACGTACTGGAACCCGGTCGAATGGTACGGCGTGGACCATTTTGCCCGCGACTTTGCCCAGGCCGGCGGATCAGGCCTGATCACGCCGGACCTGCCGCCCGAAGAAGGCGAGCAATGGGAAAATGCCGCTCGCGAAAATGACCTGGAATGCATCTACCTGGTGGCACCGTCGTCAACTCGCACGCGTTTGGAACTGATCAGTTCCCACGCACGCGGATGGGTGTACGCCGCGTCAACGATGGGCGTGACAGGGGCACGATCCTCGGTCGGCACTCACGCGCGCGAACTGGTCGCACGCACGCGTGAAGCCGGTGCAAAGCGCGTGTGCGTGGGTCTGGGCGTTTCCAGCGGCACGCAGGCACATGAAATAGGCTCCTACGCCGATGGCGTTATTGTGGGTTCTGCACTTGTGCGCACACTTTTTGACGAGGACAGGGAACAGGCTTTCGAAGCGCTCGGAACTTTGGCCCGTGAACTCAGTGATGGCGTTAAGAACTCACGAACTGTCTAACCGGAAGGCGCGGTGACGATGAACGATCTGACTGTGGCAAGCTCACTGATTGGCTCAGCGATACCGTCTCCGCCGCAGGGAGCGTGGAACATTGGTCCACTGACCATCCATATGTACGGCATCCTCATTATGGTGGGGATGGTCGCTGCAGTGTGGATCACCGGCCGGCGGTACGAGCGGCGCGGTGGCGTGGCCGACTTCATGTACGAAATTGCGTTGTGGGCGATCCCGCTGGGAATCATCGGAGCGCGAATCTACCACGTGGTGTCCTCACCTGATGCTTACTTCGGCCCCAACGGTAATCCCATTGACGCGTTCAAAATCTGGAATGGCGGTCTTGGAATCTGGGGCGGCGTCGCTCTGGGCGCTGTTGGTGCCTACATTGCGCTGCGACGCGCCGGCCAACGAATGGGACCTCTGGCAGACTCCATTGCACCGGCCCTCCTGGTGGCACAGGCAATAGGCCGGTGGGGGAATTGGTTTAACCAGGAACTGTTCGGCGCGCCGACGACACTACCGTGGGGGCTGCAGGTCGACGCGGCTCACATGCCTGCCCAGTATGCCGCCGGCACGCTCTTTCACCCGACATTTCTCTATGAATGCCTGTGGAATTTGGTTATTGCCGCACTGATCGTGTGGGTGGATCGACGCGCACGGTTCGCTTCAGGTCAGGTCTTCGGGCTGTATCTGATGGGATACACGCTCGGGCGTGTGTGGATCGAGATGCTCCGCGTTGACGAAGCGCAGCACATTCTGGGGCTGCGTCTGAACGTGTGGACATCGATCGCGGTCTTCCTCGCGGGCCTGGCCGTTTTCTGCGTGGCAGGACGCCTCGGCAGGTCAACGACTGTCAGCGAAGACGAGCATGAGCGCCTGCGGGCACACCTGGGCCTCGACAAGTCGGATGGCGCAGATAATGAGGCCGACGAATCTTTAGATGAAGAGGATGTATCGAAACTCGCGGACGAATCGGGCAGCGTGCAGGGCGCGAAAAACGTCTTTGATAGCGCCGAAGCCGGTGAGGGTTCCCCTGAATCGAGATCGGCACTGTAGAGTAAGAGTATGCGTCGAGCAAAAATCGTGTGTACGTTAGGCCCAGCCACTGAATCTGCCGAACAAGTACAGGCACTCGTGGACGCGGGCATGGATGTGGCCCGTATCAACTGCTCACACGGAACTCACGAAGGACACGAACGTGTCATTGAGCGTGTGCGTCGTGCAGCGATGACGTCGGGCCGGGCCGTAGCTGTTCTTGCGGACCTCCAGGGCCCGAAGATTCGTCTGCAGACATTCAAGGACGGCCCGCAGTTCCTTGAGATGGGAGACACCTTCACGATCACGACTGAAGATGTCGAGGGCACCAAGGAACGCGTCGGCACGACGTTCAAAGGCCTGCCGGGGGATTGTCGTCCTGGTGACCGTCTCCTGATCGACGATGGAAACGTCGCCGTGCGTGTCATGGAAGTAACGGACACCGACGTAACCACCAAGGTAGAGGTCCCCGGATTTGTGTCCGATCACAAGGGCCTGAACCTTCCGGGTGTTGCGGTGTCAGTGCCGGCGCTGTCGGAAAAGGACCGCGATGACCTGCGGTGGGCACTGAGGATCGGTGCGGACTTTATTGCATTGTCCTTTGTGCGCAACGCCCGCGACATTGACGAAGTGCACGCGATCATGGACGAGGAAGGCCGCAGGCGCCCTGTCATCGCGAAGATTGAAAAGCCGCAGGCCGTTGAGGTGCTCGAGGAGGTCGTCGACGCCTTCGATGGCATCATGGTGGCGCGCGGTGACCTGGGTGTGGAGATGCCGCTTGAAGCTGTGCCGCTGGTTCAAAAACGCGCCATTGAGTTGGCACGCCGGGCAGCCAAACCGGTTATCGTTGCGACCCAGGTACTGGAGTCGATGATCAAGAACCCGCGTCCGACCAGGGCTGAGGCATCGGACTGTGCGAACGCGATCCTTGACGGTGCTGATGCCGTCATGCTGTCGGGTGAAACGTCGATTGGTCAGTATCCGATCGAGGCTGTACGCACGATGGCACGCATTGTGGAGAACATCGAAGAAAACGGTGGTGAGCGCATCGCGCCGTTGGGTGGTTTCATCGCAGACCGCTCGGCCGTGATCTCCCAGGCCGCCGTGTCAGTGGGAGAGAAGCTCGATACGAAGTTCCTGGTGACCTTCACGCAGGCAGGAATGACGGCGCGCTATATGGCGCGTCTGCGTAGCCCTATCCCAATGCTGGCTTTCACGCCGCTCGAAGAGACACGCAGGCAGTTGGCACTGACGTGGGGAGTGCAGACCTACCGTGTGCCCTCGGTGATGCACACCGATGACATGGTCTGGCAGGTCGATCAAATCTCACAGACAGCCGGGCTGTGTAAGCAGGGTGACCAGCTGGTCATCGTGGCCGGTATGCCGCCGGGCGTGTCGGGCTCGTCGAACCTGATTCGTGTTCACTCAGTGGGTGACGATATTGATTACTCCATTGGTGGCCGAGTCGGAATGCTGGGCAGACAGTAGATGATCGCGTCGAGCCGTCAGCATCAACGGCGATGCTGCGGGGAGGACGTTTTCTCTAACGGCCGCCGAGGCTTATTCTCACGCGACCCGATGATGTGTTATCGTTGACGTGGATGCAAACTGTCAACCTGGTGTTGAGAGTTGCGCTGATATGACTTCACACTTTCCACCTGATGAGGGGTGGGCGAGTGTGATTGAGAACTGAATGCCTGACGGGGCGGCCTGTGCGCAAAGAGTACATACCCCGTTATGGCGTGAGGAAGAAGAAGAGGATAGAAATATGACAATTGAAGATCGCAATGCAAAGACCGTGTCAGTCCATGACCGGAATTCGGATCGGCAGGCAAACAACGTTCTGCTTGATCAACTTTCCAATGCGGTACGCCCGTGGTTTGCTGATTTCACGAACGGCGACGTACGTCGCGCCATCGAGGCTCTGCGTGTGCCTGCCAGCCGCATCGCTGCAGCAGACTTTCTGGGTCTTGAACTCATTGAAGCTGCATAAGGGAAAGCTACCACAGACGCAGTGTTGGGGGTCGGCCACATGTGGCCGACCCCCAACACTATCCCATCAACACAGTGCGAGTCCTTCGAAAACAGAGCCCCTTCCTTCAGATCCCCGAGCGTAACGGCCAGTCGCACCAGCACGTGTCGTGCTTCATGTTCTGTCCGGCTCGGATAGCTTGAGCATAAGAAACGATTCTTGGGAGATACTTCATTCCACCTGTCAGTTTGCTGGGAATGTGACCAGGCGCAGCGGTTGTGTTCCATTGGTCCACGGCGCTGCCCTGCTTCTCGGCCGTATCGAGTGAGATCTTTCTTGCTTCGGGGGTGAAAAGACATTCACATTGTCGTAGCCTGCTGCAGGACTTTTTCCATCCCATTACGAGCGGATACTGCAGTGAAACACAGCTCAGAAGGGTGATTCCAACTGGTGTGATAAACGCACCCTAAACGCCCTCGTCGAGGGAGTTTTCAGCCGAATAATGCCGAATACTTCTGTACCCCGGGTGGGATTCGAACCCACAACAAGCCGGGTTTGAGCCGACCGCCTCTGCCAATTGGGCTACCAGGGCACACGCGAACGTGCTCATCAAGGATAAGATATTTATTGATCAGACACCAATTGAAGGAATTTCAGATGAGCACAGACGAAAACAAGCCGCGAAAAGTGTTAGTAGCTGAAGACGAATCCCTGATCCGCCTTGATATTGTCGAGACGCTGACCGCAGCAGGTTTCGACGTCGTCGCAGAGGCAAGTGACGGAGAAGAGGCTGTTCGGCTGGCACTGGAGCCCGACAACGAGGATGACACTCCTGATCTGTGTGTGATGGATGTCAAGATGCCCAAAATGGATGGCATCACAGCTGCAGAGAAGATTCTGCGAGAGCTCTCCTGCGCTGTTGTCATGCTGACTGCCTTTTCACAAAAAGAACTGGTCGAACGTGCGCGCGACGCAGGAGCTATGGCGTACGTTGTGAAGCCTTTCAGCCCTGCCGACCTGATTCCCGCAGTTGAAATCGCCCTGTCCCGTCACCGTGAAATCGAGTCACTGGAAGAAGAAATCTCCGACATGTCGGAGCGTTTCGAGACGCGCAAGCGCGTTGACCGCGCCAAGGGACTCCTGATGGAAAAGATGGACATGACTGAGCCTGAGGCGTTCCGATGGATCCAGAAGACGTCCATGGATCGTCGCCTGTCCATGCGTGAGGTCGCAGACGCAGTGATCGATCAGGTGGATGACTGAGACTGCTTGAGATATGTGTATGCGGGTCTTGCACGAAGTTGCAAGACCCGCATTGTTGAGTGAGAGTCGCGCTCAATCAGTCGAGACGCTCTTCGCCGTCGACGTTGCTTTCAATGCGCTCCTTCTTGAGGTCTTCAGACACGGTCTGCGTGTCCTGAACGGTTTGCGTCTCGAGTGACACGCGCTCAACAGGCACGCTCTCCTTGGAGACAACGACACGGTCCTCATGCAGGGTCACGGAAGCAGCACCCTCGGAGATGTCCTGGCCATCCAGGTTCTTTGCCTCTTCCTCACTGATGGGGGTGCGAACCACACGTACTTCCTCGCGCTCGACGGGAACCTCGACAGTCTCGGTTTCGGTGACGACCGTCTTGCGGAGCTGAGCTTCACCAGTCGCGACGCGTTCCTTGGCAACGTTGAGCTGTTCTTCGGAACGAATGATTTCGCCTTGGTCTGCTTCGTCGTGGATCGGCTCCTGGTCAGCCAGGTGACGCGCCTCAGCGGCGCGATCCTCCTCGTGAACTTCCTCGTCGGCCACAGGCGCAACGGGGGCGGCGGCAGGAACGTCTGATTCCGGTGCAGTGCGCGGAGCTTGGTCCTCGATCGGTGCTGCACCATCGGCCAGAGAACCGACACCGTAGTGGCGGTACAGTGTGTCCTGATCCTCAGGAGTCAGGTGACCTTCATCAGCGAGGTCAGGCGCATCCTTGATGCGATCCTTTTCAAACGCGAGGTGCAGGCCTTCCTCGTCGAGGCGGTATCCACGCAGTGGGACAAGGCTGGAGCCCATGCCAAAGAGGCCGTGAGCAACTTCGATGAAATCGGGCTCACCCGTCGCATCGTTGGTAAATACCTGCTTCACGTCGCCCAGCTTGTCGCCGTTGGAGTCGAAAGCTATTGCGTTGGCAAGTTCTTCGATTGAGTGTGTGGTCATGACAATGTCCTCTCAATTGGAGTTTAGGTAGGTGTGACGTAAGTCCCTATCCCAAAAATGAGATTAACAGTGTCTGTGGCATTCGTCTCAGTGAACTCAAGAGGTGTAGACCGCGTATTTTCGTCGCCCTTGTCAGTCTCGCTCAAGACCGAGATCAGCGTCGCTTCAGCACACGATTGGAAATACGTGCGGTTCCAATGAGGCGTTCATCTCCATCGGTGATCGAGACCAGATGAACCGTTGATGAGCCACCCAGATGGGCCGCACGGGTCGTCGCCGTAATCGGCCCCTTGGTGCCTGCTCGAAGATGCGAGATGGACAGTTCCACGCCCACCACGTAGGCATCCGGGCCGCCCACACTGTAGGCGTGTGCTCCCGCCGCAAGCGATCCGGCTGTCTCAGCCAGAGCCGCCGATGCGCCGCCATGCAGAATTCCAATTCGCTGCGTATTGCCCTCAAGCGGCATTGTGATCGACGTGCAGTCAGGGCCATACTGTGTCACTTCCATGCCCATCGCGTCCATCAGCGTCCCAGGCCAATGCTGACCCACCATCGTCGGCCCATAGTCACTGTGAGATTCCTGATGGTCATCAGATTGATGTGAATGTGTGTCATTGGCGTGATTCGTCTCGCTCATACCTCTAGGGTGTCATGTGTGGACGGAAAACTGCTGATTATTGATGGACATTCGATGGCCTACCGCGCGTTTTACGCGATGCGTTCGGGTAATTTCCAGACCTCGACCGGTCAGGACACCAGTGCTGTGTTCGGATTTATCCGCATGCTCACGAAGATCCTCAAGGATGAGAATCCGACACGTGTCGCTGTTGCCTTCGACGTCTCGCGTCATTCGTTCCGCACGGATAAGTACCCGGAGTACAAAGGCACGCGCGATGAGACTCCTCCTGAATTCCACGGACAGGTTGATCTGATCGACGCGTTCCTGGAAGCCATGGGTATCTGCCGTCTGCGCAAGGAGAATATAGAGGCTGACGACATTCTGGCCACCCTTGCACATACTGCGTCTCAACAGGGGCTGGATGTTGTCGTGGCATCAGGTGACCGCGACGCCTTCCAGATGGCGAACGAACACGTCACGATTCTGTACCCCGGTCAGTCGATGTCGGACCTGCGTCGCATGACACCGGAAGCCATTGAGGAGAAGTACGGCGTGCCGCCTCAGCGTTACCCGGAGCTTGCCGCGCTGGTGGGGGAGACCGCCGACAATCTGCCAGGAGTGCCTGGCGTCGGCCCCAAGACCGCTGCCACGTGGATTAACAGATTCGACGGACTGGAAAATGTCCTGGCTCGCGCAGATGAGATCGGTGGCAAACGCGGAACAGATCTGCGCGCCCATATCGATGACGTGCGCCGCAACCGCTCGCTGAACCGCCTGCTCACTGACGTTGATCTGGGAATCACCCTCGATGACCTTTACCGTCGTCCCACCGAACATTCAGAGGCGATGAGTCTGTGCGACAGCCTTGAATTCGGACCCGGCACGCGCCGCGAGATCGTCTCGGTCGCATCGATCGCACTCAACCCCTCTGCTCCGGACGCCCTCGTCAATTCCGGGGGCAGCACGGCCGACGAGGGTGGCGCGGAAGAATCACTCATCCTTGATGACGTGGAAATTATCCGAGCCGATGCGAACACGAATGTCCAGCAGGTCCTTGCAACCTTTGAGGCAGAGACGTCAGTGGGAATCTGGTGCGAAGGCGTCGCGAACCCGCCCCTGCCTGACCTGGAACATCTTGCGATCGCGAGCGGCATGAAGGTACTCCTCATTGATGCTCGAGAGGTCACCACCGAGCAGACGGCTCAGTGCACGCAATGGCTGGCGCACCTGACACGACCCCTGATTGCCCATGACCTCAAAACACTGGTGCATATGATGCGCGCCTGGGACGTGGAGACCCTGCCGGTGACCTTCGACGTTGCATTGGGCGCCTACCTGCTGCGGCCCGAGCAGCGCTCCTACGCGATCGACGATCTGGCTGAGCAGTATCTGGGCGTGCACATCACGGCCCTGGAAGAGGAAGAATCCGGTCAACAGATGCTGGATCTGGACGGTGAATCGGAGGAGAAACAGGCTGCGGCGCGTAGACAGATGGCGCAGCGCGCAGCCGTCCTGCCGTATGTGGCTGATGCTCTCAGGCGGGCGATGAATGATGATGAACGAACATTGCTTGACGATGTGGAACAGCCTGTCGCGCGCATGCTGGAACGCATGGAACACGTGGGGATCGCGATTGACAGTGCGGAACTCGACCTGCAACGTCAGGAGCTGTCGAAAGCTGTTGAAGGTGCTGCGCAACGCGCCTATGACGCAATCGGCCACACGGTGAACCTGTCGAGCCCCAAGCAGCTCCAGCAGGTCCTGTTTGATGAACTCGATATGCCTAGGACTAAGAAGACGAAGACGGGGTACACGACGAATGCGGAAGCGCTGGAGACACTGTTCGCGAAGACGCGCCACCCGTTCCTGGAGCATTTGCTCACGCACCGCGACCGCATCAAGCTGTCCCAGATGACGCAGTCCCTGCACAGCGCGATTGCTGATGACGGCAGGATTCACACGACGTTTTCTCAGATTGCGACTGCCACGGGGCGGCTCGCCTCGTCGGAACCGAACCTGCAGAATATCCCCGCGCGCACACCCGACGGCATGCGCATCCGGCACGCGTTCGTTGCAGGGGAGGGGTGGCAGTCCCTGATGAGCGTGGACTATTCGCAGATCGAGATGCGCATCATGGCGCACCTGTCCAACGATGAAGGACTGATTGACGCCTTCAACTCGGGTGAGGATTTGCACCGCACGATGGCGTCGATGGTGTTCGACACGCCTGTCGATCAGGTGACATCCGAGCAGCGTTCGCGCATCAAGGCCACGTCCTACGGTCTGGCCTACGGGTTGTCATCGTACGGTCTGTCTGCGCAGCTCGGAATCGGTGTGCCGGAGGCGGCGGAGCTGCGCGAACGCTACTTTGAGCGTTTCGGCGGCGTGCGTGACTACCTGGACGGCATCGTGGAGCAGGCCCAGAAGGATGGCTTTACCCAGACAATGTTCGGTCGTCGCCGCTACCTGCCCGATCTCACCTCCGACAACCGTCAGCGCCGTGAAATAGCCAAGCGTGCCGCACTGAACGCGCCGATCCAGGGATCGGCAGCCGACATCATCAAGATCGCGATGGTTGGAGTCGACAGTGCCTTGCGCGACGAGAAACTACGCTCGCGCATACTGCTGCAGATTCACGATGAATTGATTCTTGAAATAGCCGAGGGAGAAGCTGTGCACGTGGAAGAGCTGGTACGTGAGAACATGGCCTATCCTCCATTGCCGCATGGCCTGCAGACTGCTCGCGCCCCGCAATCCGATGACGATGGCGATGTGGAACCCACCGGCCAGGAGGAATCCACCGACCATACGCGCGCCGAACACCCGGTGCTGGCGCTGCGCGTGCCGCTGGATGTAGCGGTGGGGATCGGCCATTCATGGAAAGAAGCTGCTCACTAAGTGCACCAGTTGTGAGATTGGTCAAATATGTCACTGCTCACACATCTTTTCAGGAGCTGAGGGTAGATCTTTGATCCTGAACTGGTAAACTTTCTCGGGTGTGTGTCAGTTGCCTTCGCGGTGACTGACGGACACACTCAATTTTGTCCATCTACTAGATCGTCCGTTTCGGAGTACATAACTACATGACCACCAGCACCGAGCAGCCGAGCATCTCTACGCCTCAGGTTGCAGTGAACGACATTGGGTCTGAAGAAGACCTGCTCGCCGCCATCGACAAGACCATCAAATACTTCAACGATGGGGACATTGTCGAGGGAACAGTCGTCAAGATTGACCACGATGAGGTCCTCCTCGACATCGGCTACAAGACCGAAGGAGTCATCCTTTCACGCGAATTATCCATCAAGCATGACGTCGATCCTGATGACGTCGTCGCGGTGGGTGATCAGATCGAAGCTTTGGTACTCCAGAAGGAAGACAAGGATGGCCGCCTGCTTCTGTCGAAGAAGCGCGCACAGTACGAACGCGCATGGGGCCAGATCGAAAAGGTCAAGGAAGAAGAAGGTGTTGTCACCGGCACTGTCATCGAGGTCGTCAAGGGCGGCCTGATCCTCGACATCGGCCTGCGCGGCTTCCTGCCCGCATCCCTGGTTGAGATGCGTCGCGTGCGTGACCTGCAGCCCTACATCGGCCGCGAGCTTGAAGCCAAGATCATCGAGCTCGACAAGAACCGCAACAACGTGGTCCTGTCGCGCCGCGCATGGCTCGAGCAGACGCAGTCCGAGGTTCGCACCAACTTCCTCAACACCCTGCAGAAGGGACAGGTCCGCAACGGCACCGTCTCCTCGATCGTCAACTTCGGCGCATTCGTCGACCTGGGTGGCGTGGACGGCCTGGTGCACGTCTCCGAACTGTCCTGGAAGCACATCGATCACCCGTCAGAGGTTGTCGAGGTCGGCCAGGAAGTCACCGTCGAGGTCCTCGACGTCGACATGGACCGCGAACGCGTCTCCCTGTCCCTGAAGGCCACCCAGGAAGATCCGTGGCAGGCATTCGCCCGTACCCACGCAATCGGCCAGGTTGTGCCCGGTAAGGTCACCAAGCTCGTTCCGTTCGGTGCGTTTGTGCGCGTCGAGGACGGAATCGAAGGCCTTGTTCATATCTCCGAGCTCGCCCAGCGCCACGTTGAGATGCCGGAGCAGGTCGTCAAGGTCGGTGAAGAGGTCTTCGTCAAGGTCATTGATATTGACCTGGAACGTCGCCGCATCTCGCTGTCGCTTAAGCAGGCCAACGAGGGCGTCGACCCGAAATCGGAAGACTTCGATCCGTCACTGTACGGAATGGCTGCCGAATACGACGAAAACGGCAACTACAAGTACCCTGAAGGCTTCGATCCGGAAACCCAGGAATGGATGGAAGGATACGACGAGCAGCGCGAGGCCTGGGAAGCCCAGTACGCCGAAGCGCACGCCCGTTGGGAAGCCCACCGTGCCCAGGTTGCCAAGGCACTGGAAGAAGACGCAGAGGCTGCTCCGTCAGTCGAGGAACAGGCGTCCTACTCCTCGCCGGTTGACAACTCCGGCACGTTGGCATCGGATGAGGCACTCGCCGCTCTGCGCGAGAAGCTGACGAACAACTGATGCTGATGCGGTAAGAAGCTGCACCAAAGATCCCGACTCGCCAAGCGAGTCGGGATCTTTCTATATGACAGCGACGGTGGTGCTTACTTCATGCGCACTGCGCACACCGCGAGGGAACCTGAACGTAGGCTGTCCGGAATCTGTACCGCGAGACCGTTGCGCTCAGCCGGTGACGAATTACCGAGCCAGCGAACAGACGCATCGCTCGGGCACCCTGACGGAATCTCAACGTCGCTGCGCTGAGAAGGATCCACGAAGATGAAGAGTTCACCATCATTGCGCGTGTAGCGTTGCGAGGCTTTCCTACTGTCAGCATCGATAAAGACGCGCGTGCCGTAGATCGCCTCGCCGTTCGTCTTCAACCACTGTCCCAGGCCGCGCAGCGAGTTTTGCTGGAGCTCCGGGATCGTGCCATCGGCGCGTGGTCCGACATTGATGAGCAGATTGCCGTTCTTGGAGACAGTGTCGACGAGAAGATCAATCAGGGCTGGTGCCGACAGGGTGTTGTTCTCGTCTTCATTGGTGTTGTAGCCGAATGAATGCCCCAGACCACGTGTTGCTTCCCACGGCTCGGGGATCACTGAGTCGATGATGCTGTACTCGCGCGTCAGGTAGCCATGGTAGGGAATACCCCAACGATCGTTCACGACACCATCGGGAACAGTCGAGAAGTATTTGCGGAAAAGCGAGGCCAGAGCGTAATCCTCATTCGATTTTCCGCTGTCGGGCCATTCGATGTCGTTCCAGAGAATGTCGGGATGGAAGCGGTCAATCAGCTCGCGCAGCTGATCGGCCGCGTAGCGCGCAAATTCAGGGTCATTGCGACGGTAGACGAACAGATCTCTGTCCGATTCGATCGGCGGGAAATGCGCAACGTGCCAGTCATGGGCGCCCGAGAAGTAAACGCCGAACTTGAGTTTCGCCTCGCGCGCACTGTCATGAAACTCCTGAATGATGTCGCGCTGGGGGCCTCGCTGCGCGGCTGAGAAGTTCGTGGTGTCCGTGTTCCACAGGCAGAAACCGTCGTGGTGCTTGGTTGTGGGAACGAGGTAGCGCGCACCTGCCTCAACGAAAAGATCCACCATCGCGCGCGGATCGAACTTCTCCGCGTGCCACATGTGCGCAAAATCCTCGTAGGAGGTTCCGATTCCGTACTTCTTGTTGTGGCGAATATGCGCCGGGCTGTGCGGAATCCGCACTGTATTGGCATACCACTCGGCGTAGGAATGCATTGCGTATTCGTCATCGGGCTGTACGCCTTCTTCAGGCAGCGATGCCCAGGCGGGAACAGAGTAGAGACCCCAGTGAACGAAAATGCCGAGTTTGGCATCCTGGAACCAGTCGGGCACATCGCGTTGTGGGTAGGTTGGCTCAGGAGAGAAAACCGGGCCGGTGCGATGTTCGAAATTAATCATGAGCACTATCCTTTGTCATTTGTTGATTTCTTCGGTGGTCTTAATGAATGAGGTCAGGAAGATGAAAGACGGTATCTCGAATCAGCTCAAAGCCGCCGTAGATACCGGCGTCAGCGCCCAGAGTTGCCTGCGATATCAGCAAGTTGCGAGTGACGAGGGGGTGGCATCCGCCGTAAAGCTCACTGCGTATGGAGGCGATGAAGATCTCCAGCGTGGAAAGCCTGCCGCCGATAAACAGTGCATTAGGATTGGCAAAACCGACCACGCCGCACAGAACTTCACCGAGCGCGCGACCGGCATCGCGTATCAAAGTGGTCGCCGCTGAATCACCCTCGTGCGCACGCGCGACAAGTTCGGGTAGCGAGGTGATCGACATCCCGTTGGCGCGTGCACGCTCCACGAGGGCGACTCCAGAGGCGATCGTTTCGAGGCACCCGATATTCCCGCATCCACACGGCCGGTCGGTACTGCGATGGGAGCGCACGTGTGAAATGTCACCTGCCATGCCGGAGGCGCCGTGATAGATCTTTCCGTCCACCACGATGCCGCTGCCGATGGCGGCACCAGCTTTAACAGTAATGGAGCGCTCGATTTCCGGATGGTGACGGGCTTCGCCCAATGCCATGAGGTTCGCGTCGTTCTCGACCGCGACGGGCACATCGATGTGAGATTCCATCCATTCGCGAATAGGGAAGTGAGTCCACCCTGCCATGCGTGCCCCCACGTCGATGCGTTGGAGTTCCTGGTTCACAGGTGCCGGAACGCCAAGGCTGATGCCACGAAGCGTCGCGTCAAGGTCGACGTCCAGATCGGCTCCTGTAAGTGAGTCAAGGGCGCTGGACAGAACATCCCGGGGCGGTAAAGACAGGTCAAGAGACGCTTCCCACGAGGCCAGCAGGTTCCCTTGCGTGTCGAACACTCCGAAGCGAACATGGGCGCCGCCCATGTCGATGGCGGCGAACGTGCTGGGGGTGCCAGCCGTCTCAAGAACCTGAGGACGCCTGCCACCTTTGGACTTACCCGCTCCGGCCTCACGTAACACGTTGTTCTCGAGAAGTGCCTGCACTCGCACCGAAACGGTAGAAGGCGATAACTTAAGGAGAGTCGAGAGGTCTGAACGTGTCGTCGCAGAACCACTTGCAACCGCTTCGATAATCATCGCATCAGTTGTGCTTGTCTCCTGTGGAGTAAATGTCTGGTTCGTCAAGAGGACGCTTCTTTCGGTTTGAAGGATCGGACAGCGGGACTACGTCATCGATTTGTTACCTGTCTGGTTCGAATTTTACTAGAAAGTCATATATAGTTCTATTGGAAACGATGATAGTTTCTTCGATGCCGTTAAAAGAAGGCTGAAGTATCGTTGACGACGCGAAGACTTCTTGGAATCAGCATCTCGATGCACAGGTCAAGTCCTATGTGGGACTCACCGAAGAAAGGTCTCTCAATGCAATCTCTACAGAAAAAAGCAGCAGCGGCGCTACTAGCTACAGGTATGACATGTTCCCTCGTTGCATGTTCTGGGGGCGGTGACAACGCATCGGCATCTGGGAATGGATCAGGCGGATCGATCACATGGGATATGTGGGGCGGCTCCGACGATGATCTGGACTGGATCAGCCAAACTGCCGACATCGTCCGCAAACAGAACCCGGATATCGAACTGAAGACACAAACCGCCGCGTGGAATGACTACTTCACCAAGCTCACCTCCAACATGTCCTCAGGCAACCTCGCCTGCATCACGTCGATGAACGGTCAGCGCCTGTCCGGCTTCTACCAGGCCCTGTCGCCTCTGACCGATGAGGACCTCGAAAAAGCGGGGATCAAGAAGGAGGACTTCACCGACGGAGCCCTCGACATCATGACCTTCAACGACAACCTGTACGGCATTCCCTACGACGTGTCAGCGATGATGGTCTTCTACAACAAGGACATGTTCGCTGAAACCGGCGCGAAGGAACCGACCCTGGACTGGACCTTCGACGACTTCAATGAAGCTGCGAAGAAGACCACGACCGACCAGCACAAGGGCTTCGGTATCGGCATGGGTGAATTCCAGTGGATGGCACTGCCGATCGCACTGTCCGGCACCCAGCCTGTGACCGCTGATGGCAACATCGACCTGACGAACCCTGACTTCGTCAAGGCCGCTGAATGGTATGCCGACCTTGTTCTGACGGAAAAGGTTGCCGATCCGGTCCCGTCAGCATCTGAAGCTGGCTGGGGCGAAGAACAGTACCAGAACGGCAACGTTGCAATGGCTGTGGACGGCACCTGGAACGCTTACGGCTACTTCAACAACGAAGCAGGCTTCAAGGCCGGCGCAACACGTCTTCCTCAGGGAGACAACGGATCTCTGGGCCTTATCCTTGGCTCCGGTTTCGGTATCTCGGCCAACTGTGACAACCGTGACGCCGCACTGAAGGTACTGGGTTCACTGGTGTCGAAGGAAGCACAGGACCTCCTGAGCTCCTCGGGCCGTTCTTACCCCTCACGTATCGAATCTCAGGCGCAGTACTTCGATTCCTTCGATGAAGCTGTCCGGGAAGAAGTGAAGGCCGCATTCGACGCTGCATTCAAGGATCAGCAGGGTCAGAACTCCGCCCCTGTGTGGTCGCAGGTTAGCAACTACATTCAGCCCAACCTCGTGTCGGTCTACACTGGCCAGACGCCAATGTCTCAGATGCTTGAGCAAGCTCAGGCACAATTTGGCAATAAGTGAGGTTGACCGCAATGACCGCACAACCTGCCGTCACGAATCGGCGGAGTTCACTGCGGAAGATTGAGTCCCGTCAAGCGCTGGGCTTTGTCAGCCCAGCGCTTGCGGGCCTCTGCCTCTTCACAGTCGTTCCCGTCGTCCTGTCGGTCGTGATGAGTCTGTTCAACTGGCCAGCCTTTGGCGAACGAACCTTCATTGGCCTTGAGAATTATCGCAACCTGCTGTCAGGTCAAAATCCTGACTTCTATCCTGCTCTGCGAAATTCCATCATCTTCACGGTCACCTACGTACCTGTCAACATCGTTGTCGCACTGACGCTGTCACTGCTCCTCGGCCCGAGAATCAAGGGACGCAACGCTTTCCGCGTTCTCTTCTTCATTCCAGTAGTGACGCCGATGGTTGCCAACGTCCTGGTCTGGAAGATGCTGCTCCAGCCTCAGGGTCTCTTCAACGGCATAGCGGTATCAGTATTCGGTTTCCAACTGCCGAACTTCCTTGCTGATCCCGTATGGGCAATGGTCATGATCGTTGTCATGTCGGTATGGCAGGGCGTGGGCTACAACATGCTGATCTTCTCAGCAGCACTCGAGCAGCTTCCCGAACCCGTTATCGAGGCAGCACGCCTCGACGGAGCCAAGGGAGCGCAGATGCTCTTCCGCGTCATCCTTCCCATGATGTCGCCGTCAATTTTCTTCGCTGCAGTCATGACGATCATCACCTCGCTTCAGGTCTTCGTCCAGCCGCAAATGCTCACCGGTGGTGGGCCTGGAAATGCAACACTGCCGCTGGTCATGTTCATCTACAACCAGGGCTTCAAGTTCCAGCAGCTCGGTGTTGCAGCTGCCGGCGCATGGATTCTGTTCATTCTGGTCATCCTGGTCACAGCTTTCCAGTTCAAGGCTCAAAAGAGGTGGGTCCACTATGAGTACTGATGTCGCAACAACCACGGCACCCCAGAAGGGGACACAGAAAAAGCAGGTTGCCAACAGGCACAGTCAGCCCGGACTTCTGGGCGGTGAACCCTCGCGCGTCAAGGACATCGTGGCGAATGCGACCGTATGGCTCGCAGCCATCCTCTTTGCGTCCCCACTGATCTACGCATTCTTCTCATCACTGAAGTCGAAGGACGAGATTTTCTCGATGCCCCCGACTTTGGTTGGTGAGAAGCTGCGGTGGAGCAATTACGTCGAAGTTTTCACCTACGGCCCGTTCCTGACCTACATTAAGAACTCCTTCATCGTCTCCATCGCAGGAACGCTGCTGGTGCTGTTCGTATCCGCGACAGCCGGTTACGCATTCAGTCGACTACGCTGGCGCGGGCGAGAACTCGTCTTCGTCCTGTTCCTTGGAACCATGATGGTTCCGCAGGAAGTTCTGGTCGTTCCGATGTTCACCGTGATGAAATGGTTTGGCTGGGTTGACACCTATCAGGCATTGATCTTCCCATTCGCATTCGGCGCATTTGGCACATTCCTGATGCGTCAGTTCATGCGCGGTATCCCATTCGAACTGGAAGAAGCGGCACGTGTTGATGGTGCCGGTCCGATCCGCACGTTCGTTCAGATCATTCTTCCTTTGACCAAGTCGGCAATCGCCGTGCTGGCGGTCTTCACATTTATGTCTTTCTGGAACTCATACCTGTGGCCGCTGATTGTGACCGTCGACTATTCGCGCTTGGGAACTTTGCCAATTGGTCTTGCCTCGTTCTCAAGCCAGACCGGGACGCGATGGGATTTGCAGATTGCTGCAGCGATTATTTCAATGATCCCGACAACAGTCCTGGTCATGATTCTTCAGAAACACCTGATTAAAGGTATCGCCATGTCCGGCATGGGTGGTCGCTAAACAGAACTGGTGAAATAGGAAAAAACATGACTCTTCCGCGAATAGCAATTTGTGGGCTCCACATCGAGTCCTCGACTTTTACCCCATACGTTTCAACTGAAAAGGATTTCCAGGTCAGCCGCGGTGACGAGCTGCTCGCACGTTACACGTGGATGGACGAGGACTGGGCGCGCCAGGTCGAATGGATCCCGATCCTTCACGCCCGCGCACTGCCGGGCGGCCAGGTGCTGCGTTCAGACTACGAAGCCTGGCGGCAGGAAATAGTTGATGGCTTAACCGCCGTTGCACCTGTCGACGCAGTCTTCTTCGACATCCACGGCGCCATGACCGCTCAGGGATACGACGATACCGAGGGTGACCTGATCACAGCCGTCCGTGCAGTTGTCGGAGATAAACCCCTGATCTCGACCTCCATGGATCTGCACGGAAACGTGTCCCGAGCCCTGTTCGCAGGATGCGATCTGCTCACCTGCTACAGGATGGCACCCCATGAGGATGCGTTCGAATCGCGCAAGCGAGCAGCGGTGAACCTAGTGGAACGACTGATCAGTGGCAAAGGCAGGCCGGCTAAGGCACTGGTTCACGTGCCAGTGCTGCTGCCTGGTGAGAAGACATCGACACGTATTGAACCAGCCAAGTCGCTGTATGCCATGGTTCCGGAGGTTGAAAAACGTCCCGGTATTCTTGACGCGGCAATCTGGGTCGGATTCGCATGGGCGGATCAGCCACGTTGCCAGGGAGCCGTTGTGGTCACAGGCGATGACGCTGAGGACGTGAAAGCTCAGGCTCTGCGTCTGGCTCAGCATTTCTGGGATGTACGCGATCAGTTCGAATTCGTTGCACCCGTGGGGACCATGAGCGAATGCCTTGAGCACGCCCTCGACGCTCCGCGTCCGTTCTTCATTTCGGATTCCGGAGACAACCCCGGTGCTGGCGGTGCTGACGACTGCACGGCCGCGCTGTCGGAGCTCCTGGAGTGGGCACCGGTAAAGGATGAGGCGCTCAACGTTCTGTATGCATCGCTGGTTGATCCGAATGCCGTGGAGGTGGCGGATCAGGCCGGTGAAGGGGCACAGGTCGATGTTGAGCTGGGCGCGCACATCGATACGCGTGAACCTGGACCGCAAAAGGTCCACGCGACAGTGCTCCGAGTAATCGATGATCCTGAGGGTGGTCGCACCTGTGCGTTGAAGATCAATAGCCTGACTGTCATTGTGACCTCTCAGCGCATGCAATACCATTCCCGCGTGCAATATGAGCGACTGGGGCTGTCGATCGATGATCCCGATGTCGTGGTAGTCAAGATCGGCTACCTGGAACCGGATCTGTACAAGGCACAGGCCGACTGGATGATGGCACTGACTCCAGGCGGAGTTGATCAGGATCTGATTCGTCTGGGACATCGCCGCATTGACCGACCGATGTTCCCATTCGATGAGGATGTGACCGACGCCAAACTGGACGTAGAGGTGTTTATCTCTTGAACACCGTGGTTGCGGGGGTTGATGTTGGCGGTACGTCCATCAAGTCATTCCTGGTGGACTCAGCTGGACACGTCACCGATGCTGTACACCTGGACACGCGTCCGGGCAACGTGGTCGAACAAGCGTGCCACGTCGCCCGGACGATCGTGGACAAGTGGCCAGAGGTCGCCGGAATCGGTGTCATCACACCTGGTGTGGTGGACGAAGAGGCCGGCGTTATCAAGTATGCGTCTAACCTCGAACTGAAGAACGTGAACCTTGCCCAGCGCATGCAGGAAGCATGCTTACGGCCGGTGCGCCTCGGACATGACGGGCGGGCAGCAGGATTGGCTGAAGGTCTCCTGGGCGCTGGCCAGGGCGCACCCACCTTCATCATGGTTCCCATCGGCACCGGCATTTCGGCAGCCATCTGCCACGGTAACCGACCGTGGGCAGGTGATGCCTTCAGCGCCGGAGAAGTTGGCCACACGCCGGTCATTCCGAATGGTGAAACATGCACGTGCGGACAGCGAGGCTGCACGGAGGTGTACGCATCAGCAAAAGCCATCGCGCGACGCTTCACGCAGAAGACCGGCAAAGAGGCAACAGCTCGCACGGTAGAGGATCTGCTGGGAATCGACCCCATTGCAGATGAGGTATGGGATACCGCCACTTACGCGCTGGCCCTGTGTTTCGCGCACCTCACCTTCGCCCTCGACCCCACCCGCTTCGTTGTCGGCGGGGGCCTGTCCAACGCCGGTGAGACGTTGCTGGAACCGGTGCGCTGTCACCTGCGTGACCTGATGGCGTGGCGAACACCTCCCGAAATTGTGACGGCCCGCCTGGGCGCAGAGGCAGGGAAGTGGGGAGCCGCGATCCTGGGTGCCCAGGCTGCGAACCGGCAGATGTGGAACGACTGGAAGATCAATGACGGTTATCGAGCTATGTGTTGAAGACACTGAGGGAGTGCAGATTGCCTCACAGATGGGCATCGACAGAGTCGAGCTGTGCGATGACCTGAGCTGCGGAGGCCTGACTCCTTCTGATCGAGTGGTGGACAGCGCGCTCAGCGTCGCACCGTCAGGCGGGATGCAGGTGCTGATCCGCCCCCGTCCCGGCACATTCGTGATGCCCTCCGGTGAGGAACGCGACATTGCCGAGGCGATGCGACGCCTGCGTGAACGCACCGACCACACCGACATACCGGTGGGTTTTGTCGTCGGTGGGCTGACCAGTGACCACGAGATCGATCAGGATGTGCTGTCACTGTGGCGCGACGCGGCCGGGGAGAGACCACTGACTTTCCACCGTGCCTTCGACACCGTGCAGGATATGGACCGAAGCCTCGACCAGCTTATTTGTGCGGGATTCGATCGAGTGCTTACCACCGGCGGTGATGCGTCTGTGGTCAACGTGGAGAATATTCGCCACCTGACAGACCGCGCAGCTGGAGAGATGATCATCCTCGTGTCAGGCGGTTTGCGCTCGCACAATGTCGCCTCTGTGATCCACCGCACCGGAGCGGCCGAAGTGCATATGCGTGCTCCGGCACAGCAGCCAGGACGCACCGATCCTGACGAGGCGGAGCGAATCGTCGCTGTGGTTCGCGGGCAGAATTTGTAAAATCACCTTATGTTGTGGTTTTTCGTCGTCCTTTTTGGCGCCCTTGGCCTCCTGATGGTCATCCGCCCGCAGATCATCTGGAAGCTTCTGGTACGCGGCACGCAAGCATCGGAACAGCCCGCCCCTTCGCGAGCACTGATCTCTCAGCGCATCGCCGGGGTCGGGCTGATTCTCGTGGCCGTTTACCTGGGCAGCACCCTGGTCGGGTGAGCACTTAAGCTGGGTGGATCACCCACCGGACTTCCCACGGGGCCAGAGCCGCGTACTCCCAGTCATCCCCGTTGTCGTGACGACGGTTCGACAAGATCACGTCGCCGTCGGGGACAGCGCAGGCAATGGAATGCGAGGACATATTCGCCACCGCATCGAGCACCTGGCCGCCCAACGTGCGCCGCACCCACCACATTGATGGATCATCTGGCTCGACCAGCTCGAAGTCACCCTCGACCAGAATCGGATACTCCTTGCGCAGCGCGATCATCGCG
This sequence comes from Pauljensenia sp. C0170B4, assembly GCF_056590235.1. NCBI lineage: Bacteria > Bacillati > Actinomycetota > Actinomycetes > Actinomycetales > Actinomycetaceae > Pauljensenia > Pauljensenia sp. C0170B4. The sequence continues at coordinate 237,851 of NZ_JBWPVS010000002.1, read as the reverse complement.
CGGTAGAACTCGAACGTGGAGCCTGCCTGGTCAACCTGTGCCTGCGCGTTGACCGTCTCATAATTCGGGTTCACCGGCAGCCACGGTTCACCGGTCGTGAATCCGGCGTTCTCGGTCGCATCCCACTGCATCGGGGTGCGGGCATTGTCGCGGCTCATCTTCACGATCGCCGGCCACACTGCCTGAGGATCCTGGCCGTCGAGGGTGACTGACTGGCGCCACTGACCAATCGTTTCCACATCCTTGAACTGGTCGATACCGGACCACGGGTAGTTCGACATGCCGATCTCTTCGCCTTCGAACACGAACGGTGTGCCCGGGTGAGCGTGCAGCATCGCGCCCCATGCGGTGGCTGAATGGTAGCGGTGATTCTCCTCATCGCCATAGCGCGACAGGGGACGCGGCTGATCGTGGTTCGACAGGTACAGGGAGTTCCAGCCCTTTCCAGCCAGTTCCTGCGACCAGCGCGCAAGGTTGCGCTTCATGTCAGGCAAATGCAGATCGCGAATGTGGTACTTGTCCCCGTCAGCACTGTCCAGCCCCATGTGCTCGAACTGGAAGATCATATCCAACTCGCGGCGCGCCGGATCAGAGGTCAAAATCGCATCATGGGGTGTGGCACCCGGTGTCTCACCGACGGTGAAGAACACGCGGTCGGGATAGCGGTCGAACACCTCGCGGTGCATTTGCTGGATGTACTCGTGGAAGTGCGGGCCGAAAGCGGCCGATGTGATAGAGCCTTCGCCAGGCTGGTCGAATCCTTCAGGCTTGGAAATCAGGTTAATGACGTCCATGCGGAAGCCGTCAACGCCTCGGTCAAGCCACCAGCGCATCATCTCGAAGATCGCCTGGCGCAGCTGAGGGTTGTCCCAGTTCAAATCCGGCTGCTCAGGCGCAAACAGGTGCAGGTAGTATTGCTGGGAGGCTTCGTGCCACGTCCATGACGGGCCGTTAAATGCCGCAGTCCAGTCGTTAGGCTCATCACCGCGGCGCTGCCCTGCCGGCACCTCGTGGGGGGTTGCTCCCGGGCGCGGGTCGCGCCAGATGTACCAGTCGCGCTTGTCTGATGCGGGGTCGAGCGCCTCCTGGAACCAGGGGTGCCGGTTGGAGGTGTGATTAACTACAAGATCCATGATCAGGCGCATGTCGTGTGCGTGCAGCTGCGTGATCAGCTCATCAAGATCATCGAGGGTACCGAACATCGGATCAACATCCTGATAATCCGCAATATCGTATCCCATGTCGGCCATAGGGGAGCGGTACAGGGGAGACAGCCACACGATGTCAACACCGAGTTTCTTCAGATACGGCACTCGCGAGGTAATGCCGGGAATGTCACCGATGCCGTCACCGTTGGAGTCTTGAAAAGACCGAGGATAGATCTGGTAAACAGTCGAGGACTTCCACCATTGGGGCTGATCAGCAGTATGTGTCACGGTAATCCACCTTCATCGAAGACAACTCTGGTCTTATGGCGCATGCAGGCACTCATATAGATACGAGTCTAGGACACTTGCTCCATGGGCGGGAGGCGGTAGCAGTCTGCAGCGACTACGGTGGGACGTATGAGCGGGCAACGAATCTTACGCCAGGAACATCCTTTCGAAGTGATCGCGGAGTATTCCCCTTCAGGCGACCAGCCACACGCGATTCGTGAGCTTGCCGAACGCATCAACGGTGGGGAACAACATGTCGTGCTGCTGGGCGCGACCGGCACCGGCAAGACGGCAACGGCCGCCTGGCTCATCGAACAGATTCAGCGTCCCGCCCTGATCATGGAGCCCAACAAGACGCTGGCCGCTCAGCTCACCGCCGAGTTCCGCGAATTCCTGCCCAGGAACGCGGTCGAATACTTCGTGTCGTACTACGACTACTACCAGCCTGAAGCATACGTGCCCCAGACAGACACCTATATTGAAAAAGACTCCTCCATTAATGACGAGGTTGAACGCCTGCGACATTCGGCAACCAACTCATTGCTGACGCGTCGGGACACGGTTGTGGTCTCATCGGTGTCCTGCATTTACGGCCTGGGCACGCCTGAAGAATACGTGGCACGTATGGTGGATTTGCAGCGAGGAATGGTCATTGACCGCGACGATTTGCTGCGCGCCTTCGTGGATATGCAGTACGTGCGCAACGACATGTCATTCACCCGCGGCACGTTCCGTGTGCGCGGGGACACCATCGAGATCATCCCGGTGTACGAGGAACTCGCCATCCGCATCGAAATGTTCGGTGATGAAATCGACCAGCTCGCCGTATTGCACCCGCTGACAGGTGACGTAATACGTGACGTTGACCAGATCTACCTGTTTCCGGCCTCTCACTATGTCGCTGGCGAAGAGCGTATGAAGCGTGCGATCAAGTCGATTGAGGATGAACTGGCCGAACGCCTCGAATGGTTCGAATCTCAGGGCAAACTTCTCGAAGCGCAGCGACTGCGCATGCGCACAACCTATGATCTGGAAATGCTCAAGGAAGTCGGCACCTGCTCGGGTGTGGAGAACTATTCACGCCATATTGACGGTCGCGGCCCCGGCACGCCGCCGCACACTCTCCTGGATTATTTCCCGGACGATTTCCTGCTCATTATCGATGAATCTCACGTCACGGTTCCGCAGATCGGTGCCATGTTCGAGGGTGACATGTCGCGTAAACGCACCCTCGTCGATCATGGTTTCCGTCTTCCCTCGGCAATGGACAACCGGCCACTGAAGTGGGATGAATTTGTTGAGCGCATCGGGCAGACCATGTATCTGTCGGCCACACCCGGCCCCTACGAGCTCGAGCGTTGCGACGGAGTTGTTGAACAGATCATTCGCCCAACTGGCCTGGTCGATCCGAAGGTGATTGTGAAGCCTACCTCGGGACAGATTGATGACCTGCTCGAAGAAGTCCGGGTGCGTGTGGAACGCAATGAACGCGTCCTCGTCACCACATTGACCAAAAAAATGGCAGAAGACCTCACCACGTATCTGGCCGAACGCTCCGTTCGCGTCGAATATCTGCACTCGGATGTCGACACGTTGCGCCGCGTGGAACTGTTGCGGGAACTGCGTCAGGGCAAGTTCGACGTCCTTGTCGGGATCAACCTGCTTCGAGAAGGCCTCGACCTGCCCGAAGTATCGCTCGTGTCCATTCTGGATGCGGACAAGGAAGGGTTCCTGCGCTCAACGCGTTCCCTCATTCAGACGATTGGCCGCGCAGCCCGTAACGTGTCGGGCGAGGTTCACATGTACGCCGACAACATCACCGATTCGATGCGTGCGGCGATTGAGGAAACCGAAAGGCGCAGAGCCAAGCAGATTGCCTATAACGAAAAACATCACATTGATCCGACACCTCTGCGCAAGAAGATCGCTGACGTGACAGACATGCTCGCACGCGAGGACATTGACACGGAATCACTGCTGGAAGGTGGGTACCGTCAGGAACGCTCCGGCAAGCCCATCGGACATGCCCGAGCCAGCGACGACGTGTTGCGCCACGCCAGGGATACCCGTGAACGACTGGGACTTCAGGCTGAAGCTGAACTGGCGCAGCTCATTGACGACCTGTCAGCGCAGATGCATGCGGCGGCAGGCGATCTTCAGTTCGAGCTGGCCGCCCGGCTGCGTGACGAGGTGGCGGATCTCAAACGTGAGCTTCGACAGATGAAGGAAGCAAACTGATTCCGGGGCGTCTGAACGCGGTAGTATGAGATCCACGAGGGGAGTAATCCTTTAACCCGGTATCGTCATCTCGGGACGCTACGTGCGCGCAGCGAACCCGGTACCGAGGCCTGTCGCAGACAGGCGGACCAGACCTCGGCTGTATCACCCCGAACACGGAAGGTTTTACGTGGACGTTCACGCGCTCGGCTGGGTCGGCCTAGGCCTCGTCGTCATTGTGCTTATTTCTATCGACATCATCGGTCATGTCCGTACACCGCACGCCCCCACCATGAAAGAGGCGGCATTGTGGACTGTGGGCTACGTTTCTCTCGCGATGCTATTCGGAATCGGGATCTGGGCGATTTATGGCGGCCAGTATGCCGGAGAGTTCTACGGCGGCTGGATCACCGAATGGTCCCTGTCGCTCGACAACTTGTTCGTCTTTGTCATCATTATGAATTCGTTTAGAGTGCCGCGAGAATATCAGCAAAAAGCGCTGCTCAGCGGCATCATCATTGCGCTCATCATGCGCCTGATCTTCATCCTGATCGGTGCCGCACTGATTGAGCGCTTCTCCTGGGTCTTCTTTATCTTCGGTGCATGGCTGCTATGGACGGCATACTCTCAGGCACGCCAGGGGACCGGCGGAGACGAGGAAGAATCCGAACAGGGTGAAAACGGGTTCATCCGCCTCGTGCGCCGCATCGTTCCCGTCACCGACGGGTATTACTCGGACCGGTTCCTCTATCGCCATGGCGGAAGGACTGCTGTGACACCGCTGCTGCTGGTGGTCCTCGCTCTGGGGTCAGCCGACCTCATGTTTGCGTTTGACTCCATTCCGGCAATCTTCGGCCTCACGAAAGAGCCGTACCTGGTCTTCGCGTGCAACGCCTTCGCCCTGCTGGGCCTGCGTCAGCTCTACTTCCTGATCGACGGACTGCTTGATCGTCTCGTGTACCTTCACTACGGCCTGGCCGTCATTCTTGGCTTCATCGGCGTGAAGCTCATTTTGCACGCCCTGCATGAGAACACGTTGCCGTTCATTAACGGTGGACAGGGCTTCGAAAGCGTCCCCGAGGTGGGCACACCGCTCTCACTTGCCGTCATCGCCGGAACGCTGATCATCACGGTGATTGCCTCGATCCTGAAGTCACGCCACTCAAACGCCCAGCGGGCACCTCAGCCGATTAATCGCAGTGCCAAGGCCGAGCAGGATGCGGCACGCTCCTCGGTGCGTGAGGTCGCTGACTCCGACGAGCAGCATACTGAGCCTCGTCCGTCAGTGGACTGATGCCAGTACCCGGGCCATCCGGCCTCACGGCCGCGCAAGTGGAAGAACGCACCCGTCAGGGTGAGGTCAACCATCACCATACGAAGACGTCCCGCTCGCTCGGATCAATAGCGCGAGCGAATGTTTTCACCCTGTTCAACACGATCCTTACCTCCGCAATTGTTGTGGTACTGATTGTGGGGGACTGGCGGGACGCAGTGTTCGGCGGCGTGATGGTACTCAACGCCATCATCGGTATCGCGGCGGAATACCGCGCGAAGAAAACGCTCGATTCTCTGGCGATTGTCGACGCGCCGCATTCGCTGGTGTGGCGGGATGGTGAAGAGCGCGAGGTCCTGTCGGAAGACGTGGTACGCGGCGACATCATCGAGCTGCGCCTGGGGGACCAGGTTCCCGTCGATGGAATCGTGCAGTCTTCCCACAGCCTCGACATTGACGAATCTTTGTTGACGGGCGAATCCGTACCGATCAGAAAAAAGCAGGGTGACCGCGTCCTGGCCGGCACCGCCGTCGTCTCAGGCGGCGGCCTTATCGAAGCCACTGTTGTCGGCAACGCCGTTTACGCCCACACACTCACTGAACAGGTCCGCCGGTTCACGCGCACCACCTCCGAGATTCAGCAGGGCATTAACCGCGTCCTGCGGGTCATTTCGTGGCTGATTGTGCCCGTCACCGCGCTGATCGTATGGTCGCAGATCCGCCTCGATCCACTCAGTGGTGGATGGCGGCACGCACTCGTCCTGGCGGTCGCGGCAGTTGTCGGTATGATCCCGCAGGGCCTGGTTCTGCTGACCTCCATGAACTTCGCCCTCGGCGCGGCAACACTGGCACGGCGCAAAGTCCTCGTCAATGAGCTTCCCGCGGTGGAAGTCCTCGCGCGTGTGGATGCCCTTTGCGTTGACAAAACGGGAACGCTGACCACTGGCGGAGTGAGCGTCGATTCCATGATTCCCCTAGGCGCGGGTGACAGCGGTGACCGAATTGACGAGGGTGCCGTCCGCGCACTGTTGACACTCAATGCTTCCACACACAACGCAACTGCGGAAGCGATCGTTGCTCATCTGAAGGCGCAGGCACTCGAGGTGGAGCCAGCTGACCTGTCTGCCAACTGGAGCGTCCCATTCAATTCGACACGCAAATGGTCGGGATTCAGTGATGGAGAGCAGGCCTGGGTGCTGGGCGCTCCGGAAATGACGGTGACTGACGCGAATGTGCTGGATCACGTCACGCGCGTTGCCGACCAGGGACTTCGCGTTGTGGTGCTCAGCTGTGCGCCGGCAGCGCCCTCGTTAATGGGGGAGGAACTGCCGCAGGGACTTCAGCCGAACACGCTGATCGTCCTGCGTGAACAGATCCGCCCCGACGCTGCTGACACAATGGAGTATTTCCGTCGGCAGGGCGTGCGGGTACGTGTGATATCAGGTGACAATCCCGCGACTGTGCAGGCTATTGCGAACGTGGCCTCATTGCGTGAGGACCAAGCGACGATTCGCGGGATTGATGCGCGCACCCTGCCTGAGGACATGGACAGCGACGCGTTCGTGCAGGCCGTGATGGATCATGATGTGTTCGGACGTGTCACTCCGGAGCAGAAACGCGCAATGGTGCGGGCATTACAGTCTCGCGGGCATACTGTCGCGATGACGGGTGACGGCGTCAATGACGCACTTGCCCTGAAAGATGCCGACCTGGGAATCGCGATGGGCAGCGGTGCCCGCGCCACGAAAGCGGTGGCGCAGATCGTGCTGGTCGATGGAGCGTTTGCAGCTCTGCCAGGGGTCGTCGCTGAAGGGCGGCGCATCATGGCGAATATGGAACGTGTCTCCGCGCTCTTCCTGGCCAAGACGGTCTACGCCAGCCTCATTGCCGTCATCTGTGCCCTTGCCGCCTGGCACTACCCGTTCCTGCCCCGTCACTTCACTTACATTGATGCGCTGACCATCGGAATCCCGGCATTCTTCATCGCGCTGGGACCGAACAGGCGACGATACGTCAGCGGATATTTGAAGCGCGTGCTCGGCCTGGCCGTTCCATCAGGGTGCGTGTTGGCTGCAGCTGCGTTGATTGCGTACTGGATGGTGGGCGTAGGACAAGTGGAGGGCCAAACCGCTGCCGCGTTGTCGTTGATGTGTGGTGCACTGTGGCTCCTGTCCATTACCGCACGCCCGGTCAATTCGTGGCGCGCCGGACTGATTGCATTCATGCTGACCTGCGCTGTCGCGGGAGTATTCATCCCATTCGTCCGCAATTTCTTTGCGCTGGAGTGGCCGGCAGCGCACGACGGATGGGTGATCCTCGCGTGCGGCCTCACCGCCTGTATCCTCATCGAAGCGGCGCATCGCGCATACTCATTGCGCCACCAGCGAAAGGCTGAAACGGACGGTGCGCCACTAGACTGACAGTGCGGAGATACCACGTGAAGGAGTTGAAGATGACTGCATGGAAGCTGCCGCTGACGATCCTGGGAAACGAGGATGCTCCGGCGTTGGTGCTGGGACATTCACTGGGATCAAGCCACGACATGTGGGAGAGCGTCATCCCCTTGATTCGCGACGATTTTTATATTGTCCTCTACGATCTGCCCGGGCACGGGGGAACACCGATTGCTCCGGTCGACCGTGAACTGAAGATGACCGACATTGTGGAAGCATTGCTTGGCGCGTTGGATGATCACGGCGTCGATACGTTTCATTGCGCCGGACTGTCACTGGGTGGCATGGTCGCCATGGCTACTGCAATCACACATCCTCAGCGGGTGCGCAGCCTCACCGTCATGAGTGCCGGGCCGATCAATGGTCAGCCTGATCAGTGGTACGACAAGGCTGGGGCTGTGCGTCGCGACGGCACAGCAAGCCTGGTGGACGCAACGTTCGAGCGCTGGTTCATGCCTGAATTTGCTTCGGGGGAGGGTGCTGACCGCGTTGAGGCGATTCGCAGGATCTTCGAAAACTGTGATGACGAGGGATACGCGCAGTGCTGCGAGGTCCTCGCCAGTACGGACATGCGTGGCGACGTTGCGAGCATCCACACTCCAACCCTCCTGATCAGCGCTGAAGAGGACGGTTCACTGAACTGGGCGGGCGCTGACGAACTGGCCCGCACCATCCGCAGTGGAGGGGCGACTGTGCAGGTGGCACGCATCCCTCAGGCGCGGCATATGAGCGCCGTTGAGAAGCCGGAGCTGGTGGCTCGGGCTCTCAAAGGGCTGGTCGACTAGAGGCAGCCGAAATCTACGAGTACGGGAACTTCGTGTCGAATTCTTCGGCCAGGCTGCCGATGGTCGGTTCCCACTGCATGATGCGCCGATCAATGATGAACCCCTGAACGTAGAACGGATCATCCTCGAGGATCTTCAGCGCCACATTGGCGGACTCTGCCTTCAAGATGATGAGGGCACCCTCATGCATCGCATCGCGGAGCCAACCTGAGGACAGCAGAACATCTTTCGCATACAGATCCCGCAGGAAACGGCGGTGCGCCGGGCGGAAATCCTGCGTCAGAGAATTCAACTTGGTGTCATACGTGTACTCAACGACATAGATACGCATAGGTCAATTATCCCAGCATTGCGATCGCGGCGCGCCTGAATGCATGAACAGATCCTGCGCACCCACCCACATGGAACAGATGTGCGAGAATCGCGCCGGAGCCGTAGGATCGAGGGGTGTCAGACCAGTTGATCGTGCGCGGAGCGCGCCAGCACAACCTCAAAAGCGTCAACCTCGAGTTACCTCGCGACGCGATGATCGTCTTTTCCGGCCTGTCCGGCTCCGGAAAGTCATCTCTCGCATTCGATACCATTTTTGCCGAGGGGCAGCGCCGCTACGTTGAATCCCTGTCGTCATATGCGCGCCAGTTCCTTGGTCAGATGGACAAACCTGACGTTGACTTCATCGAAGGCCTCTCTCCGGCAGTGTCCATCGATCAGAAATCCACCTCACGTAACCCGCGATCAACGGTGGGCACGATCACTGAAATCCACGACTACCTGCGTCTTTTGTTCGCACGGGCGGGCACTGCGCACTGTCCGGCGTGTGGCGCTGAAATCACCGCCCAGACCCCGCAGCAGATCGTGGACAGTGTGCGCTCGATGGAGGAGGGCACCCGCTTCCAGGTCCTCGCACCCGTTGTGCGTGGCCGCAAGGGTGAGTACCGCGAATTACTTGACGATCTGCGCGCTGCCGGCTATTCACGCGCATTGATTGACGGTGAAGTGGTGCGTTTGGAGAACGCGCCGACCCTTGAGAAGAAGCTGAAACACACCATCGAAGTCGTCATCGACCGACTGGTGGTGCGCGACGGTATGAAGCAGCGTCTGACTGACTCGGTAGAAACAGCGCTGGGGCTGTCGGAAGGCCTGGTCGTCATTGACGTCGTGGATCTGGACGCGGACGATCCGAACAGGCGGCGCCGCTACTCTGAAAAGCGCGCCTGCCCGAACGACCATCCACTTGCACTTGAAGAGATCGAGCCTCGCACATTCTCATTCAACGCTCCTTACGGTGCATGTCCTGAATGTATGGGAATCGGCTCGCGGCTGGAAGTCGACCCTGACCTCGTCGTTCCCGACGAAGAACTGTCCCTTGAGGATGGGGCTGTCGCACCGTGGAGCCGGAACGTTAAGTATCACGTACGCTTGCTGAAATCCCTCGGTAAGGAGCTCGGCTTTTCGACCAGGACTGCGTGGAAGGAGCTGCCCAGTGAGGCGCGCCAGGCGATCCTGTACGGCAAAGACTACGAAGTGAAAGTCAAGTTCCGTAACAGGTGGGGGCGCGAGCGTTCCTACACGACTGGCTTCGAAGGCGCTGTCAACTACATCGAACGCAAGCGTGAGGAAACTGAGTCGGATCGAACGTTGGAACGCCTGGAAGCGTACATGCGTGAGGTGCCATGCCCCGTGTGTCAGGGTGCCCGCCTGAAGCCGGAAGTGCTGGCTGTGCGCATCGGTGGCCTGAACATTGCCGAGGTGTCGAACCTGTCGATTGCTGATCTCGAGCGTTTCATGAGTGAGCTCGAGCTCGACCAGCGACAGCAGTTCATTGCGCGCCCCATTTTGCAGGAAATCATCGCCCGCTTGAAGTTTCTCAACGATGTGGGGCTGACGTACCTGACATTGTCGAGGGCGGCCGGAACCCTTTCCGGTGGTGAAGCTCAGCGTATCCGGCTGGCAACCCAGATCGGGTCGGGACTGGTCGGGGTTCTGTACGTCCTGGATGAGCCATCCATCGGCCTGCATCAACGCGACAACCAGCGCCTGATCGCCACTTTGAAGCGCCTTCGCGACCTCGGCAACACGCTGATCGTCGTCGAACATGACGAAGAAACGATTGAAGCGGCCGACTGGGTCGTGGACATCGGACCGGGTGCCGGAGAAAACGGCGGATGGGTCGTGTACTCCGGAAGCGTGGAGGAGTTGAAGAAGAATCGGAACTCGTTGACAGGGGAGTACCTGTCGGGGCGCCGGTCCATTGCCATTCCAACCGAACGCAGGCCGGTGGACCGCTCCCGCGTCATCACAGTGAAAGGCGCGCGTGAAAACAACCTCGATAACCTCACCGTGTCATTCCCTCTCGGAGTGTTCATCGCCGTGACGGGCGTGTCAGGATCGGGCAAATCCACTCTGGTTAACCAGATTCTGTATCGGTCCCTCGCATCCCGCCTCAATGGGGCGCGCATGGTTCCGGGACGCCACCGCGCGATCACCGGTCTGGATCACCTCGACAAGGTGATTCATGTGGACCAGTCACCCATTGGACGCACCCCGCGTTCGAACCCAGCTACCTACACCGGGGTGTGGGACCTGATTCGCCAGCTTTTCGCACAAACGCATGAAGCCAAGGTTCGCGGCTACATGCCGGGACGTTTCTCCTTCAATGTTAAGGGCGGCAGGTGCGAAGCCTGCAAGGGCGACGGCACGATTCGCATTGAAATGAACTTCCTGCCCGACGTGTATGTGCCGTGCGAGGTGTGTCACGGCAAGCGGTACAACAGGGAGACACTGGAAGTCCACTACAAGGGCAAGACAGTGGCAGATGTTCTGGATATGTCCATCTCGGAAGCGGCGGAGTTCTTCCAGTCGCTGCCGCGTATCGCTCGTCATCTCAACACGCTCGTCGAGGTTGGCCTGGGGTACGTGCGGCTGGGACAGGCCGCCACGACACTCTCCGGTGGCGAAGCTCAGCGTGTAAAACTGGCGTCCGAACTGCAGCGACGCTCCTCAGGACGATCAGTGTATGTTCTGGACGAGCCGACGACGGGTCTGCATAGCGAAGACATTCGCAAGCTCTTGATGGTGTTGCAGACACTGGTTGATAAAGGCAATACGGTCATCGTGATTGAGCACAACCTGGATGTCATCAAGTGCGCGGATTGGATCATTGACATGGGCCCTGAAGGGGGATCCGGCGGTGGCCAGGTCGTGGCTGAGGGCACACCTGAAGATGTTGCCGCCGTCGACGAATCATTCACTGGTCAGTATTTAAGAAAAATTCTCGACTTCAGCGTAGAGTAGATCTATGAGTGGTGACCGGCGCATAACAGTAGGTTTGGTCGGAGCTGGCGGCATTGCGCGATCCCACATGTCAGCGTGGCGGTCACTGGGCGTTGACATCCTCGTCTATTCGAAGGAAGACGCCAACGAGCTGTGCGCGGAGTTCTCCACCGGACGCGTCGTTGCCACGCTCGAGAACCTGGTCGCACAATCCCAGGTGATCGATGTCCTGACACCAACATACGCACACGAGGAAGCTGTGCGCGCCGGTCTGGACGCCGGGCGCCAGGTCATCTGTGAAAAACCGCTGGCACTGGACGCGCCGACAGCACAGCAGCTGCTTGAATTGTCACGCGCACGCGACAACGCACTGTACGTCGCGCATGTCGTGCGGTATTTCCCGGAATATGCCACCCTCCACGATGCCGTCTCCAGCGGATATATCGGCCGCCCGGCGGTAGCACGTCTGAACCGGACCGGCACGTTCCCGCAATGGGCCTCGTGGTTCGCTGACGAGGAAAAATCCGGTGGAATTGTCGATGATCTCATGATCCATGACCTTGATATTGCCCGATGGGTGCTGGGAGAGGTACGCAGCGTGTATGCAACACTGCGCCATGCCACTGCTCCCTATGGACGGCGCGTGAGCGTTGCTCAGGCGACATTGCGTCATGAGGACGAAGCGATCTCGAATGTGCGCGCGACGTGGGGGCCGGTGGGCACACCATTTCGCACTTCATTCCATGTTGCGGGAACCGACGGGTGTCTGGAGCACGATTCAACAGCTCACCCACCTCTGCAGGTCCGCAGCGACGCACCAACTGACGCATCAATGCTGCCGACCACATCAGGATCCCCGGCCGACCCCTACTACGCAGAACTGAGCGACTTCATGGAGTCCATGTCCACCGGCTCAACGCCGAGGGTGAGTGCAGAAGACGCGGTCGAAGCGCTGAAGCTGGCAGACGCGGTTCGCCTGTCAGCCCATCGCGATGCGGTAGTGGAGTTGTGAGATGAAAACCATTCGTATCGGACTGTTGTCGTTCGCACACATGCATGCCGAGGGATACGCCACAGCCCTCATGGGCATGGACGGCGTCGAATTGATGTGCACCGACCCGGATTCACACAGGGCAGGACGCCCCAGCCCTGCATGGCGCGGCAGAAAAGGAGCCCGCGCGCTCGGTGTGCCCTACGTCGACACGTGTGAGGAGTTAGAACAATGGGGGCCGGACGCAGTGATCGTCTGCTCCGAAAATACCGAACACAGGCGCATGGTCGAATGGGCGGCTGAGCGTGGATATCACGTCCTGTGTGAAAAACCGATCGCCACCAGTCATGACGATGCTGTCGCCATGTGGGATGCATGCCGTCAGGCAGGAGTCTTCCTGATGACCGCTTATCCGGTGCGTTTTTCAACAGCATGCCGAGAACTCAAGACGCGAGTTGATCACGGCCAGCTGGGCGATCTGGTGGGCTTCGCCGGCTCGAATAACGGGAAAATCCCCAGTGGTGGCCGCACCTGGTTCACTGATCCGGATCAGGCCGGTGGCGGTTCCCTCGTCGACCATGTCGTCCACATCGCTGACATTCTGGACATGCTGCTCGACGGTGAACAGGCATCATCCGTGTGGGCTGCCGATAACCGGATTCTGGGCGCAGATAATCCCGACGTTCACGTGGAGACCAGCGGACTCGTCACGGTGCGCTATCCGTCAGGTCTGGTCGGCACAATTGACTGTTCATGGAGCATGCCGGAAGCTGCGCCAACATGGGGTGGCCTTACCCTCGACATTATCGGCACAAGAGGTACCGCGCGATTCGCCCCCTTTGATGCGCGGGTGTCTGGTGCCGCCTGTGGGCAAGCCGCATGGCTGGGATACGGTGAAGATATGGATGGCGTCATGCTGCGCACGTTCACTGACGCTGTGCGCACTGGTCACACACCTCAGCCGGACGCAGCATCGGCTATCCGGTCACTGGACATCATGCTGGCAGCACAGCAATCGGCACGCAGGGGTGCGGTAGTCCACCTCAACTAGCGCCGCAGCCAGGACCGCAGTTTCCTGCTCACCGTGGACGCAGGTCTCGCGTGCGGCTGACGCGCACGTACAGTCGCATTACGCTCGGCCAGGCCTTCCTCGTACAGGGCATCCACTTCCCGCGCGTAATCCTTCAGCACTTTCGAGCGACGAAGTTTCAACGAGGGGGTCAGGTACCCGTCCTCAACGGTAAACACGGTGTCGACGAGGCGGAAGCGACGAATCGACTCGGCTCGCGAAACAGCGCGGTTGGCTCTGTCGATGGCCCGCTGCAAAGAATGCTGGACTTCCGGCATGCGCATTGCAACCGAGGGATCAACAACTGGCAGATTATGTGCGACCAGCCAGTTGGCGAGCATATCTGAATCGAGGGTGATGAGTGCACCAATGTAGGGCCGATTATCGCCCACTACGATCACATGTCCGATCAGCGGATGTGTCTGAAGCTGTTCTTCGAGTACCTCGGGCGACACGTTCTTGCCACCGGCCGTTACCAGGAGTTCCTTGCGGCGCCCCGTAATCGACAGGTGACCAGTGTGCGGGTCAATCGTTCCTAGATCGCCCGTGTGGAACCACCCATCCTCAAACGATTCAGCAGTCTCATCAGGCAAGTTGTGATAGCCGGTTGAAACAGATACGCCGCGCACCAGAATTTCACCGTGCTCGGAGATCTTGATTTCGTTTCCGGGAACAACACTGCCGACCGTGTTAAACGGCGTGTAATCGGCATGTTGCACGGCGATCGGGCCGGTTGTCTCGGTCAGCCCGTAGCCCTGAACCAACGTGAGATCGAGGCCGGAGAAGAACTCAGCAAGTTCCGGTGCCAGGGGCGCGCCACCGGAAATAATCAGCTCAATATTGGGACCCAATGCCGCCTGGATCTTGCGCAACGCCAAAGCCGTCGCGATCCCATGATTGACTCTCAGCGACAGGGGAGTGCTTGTTTCCGAGCGCTCTGCACGTGCATACAGGCGAGACTGTTTGGCCGACCACTGGAAGATACGCAGCTTTGTGCCCTTCGCCGCCTTTGCTGACGCCGCGCTGTAAACCTTTTCAAGGACGCGAGGCACCGCCAGAAGGATCGATGGTTTAAAGGCCTGAATGTCGGGAAGCAGGTTCTTGATGTTTGGTGAGAAAGCAAGTCGCCCTCGGCCGGCCACGAAGGCATGCATGACCAGGCGCGCCAGGACGTGCGCGACTGGGAGGAACAACAGGAGGCGTGAGTTCTCGTTGTACTGGTACTGCGGCAGGACTTGCCCCAGACCCAGCGTCGTGCCGACGAAGTTGTGATGCGTCAGCTCGACACCTTTCGGGGTGCCGGTCGTGCCCGACGTGTAGACCAGAGTGGCCAGAGAATCACCACGAACATCGCGGAAACGCTCCTCAACCTTGTCCGGCACGATGCGGCCCGCCGCACGCGCCAGGTTACGCATTGCTCCGCGATCGAGGGAATGGATCGACTCGACGCATTCGGGACGAACAGTTTCCACCAGATCCGCCTGCTGCACGGTTGCCGTGATGACGTGTCGGATGTGGGCGTCGGTGAGGATGCGCTCGATCTGTGCGGTTGAATCCGATTCGTAGATGGGCACAACTACGCCGCCCACAGTCATCACTGCCAGGTCAAGGACCAGCCAGTCAAAACTGGTGGGAGACAAAATCGCCACCCGTTCACCGGCCTCCAGACCCCACGCAAGAAAACCTCGTGCGATTACCTCGACGCGATCCAGCAAGTCAGACGCGGTGATGGGAAGCATTGCGCCCACCGAGGAGCGATCTTCAACCACGACATCAAAGGGGAACTCGTCGGCACGCTTGCGCAGCATTGCTGGAATCGTCATCAATGGATCCACCGGCTGGGTGAGGTCAGCTCGATATACGGTCTGATCTCGGTCAGGCATTGTGATTCCCTTTCACGTGGACAGTCATGATGGACGACGGGGCGGCCATCATCTATGTTTCAGACAAGCTTACCGCAGGTGGGCGAGCACCTTACACGTTGAAGTACATGTCGAACTCTGCCGGGTGCGGGTAGGCACGCATCGGCGCGATCTCGTTGGCGGTCTTGTACTCAATCCACGTGTCAATCAAATCCTGCGTAAAGACGTCGTTTTCTGTCAGGAAGTCTGAATCGGCACGCAGGTGATCCAACGCCGCTTCAAGAGAGTGAGGCAGCTTGGCGATATCGGTGTATTCCTGCGGAGGCAAGTCGTACAGATCCTTATCGATGGGGGCGGCAGGCTCCACGCGGTTGCGAATACCGTCCAGGCCGGCCATCAGGCACGCCGAGAAGGACAGGTACGGGTTCGCTGACGGGTCAGGTACGCGGTACTCGACGCGCTTGGCTTTCGGTGAGGTTCCTGACACCGGAATTCGGATACACGCCGACCTGTTGCGCGCCGAATAAACGAGGTTGACCGGCGCTTCGAAGCCCGGCATGAGTCGACGGTAGGAGTTAATCGACGGGTTCGTAAAGGCGAGCAGGGCGGGCGCGTGCTCCAACAGGCCTCCGATGAACCAGCGCGCCAGGTCGGACAGAGAACCATATCCTCGTTCGTCATAGAACAGCGGGTCGCCGTCTTTCCACAGGGACAGGTGGGTGTGCATGCCAGAGCCGTTGTCACCGAAGAGCGGCTTAGGCATGAACGTGGCGGTCTTGCCGCATTCCCACGCGGAGTTGCGCACAATGTACTTGAACTTCATCATGTCGTCGGCGGCCTGGCACAGAGGCGCAAAACGGTAGTTGATCTCATGCTGGCCGCCTGCACCGACCTCGTGGTGCGCGCGCTCAATGACGAGGCCCGCTTCAGCAAGATTGTGTGTCATGTGGTCACGAACATCAGCAAACATATCTATCGGGGAAACCGGCGCGTACCCGCCTTTCAGTGGCGTCTTGTAGCCCAGGTTCATGCCGTCCTCGTTGCGCGCGGTGTTCCAGTAGGCATCATCGCTGTCCAGTCGGAACATGCTGTGGTGAGGCTCGACTTTGTACTGCACGCTGTCAAACATGTAGAACTCGGCTTCAGCGCCGATGAAGCACGTATCGGCAATGCCGGTCGACTTCAGGTAGGCCTCAGCTTTTTGCGCCACCTGCCGCGGATCGCGGGAGAACGGTTCAGAGGTGAACGGATCAACGACCGAAAAGACGACGACCAGTGTCTTGGCAGCGCGGAAAGGGTCGACGTAGGCGGTGGTGATGTCGGGGACGAGCTTCATATCGGACTCGTGAATCGCGGAAAAGCCGCGCACAGATGAACCGTCGAACATCAGGCCGTCTGACAACGCGCCGTCGATGAACTCATTGGGAGGAACAATCATGTGTTGCTGAATGCCGAAAAGATCGCAGTAGCGTACATCGATGAATTCAATCTCTTCACGCGTGATGAAGTCGACTATTTCTTTCTCGCTGGTGAACATTCGTGTGCCCCTTCCGGGTCGATTCATGAGATCACGGCAGTCGCCATGTCTGAGTGTACTCATTTGAACGCCCGCACTCACATCGCGTCCGTCCTGCGTCGTGCCGTTCAATTGGCGCCGTCGCTGCCGGAAGCTAGGCTAAAGGAATGGCGAAGTTGGATCAGTGGCGCCCTCGGACGAGCGACATTCCCACGCAGCCGGGAGTGTACCGATTTCGTGACGACCAGGGCCGCGTCATCTATGTCGGTAAAGCGAAAAACCTTCGCAACCGGCTGACCAACTATTTTCAGGATCCTCAGGTTCTGCACCCGCGCACCCGCCACATGGTTGCAACAGCTGCCAGCGTGCAGTGGACAGTTGTGTCCAACGAGATCGAGGCGCTCTCCCTGGAATTCACGTGGATCAAGGAATTCGACCCGCGATTCAACGTGATGTATCGCGATGACAAGTCCTATCCGTACCTTGCGGTGACGATGTCAGAAAAGTTTCCGCGCGTCCATATCACGCGGCAGTCACGCAGAAAAGGCACACGCTATTTTGGCCCCTACACGCAAGTGTGGGCGATCCGCGAAACCATCGACATGCTGCTGCGAGTTTTCCCTGTCAGAACATGTTCACCTGGTGTCTTCAAACGCTACCAGGCGCAGTGCAGGCCGTGTCTGCTGGGCGATATTGGCAAATGCTCTGCGCCGTGTGCCGGGCGCATCAGTGCCGACGCTCATCGCGAACTTGCGCAGAACCTGTGCGAGTTCATGCAGGGCAAGGCTGCGCCAGTCATTCGCTCCCTTGAGGCGCAGATGAAGCAGGCTGCCGCCGAACTCGACTTTGAGAAAGCCGCCAGGCTGCGTGACGATTTGAAAGCCATAACGACGGTGCTGGAGCGTAACACGATGGTCCTCGAGGACGGAACCGACGCTGACGTATTCGCCCTGGCGTGTGATGAACTGGACGCTGCCGTGTATGTCTTCCACGTGAGGGGAGGTCGCGTACGAGGCACACGCGGGTGGGTAGTGGACCGCGTCGACGATGCGAGCGAGGCAGATCTGATGAGCGCTCTGCTCGAGCAAGTCTACGGAGACGTTCCTCGCGCCGAACAGCCTTTACGAGGGCGGCCGCGCGGCCAGGCTGAAGCTCGATCCGTGGACGATGTGGCACATACTCCGACATCAACGCTTCCCCGGGAAGTTCTGGTGTCAGTGGAGCCTGCGGATCGCGACGCCCTGGAGAAGTGGCTCACCACGTTGCGCGGTGCGCGTGTGCGTGTGCGTGTGCCTCAGCGCGGAACCGCGGCTTCCTTGATGAAAACGGTGCAGGAAAACGCGCAGCAGTCGCTGGTTCTTCACCGCACGAAACGTGCCAGTGACCTCACCCAGCGGTCCCGGGCGCTCGAAGAACTGGCTGAGAACCTCGGCCTGGAAGCAGCACCGCTGCGTATCGAGTGCTACGACATTTCCCACACAGCCGGCCAGCAGCAGGTTGCTTCGATGGTGGTATTTGAAGATGGTGCCCCGCGTAAGTCGGACTACCGCACGTTTAACATCCGACCGCGCTCCGACGGCACACCGCCTGACGATACGGCGGCAATGACGCAGGTATTGCAGCGGCGCTTCACCCGCCTGCTGGCGGAAGAGGCCGGCATCGAAGGTGAAGACGATGATGGTGTGGAGTTCGCTACTGGGCCGATCGATCCGCACACGGGACGCCCTCGTCGATTTTCCTACCGGCCGGATCTTGTGGTGGTTGACGGCGCACTGGCGCAGGTGAACGCGGCCGAAAAGGCTTTAACGGGGGTGGGGGTTGACCTGCCGGTTGTAGGACTGGCCAAACGTCTGGAGGAAGTGTGGGTGCCTGGTGATGAGTTTCCACTGATTTTGCCTCGCACCTCGGCTGCTCTGTATTTGCTGCAGTATTTGCGCGATGAATCTCACCGTTTTGCGATTACGCACCATCGGCGTCGACGCACGAAAGCGCAGACGCGGTCTGTCCTGGACGGAATTGAGGGACTGGGGCCCGTACGTCAAAAAGCGTTGCTGGCTCATTTCGGCTCGGTGAAGCGCCTGCGGGCTGCCAGCGCTGAGCAGATTGAACAAGTCCAGGGTATCGGACCAGCATTGGCCGCTACTATTGTGGAATCGCTTGGCACTGACCGTGAGGAGACTCGCAATGACTGAATCGACGTCGCCCCTTCCTACACCGCTTCCGGCGCGGGTATTGCTGCTGGGATCGGGGGAACTGGGGCGTGAACTGACGATTTCGCTCAAGCGCCTGGGCGCCCATGTGACTGCGGTCGATGCCTATGCGCATGCTCCCGCGATGCAGGTTGCGGATGACTATCGTGTGATCGACATGAGCGATCCGGACTCTTTGCGTGACGTGCTCAGCAGCGTGCACGTTGACCTGATTGTGCCCGAACTGGAAGCAATTGCCACGCACGTGCTGGCCGAATTTGAACAGGCTGGGAGCGCACGCGTCGTTCCGAACGCGTTCGCGGTGCAGGCAACGATGGATCGCGAACGCATACGGAGCGTGGCGAGTGCTGTTCCAGGGGTGCGCACATCGAAGTTTCGCTTCGCATCCAGTGTCGACGAGGTGCGCAGCGCGCTGGAATATACGGGCGTACCGGCCTTCATTAAACCCACGATGTCCTCGTCGGGACATGGACAGTCGCGAGTTGAATCGGTTGACGAGGCTGAATCGGCGTGGACATATGCCCAGGACGATGCGCGGGCCACCACAGGGCGCGTCATCGTTGAGGAGGGCGTGACATTCGACTGTGAAATCACTCTGCTCACCGTGCGGTGGTGGGACGACGAGGCAGGCGAGGTTCGAACCAGCGTGTGTGAACCGATCGGTCACCGGCAGGTCAGCGGTGACTACGTTGAATCGTGGCAAAGCGCCGACATTTCACCGCGTGCACGTGAGCGAGCCGAGGAGATGGCTGTTGCCGTCACCGGCGCTCTGGCAGAGCGCGGGGCGGAGCCATGTCTGGGACTGTTTGGAGTGGAGTTCTTCATTCAGGGCGACGACGTGTGGTTCTCCGAGTTGTCACCGCGCCCACATGACACCGGCATGGTGACCATGATGACGCAGGACCAATCTGAATTCGACATTCATGCTCGCGCGATCCTTGGCCTGCCCGTCGACACGACGATGCGCCGCACTGGAGCATCTGCAGTTGTGAAGGCGCCACGAGCGTTCTCCCTTGCCGGTTACGAGGGTGTCGCCCGCGCGCTACGTGACGGAGGAGATTTGAGAATCTTCTCGAAATCCGCCACGCGTGCCGGCCGCAGGCTGGCGGTGGCGCTGGCATGGGGCGACTCGGTGCCGGAAGCACGTGAACGTGCTCAGGCGATTGCGAGCGAAGTGACGGTAGTCGAACGTGATGACTCAGCACAAAATACCGATGAAGATGGCATCCTAGTTTCATGACGACAACGCACAACAGTGACGACGTGGATCCGCTGACAGTTCCTCAGGGCATTCCACTGCTAGATCGTGACACGCCTCCGCCGGAAGAAGCGGAGGAGGACACGAACGAAGTCCTCATTATCACCGGCCGTTCAGGTGCTGGCCGCTCTCAGGCTGCGCGTGCGTTAGAGGACCTCGACTGGTACGTGGTCGATAATCTGCCTCCCTCGATGCTGCCGGCACTGGTCGGCATGATGTCTCCACGCGGAGGTGCGGGCGTACACCGCCTGGCCGCCGTGGTAGATGTGCGCTCAGGCGCCTTTTTCGCTGACTTGACATCCACACTGGAAAAGATGCGCGACAGCGGAATCATGTACCGCCTCATTTTCCTGGAAGCCAACGAACCGACACTGGTGCGCCGATATGAGTCGAACAGGAGGCCGCACCCTCTTCAAGGGGACGGGACACTACTGGACGGCATCACACGTGAAATGGAGTTGTTGGCACCGCTGCGCGAACACGCGGATGAAGTGATCGATACGTCCGCTATGTCAGTGCATGACCTGTCGCGACACATCCGCGACGTCATTGCAGGGGAAGGAGAGCGTCCCCTGCAGCTCACAGTTGAATCTTTCGGATTCAAGTACGGACTGCCGCTGGATGCCGACCATGTCGTGGACGTCCGCTTCCTGAAGAACCCGTACTGGGTGGGGGAGCTGCGCCACTTGACGGGGCGCGACGAACCGGTCGCACAGTATGTGCTCGATCAGCCCGGAGCTCGCGAATTTGCTGAGAATTATGTTGACCTGCTGCTGCCCATCATGGAGGGCTATGTCAGTGAGCTGAAGCCTTTCGTGACGATTGCCGTCGGGTGCACAGGTGGTCGGCACCGGTCGGTCGCGATCGCAGAACTGATCGCTCAGCGTTTCCGTAGCCACCAATTGACGGTGCGAGTCCTTCACCGCGACATAGGCAGGGACTGATTATGGCGGGATATCTGGATGCAGAAGGATGGGCACAGCGCGGTGAATCCGGCTCACGTGTCGTTGCTTTGGGGGGTGGACACGGGCTGTCCGCAACCCTGCGGGCTCTGCGACACATCACGCATCAGCTCACAGCGATCGTCACAGTAGCCGACGATGGGGGATCTTCAGGACGTCTGCGTTCTGAAACAGATCTTCTACCTCCAGGAGATCTGCGAATGGCTCTGGCCAGTTTGTGCGAGGAAACCGAATGGGGACTGACCTGGCGCGATGTGATGCAGCTGCGTCTGCGTACCAACGGGCCATTGAATGGCCATGCCCTTGGGAACCTGCTTATCTCCGGCCTGTGGCAGCTTCTGGGCGACCCCGTTGAGGGTTTGGAATGGGTCGGCCGGCTCCTGGGCGCTCAGGGCCGGGTCCTGCCGATGGCATCAGTTCCACTGGACATTGAAGCCGATATGGAAAACGAAGGCGAGCTGTACACGGTACGGGGCCAGTCACGCGTCGCCGTCGCGCCCGGACGTGTGCGCCACGTGCGCCTTATCCCTGAGGATCCGCCCGTCCCAGAGGCTGCAATGCACGCCATCCAGGAAGCTGAATGGGTCGTGCTCGGTCCAGGGTCGTGGTACACCTCGTTAATTCCGCACCTGCTGGTTTCACAGTTGCACCGGGCACTGGTCACAACAGATGCCCACAGGGCACTGGTCCTGAATCTGGCCCGCCAGCGTGGTGAAACAGACACGATGAGCGCTGCCGATCACGTGCGCGTCCTACGCGACCATGCACCTGATCTCAAGCTGGACGTTGTCATTGCCGACCCGACTGCCACGGATGATATTGATACGCTCATTCAGGCAGCGCAGGACGTGGGCGCTCGAGTCATGTTGCGCCAGGTGCGAACGGGCGACGGGAAGCCCCATCATGATCCGTTGCGTCTGGCTGCGGCTCTGCGAGATGCATTCGATGGATTCATGGGAGAGGTGGGACGATCGGAACCGTGGTTAGCATGAGCAGTTGTCATCAAGGCGCTCTACACGACACGAGGAGGCGATCATGTCTTTAACGATGGACATGAAAGAGGAGCTTGCTCACCTGGTTCCTGCACGTCAATCGACAATGGCGGCCGAGGCTGCTGTGATGCTCCGATTTGCCGGAGGTCTGCACCTCGTGTCTGGTCGAATTATCATCGAGGCTGAACTGGATTCCCCACTTGTCGCTCGACGCCTGCGAGCCTTCCTCACCTCGCTGTACGGTACGGAATCATCTGTCGTTGTCGTGTCAGGTGGTGCGCTGCGTCGCGGTGACCGATACGTGGTGCGCGTCGTCAAGGAAGCAGACGCCCTGGCACGCGTGACAGGACTGGTCGATCAACTGGGACGCCCGGTCAGAGGCTTGGCGCCGCACCTGGTCAGCGCCGGAAAAGACGAAGCAGCAGCAGGATGGCGAGGAGCCTTTCTGGCACGAGGATCCTTGCTGGAACCGGGTCGATCAACGTCGATGGAAGTGACCTGTCCCGGCCCTGAAGCGGCAATGGCCCTTGTCGGGTGTGCACGACGACTGGGAGCGACGGGGAAGTCGCGCGAAATCCGCGGAGCTGATCGGGTTGTCATCCGGGAGGCGGACTCGATTTCCACGCTCATCAATGCGATGGGTGCCGTCAAGACGTTTGAGGTGTGGAAAGAACGCCGCGAACGTCGCGAAGCGCGAGGCAGCGCCAACCGCCTGGCCAACTTTGATGATGCGAACCTTCGGCGCTCGGCTCGTGCGGCAGTAGCCGCAGGTGCCAGGGTTCGACGTGCCTTTGAGATTCTGGGCGACTCCGTGCCGCCGCATCTGCGTGAGGCGGGCGAACTGCGCATCCAATACCGCCAGGCTTCATTGGAAGAACTGGGTAAGCACATTGATCCACCCTTGACTAAGGACGCCGTGGCGGGGCGCATCCGTAGACTGCTGGCAATGGCCGATAAGGCTGCACACGAGCAGGGGATACCCGACACTGAGTCTGCACTCACGCTCGAAATGTTCGATGATTAGAAGTGTCACGAACAGCCTGTTCGCTTGACGCAAACTTCTTGTAGGCCATTCGACCCTGACTAAATGGCCTATGGGGTGTACATTGAAGAGTGCTTGAACCGCAGAAGTCTGCGGGCTGGATTGTGGTACCGAGCCCTATCCGGTTGCACGAAATACGTGCCCCTATATGGGGTACAAGCAGGAGGACTATAGTGACCATCCGCGTTGGAATCAACGGCTTCGGCCGCATCGGCCGCAACTTCTTCCGTGCCGCTCGTCAGCAGGGTGCGGATTTTGAAATCGTGGCAGTAAACGATCTGACCGATAACAAGACCCTCGCTCACTTGCTCAAGTTTGACTCCATCACGGGTCGTCTTGACGCAGAGGTGACCTACGACGAGGAGTCAATCTCCGTCGATGGAAAGAAGATTGTTGCTCTTGAAGAGCGCGATCCGGCCAACCTGCCGTGGAAGGACCTCGGCGTAGATGTCGTCGTCGAGTCCACCGGATTCTTTACAGACGGTGAGAAGGCAAAGGCCCACATCGAAGCCGGTGCCAAGAAGGTAATCATCTCCGCGCCTGGCAAGAACGTTGACGCCACATTCGTCATGGGCGTGAACAGCGACGACTACGACAACGAGAAGCACAACATCGTGTCGAACGCCTCGTGCACCACCAACTGCCTTGCTCCTCTGGCCAAGGTTCTCGATGAGGCTTTCGGAATCGATAGCGGCCTCATGGTGACCGTGCACGCCTACACCGGCGATCAGCGCATCCACGACGCACCGCACAAGGATCTGCGTCGCGCCCGCGCAGCAGCTCTGAACATCGTCCCGACCTCGACCGGTGCAGCCCGCGCCGTGTCCCTGGTTCTTCCTCAGCTGAAGGGCCGTCTGGACGGCTACGCAATGCGCGTCCCGGTTCCGACCGGCTCCGTCGTCGACCTCACCTTCATCCCGAAGAAGGATGGCGTCACCGCCGAAGACGTGAACGCAGCATGCAAGGCAGCCTCGACCGGCGAATTTGCCGAAGCGTTCAAGTACTCCGAGGATGAACTGGTTTCGACCGACATCACCGGCGATCCCCACACCTCCATCTTCGACTCGAAGCTGACCAAGGTCATTGACAACCAGATCAAGGTTGTCTCCTGGTACGACAACGAATGGGGCTACTCCAACAGCCTCGTTCGCCTGACCTCGAAGGTCGCGGCCGCGCTCTGAGCACGACGTTAGAATGAGGAGAGGCGCCCGCATGCATATCTCTGCGTGCGGGCGCCTTTTCCATGGTGGCTTAACGAGCCGCCCCCATCGACGAATTTGACATACGCTGCACTGCACAATCTAAGGGAGGTTCAATGAGGACCATAGAAACATTGGGTGACCTGCGCGGCAAGCGCGTCCTCGTCCGCTCGGACTTCAATGTCCCGATCAAGGACGGCGAAATCACCGACGACGGACGTATCCGGGCAGCTCTACCGACACTGAACAAGCTTGTTGACGAAGGAGCACGCATCCTCGTCATGGCACACATGGGTCGTCCAAAAGGCGAAGTGAAGCCTGAATTCTCACTCAAGCCTGTTGCCGCACGTCTGGCAGAGCTGATCGATGCCCCCGTGAGCCTCGCAGAGGACACAACGGGCCCCTCGGCACACGAAGCGGCGGACAAGATCCAGGACGGCGAAATCGTCCTGCTGGAGAATGTTCGATTCGACCCCCGCGAAACCTCCAAGGACGACGCAGAGCGCGAAGCCTTCGCCAAGGAAATGGCTGAACTGGCCGACGCATTCGTCTCCGACGGATTCGGCGTAGTCCACCGCAAGCAGGCATCCGTGTACGACATCGCCAAACTCCTGCCCTCCGCAGCTGGCCTCCTGGTCGTCAAGGAAATTGAATCCCTGTCACGCGTGACTGGCGATCCTGAGCGTCCCTACGCCGTTGTGCTGGGAGGCTCGAAAGTCTCCGACAAGCTCGGCGTCATCGAGAATCTGCTGACCAAGGCCGATATGCTGCTCATCGGCGGTGGCATGTCGTTCACCTTCCTGGCCGCGAAAGGCTACGAGGTGGGCAAGTCCCTGCTCGAGGAAGATCAGATCGATACAGTCAAGGAATACATCGACGAGGCCGACAAGCGCGGCGTCAAGCTGGTTCTCCCAGTCGACGTCGTTGCGGCGCCCGAATTCAAGGCTGACGCGCCGGCAACGGTTGTTGACGCCGACAAGATGCCCGCCGACCAGATGGGTCTGGACATCGGACCGAAGTCCGGCGAATTGTTCGCACAGACACTGGCCGAGGCCAAGACTGTGGCGTGGAACGGCCCGATGGGCGTATTCGAGTTCGAGGCATTCGCAGGGGGCACCCGCGCCGTGGCGCAGGCACTGTCATCAGGCTCAATGTTCTCGGTGGTCGGTGGCGGCGACTCGGCAGCAGCCGTTCGTCAACTCGGATTCGACGAATCCACTTTCTCTCACATTTCCACAGGCGGTGGAGCGTCCCTCGAACTCCTCGAAGGCAAGACTCTGCCCGGTATCGCAGTTCTGGAGGACTGAAACATGGCACGTACACCTTTGATGGCCGGAAACTGGAAGATGAACCTCAACCACCTTGAGGCTGTTCATTTGGTCCAGGGCCTCGCAATGGCGTTGGATGACGCGAATTTCACCTATGACGACGTTGAAGTTGTGGTCATCCCACCGTTTACCGATATCCGCTCCGTTCAGACTGTCGTTGAGGGTGACAACCTCAAGATCAAGTACGGCGCGCAGGACATCTCAACGCACGAATCCGGCGCATACACCGGTGAAGTGTCAGCTGAAATGCTCGCCAAGCTGGGTGTCAGCTATGTTGTCGTCGGCCACTCCGAACGTCGCGAATACCACGGCGAAAGCGATGCATTGGTGGGCGAGAAGGCCCGCGTTGCACTGGCAGCCGGGATGACCCCGATCATCTGCTGCGGTGAGGGCCTCGAGGTCCGCAAGGAAGGCCGTCACGTCGAGCACGTCCTGGCTCAGATCGACGGTGCACTCGATGGGATGGACGCCGAGCAGGCTGCCAAGATCGTCATTGCCTACGAGCCCATCTGGGCGATCGGCACCGGCGAGGTTGCGACACCTGAAGATGCCCAGGAGGTGTGCGGTGCGATCCGCGCACGTCTGGCAGAGCTGTACACACCGGAACTGGCTGACAGCGTCCGCGTTCTGTACGGCGGCTCCGTGAAGTCGACGAACGTTGCTGACATTATGGCTCAGCCTGATGTTGACGGCGGACTGGTCGGCGGCGCCTCTCTGAAGGCGGAGGAGTTCTCGAAGATCGCTCTGTACAAGAATGCCTGATCGGCTCGCGCCGGTCTTCTGACAGTTCGCCTGGCGCGCCCTACTCAGGACGGCCAGGCGAACTGCGGCAGAGATGTGAGGTAACGCGCCGCGCGCCCAACTGGTGTTGGACGGCCTTATACCACTACACTGCTTACTGTTGTCCCCAGCATGTGAATGGAAAACCAGTGACTGCTCTGAAAATAATCCTTGTCGTACTGACCGTTTTGGCCAGCATCCTGCTTGTATTGACAGTGCTGATGCACAAAGGGCGCGGCGGCGGCCTGTCAGATATGTTCGGCGGCGGCATTTCCACCACTGCGGGATCATCAGGCGTGGCAGAACGTAACCTGAATCGCATTACCTTGGCAATTCTGATCGTGTGGGTGGTGTGCATCGTAGCCTACGCGCTCCTGACCAAGATCACGGTCGCCAGCTAAGATACGACCTTACGCTCAAACTTTCAGTAATCGCACGTGAGACGTGAACGTCCCACGTGCGATTACTCTATTGACTGGGTGCGCGGGGACTGAGGCCACGACCCGGTGATTCAGCGAATTTCCAGGCCGCGCGCCGAATCCGTATCAAGCCAGAACGTGCTTCGATCGCGTGGAAGACCGGCAATCGGTCGATCCTGCTCATGCGCGCCCAACACCAGTGCCTCCGCCAGGGCGTCAGCCTTCGAATCACCGGGCGCGACAACCCAGATATCACGGGCACTGGCAATAGTCGACATCGGCAGCGACAGCCTCAGCGGCGGCATTTTCGGTGAATCGCGCACGACCAGAACAGGCGCGCCATCAGCTTCGTGCGTGCGGCCCGGGAAGAGGGAGGCAATGTGCCCATCCGGTCCCATCCCGATCAGCGCAAAGTCAAGCACCCCGTCACCGATATCTGAGCGCCACAGTTCTGCATAGTCCTCAGCCGCCTGATCGAGTCCCTGACCGCGGTCGGAGGGCATGGGACGCAGCTGAATACCGGGCAGTTGCGCGAACAGCGCGGATACGGCCTGCTGGTCATTACGCTCGGAGTGGGTGGCCTGAACGAAGCGTTCATCGACCCACCACACTCGAATATGCGACCAGTCGGCATCGAGGTCCTCCTCGTCAGCGATGATCGAGGCGAGATCGGCGAGAACGTCGTGCACGACGCCGCCTGCGATAGCCCACTCGAAGGGACGGTCAGCGCTGTGTTCACGCGCGTCCTGCACGAGGATTGGCAACAATTCGCGCGCAACAGCGCTGGCCAGATTCTTACGGTCAGAAGCGGTGACGATACGGGGCAGGGGAGAAGAAGTCATGACTGGTCCTTGCAATCGCGACGAACGTCGTGCAGGAAATTGCCGATCACGTGCTGATACATGAGGTCAGGATCCAAGCGTCTGAGTTCTTCCATCACGCAGTCCTGAATACTGCGCCGCGGAAGATTAACCGCAACAGGATCAAGACCCGAACGCTTGACATGCGCGACAGACGAGCCGGCAGGGCGCGTTAACGAGGCTTCCTCGGCATCATCAAACGTGAAGTGCACACCCGTAATGGTTTGAGCTGTCGGATCGGTGTCGACGCGTGCAGGAATACCCATCACATCGGCAAGCCACGCTGCCACTAGATACGACGACGGATGAGTGTGGTGGCCGCGAACGGTCACAGCGGTGGGTACCGACTTGAACCCCTCGACCATTGTGGCGATCAGTGCGCGCCACAACGTGACGCCGGACCACGCCAAGTCAGTGTCCCCAGGGGTGTACACCTCGGACAGGCGCAACAGTGTATCGATGGGCGTATCGGTCTCCCGTGAATCCGAAATGCGACGCACGGCCAGTCGCCCCAGCGGATGCTCGGCAGGATTTTCAGGCGGTATGCTGGGCCAGAACGTCACCACCGGCGTATCGGCCAGTAACAGCGGCATAACCAGGGTATCCAGATCCTGACCAGCGTCGCCGCGAGGCTCCAGGACGATGACTTCAGACGGCCCCTCGTCCTTGCCCATGCGAATCTGTGCATTGACCCGCGGGGAGCTGGAGCGTTCTGCCTGCACCGGCTCCACCACCACGATGACGCGGCAGGGATGCTCGTGAGAAGCAGCCTGCGAAATTTCAATCGCATGGTCAACGTCGATCCGGTCGTCAACCACGACGATCAGCGTCAACACGCGGCCCAGCGCCGAAGCCCCCTGTTCCTGACGAATCTGCAGAAGCTGCGAGGCGATATCGAGGGCTGATGTGTCGTTGAGGGTGATAATCACGGCAACCTCCAAGCGCGGCTGGAGCGGGCCAGCATCTGGTGAGCTGATTCAGGTCCCCATGTTCCGGGACGATACTGGTCGGGAGGGCCCTGCTGTGCCCAGAAATCCAGCACCGGATCGAGGATTTTCCACGAGGCCTCAACCTCATCCTGATCGGGGAACAGTGGCGCGGAGCCGACCAGCGCATCAAGGATGAGGCGCTCGTAGGCTTCCGGGGAATCCTCAGTGAACGCATGGCCGTAGCCAAAATCCATCGTCACGTCGCGCACTTGCATCTCTGTTGCGGGAACCTTCGCACCGAAACGAATCGTCATTCCCTCATCGGGCTGGATACGGATGACGAGGACGTTGTGCCCGGTTTCTCCCATCTCAAAGTGCTGGAACGGGACGTGCGAGGCACGTTTGAAGACAACTGCAATCTCCGTGACACGTTTGCCCAGGCGCTTGCCCGTACGCAGATAGAACGGAACACCAGCCCACCGGCGTGTATCGACGTGCAATGTCAATGCGGCATATGTTTCGGTGTGCGAATCGGCGGGAATATTGTCCTCGTCGAGATACCCCTTGACAAATTGACCGGCTTGCCAACCTGACTGGTATTGACCGCGTGCTGTTGAGGTCGCCAGATCCTCGGGCAGACGAATAGCGGACAGGACCTTCAGCTTTTCGGCCCTGAGCACCTCAGGCGACAAGTTGATGGGCTCCTCCATCGCGG
The DNA here is from genome assembly GCF_056590235.1 of Pauljensenia sp. C0170B4. Classification (NCBI taxonomy): domain Bacteria; kingdom Bacillati; phylum Actinomycetota; class Actinomycetes; order Actinomycetales; family Actinomycetaceae; genus Pauljensenia; species Pauljensenia sp. C0170B4. The sequence goes on along the minus strand of NZ_JBWPVS010000002.1, from coordinate 208,282 downwards.
TGAGCGCCACGAGCTGAAGCAGATGGTTCTGGATGACGTCCCTGGCCGCGCCAATACCGTCGTAATAGCCGGCGCGAGTACCGATGCCGATATCCTCCGCCATCGTGATCTGCACGTGATCCACATAATGCGCATTCCACAGTGGTTCGAACATCGTGTTGGCGAAACGCATCGCCAGAATGTTCTGAACGGTTTCCTTGCCCAAATAGTGGTCGATACGGAACACGTCCTGCTCATCGAAGACGCGCGAGACTGCGTCCGACAGTTCGCGGGCAGATTCGAGGTCGTGACCGAATGGCTTTTCGATGATCACCCGGCGCCACTCACTATCCTGACGCTCGTTCAGACCAGTGTTCGCTAGGTGCTGACAGACAACCGGGAACCACTTGGGGGGAATGGACAAGTAGAAGGCGTGATTACCGCCGGTGCCGCGGGATTCATCAAGTTCACGCACCGTCCGCGCCAGTTCCTCGTATGCGTCAGTGTCGTCGAATGAGCCGGACACGAAGCGCAAGCCGGATGCAAAATGCTTCCATGTTCCCTCGTCGAGCCTTGTTCGAGAGTGCTGCTCAATAGAGGTGCGCGCGAAGTCTTCAAAATCCTCACGATCCCACTCACGTCTGCCGAATCCGGTCAGCGCGAACGCAGGGTTGAGGAGGCCGCGGTGTGCCAGGTCGTAGATAGCGGGCAGCAACTTCGTGCGCGCCAGATCACCGGTAATGCCGAAAACGACTAGGCCGCAAGGAGGCGCAATTCGGGGCAGCCTCCGATCCATGGAGCTTCGTATCTGCATCGTCGCGTCATCCGATGAAGGGTCCATGCACACTCCTCAATCGATCATGTGTCAGGTCACCATCGTATCGAGATCGCCGTGATTCAGCTTGTCATGCCCACGACATGATCGACGCGGGGCTTCGGCCATGTGCCGTCACCCCGCGCCGATACCTCATGTCAGCAGAAAGCAGTGTTACTTCGCTGCAGCATCCAGTGATTCGTGAGCAGCGCTCACCACTGCCTCAGCAGTGAAGCCGAACTCCTCGAACAGGCGGGCGCCATCAGCGGACTCACCGAAGTGCTCGATGCACACGGCTCGGCCTGCGTCACCGATCCAGCGGTGCCACGGCATCGCAATGCCAGCCTCGACGGAGACGCGGGCACGCACACTGCTGGGTAGGACCGATTCCTTGTAATCCTCGTCCTGCTCGTCGAACCATTCCATACAGGGAACCGACACGACGCGCACGCTGCGACCTTCTTCGCGCAACGTGGCAGCAGCGTCAAGGGCGATTGACACCTCAGAACCCGATGCCAGGAGGATGACATCCGGATCGCCGTCACAGCTCAGCACATAGGCGCCGCGATCCAGGCCCTCCGCAGCGGCCAGGCCGGCCTCGTCGCCGCGGGCAGGGTTTGGCAGACCCTGACGCGACAAGATCAGCGCGGCGGGGTGCTGACGTTCCAGGATCGACTTCCATGCCTGAGCCGTTTCTGCAGCATCCGCCGGACGCACAACCGCGAGGTTCGGGATCGCGCGGCAGGCTGCCAGATGCTCGATGGGCTGGTGCGTCGGGCCGTCTTCGCCCACACCGATCGAATCGTGGGTCCACACGTAGGTCACGGGCAGATCCATGATGGACGCCAGGCGCACCGCACCGCGCATGAAATCCGAAAAGACGAAGAATGTCGCACCGTACACGCGGGTGAGGTGATCGGCGGCAATACCGTTCATCACGGCACCCATGCCGAACTCGCGTACACCGAAGTGCAGGTTACGGCCAAACGGGTTGCCCGGGAACTTCTCAGAGGAGCGATCCTCGGGAAGGAATGACGGGTAGCCGTCCATGTAGGTGTTGTTCGATCCTGCCAGATCAGCGGAACCGCCCCACAGTTCAGGCAAAACGTCCTTGATGGCGTTGAGTACCTGACCGGAGGCTGCACGAGTGGCCAGTGCTTTGCCTTCTTCGAACACGGGCAGGACTGATTCCCACCCATCCGGAAGGGCGCCCGCCAGGACACGGTCCAGCATCGCTGCGCGTTCAGGCTGGGCCTCACGCCACGCGTTGAAACGTTCATCCCACTGCTCACGTGCCTCACGTGCGCGCTTCGCGGTGGCTTCCCGCACTGCCTTGACGGCTTCTTCATCGGCGGCAAACATCGCCTCTGGATCAAAGCCGAGCGCTTCCTTCAGGCCGCGCAGCGCTTCATCCCCCAGCTTGGATCCGTGGATCCCGCCGGTGTTCTGCTTCTTCGGAGTCGGCCAGCCGATGATGGTGCGCAGCGCAATGATGGAGGGACGGTCGGTGACCTTCTCAGCTTCATTCAGTGCATGATCCAGGGCCTGGATGTCTTCGACGTAGGAGCCATCATCCTTGAGCCAGTCAACGCGCTGGACATGCCAGCCGTAGGATTCGTAGCGCGCCAGAACGTCCTCGTTGAACGCGATATTCGTGTCGTCTTCAATTGAGATGTGGTTGTCGTCGTAAATAACCGTCAGGTTGCCCAGACGCTGCGTTCCGGCCAATGAGGCGGCCTCAGACTGGACGCCTTCCTGCATGCAACCGTCACCTGCAATGACGTACACGTTGTGATCGAAGACGGATTCACCCATCGGTGTTTCCGGATCATACAGGCCGTGGCTGCGGCGAGCCGACATGGCGAAACCGACGGCCGCACCGATGCCGGTGCCCAGCGGTCCAGTGGTCACTTCCACGCCCTTGGTGTGCTTGAATTCGGGGTGACCGGGCGTCTTCGATTTAAACGTGCGCAGTGACTTCAGATCCTCCAGTTCCAAGTCCATGCCAGCCAGATACAGCTGCACGTACTGTGTCAGCGACGAATGGCCTGCTGACAGGACGAAACGGTCGCGGCCCAGCCAATGCTCATCAGTTGGGTCAAACTTCATATGGCGCTGGTAGAGCAGATACGCGGCAGGTGCCAGCGAAATAGCGGTGCCTGGGTGGCCATTGCCCACTTTCTCCACGGCATCGGCTGCTAGCACGCGGGCAGTCGCAATTGCTCGATCATCGATTGAGTCCCACTTCAATGTCACAACATCCTCCAGAATTTCTGCGCCCCAACGTTGAGCGACGCAGGTCAGAACAACACTGATATTGGCTGCAGGATTAGTCTACGTGAATACTGCGATCCCTGACGAGGACTTTCAGCCGCGCACCTGGGCCTGATCGTCTAGCATTCACACGTGGACGCTTTGGACAGTATTGCCGAGGAGTGGCTGAGCTACCTGCAGGTGGAAAAAGGCGCATCGGTGCACACGGTGACGAATTATCGCCGGGACATCGAGGGCTATATTCAGGCCTTGCATCAACGTGGGGTCACGGATCTGAAGGCGGTCACCCCCGACAACGTCGCAGATTATCTGTCCACCCTGTCCCATCCTCACGGTAAAACGGCACCGAAGGCTCCCTCGTCAATTGCGCGCGCACTGGCAGCGATTCGAGGGTTTCATCGTTTCGCGATCCGTGAAAAATACGGTACGGTCGACCCGACGCAGGATGTGCACTCACCGAAAATGGGGGAGCGCCTGCCCAAAGCCCTCAGTATTGACGAGGTGACACGCCTGCTGGATATGGCGGCGCGCGACGACTCGGCGCGCGGCATTCGAGACCATGCGCTGCTCGAAGTCCTCTACGCCACCGGGGCACGCGTGTCAGAGGCTTTGGCAATGGCTGTCGATGACATCGACCTGGATGAGGAACTACCGATCGTGCGTCTGTTCGGCAAGGGACGCAAGGAACGCCTGGTACCGGTGGGACACGCTGCACGTCAGGCAGTGGGCAATTATCTGGTGCGTGCTCGCCCGGAGCTTGCCTCCCGAGGACGAGGCGATTCGCATTTGTTCCTGAATTTACGAGGGCGACCCATGTCGCGCCAATCGGCGTGGGAATCGATTCAACGGGTCGCTCGTGAGGCCGGCCTGGAATCGAAAGTATCGCCCCACACTCTGCGTCATTCCTTTGCCACGCATCTGCTGGAGGGCGGAGCGAGCGTGCGTGACGTGCAGGAACTGCTCGGACATGCCAGCGTTCAGACCACGCAGATCTATACCCGGTTGACGGCGACGACGCTGCGTGAAGTGTACCGATCCGCTCATCCACGTGCCCAGCTGCGCAACTGACGCGGCACAATGAACTAGGCTAAGAGCGTGACTCATGATGATCAACCTGCATTGGTAACGGATTTGGGTGGCACCACCAACGAGGAAGAAGATTTCCCTGTTCCTGAGCCGCTCAAAGGGCACGGCCCTGCACGCATTATTGCCATGTGCAACCAGAAGGGTGGCGTCGGCAAGACCACGACGACCATCAACCTGGGTGCCGCGCTTGCTGAATACGGCAGGCGTGTGCTGATCGTCGACTTTGATCCGCAAGGTGCCGCATCGGTGGGTCTGGGCATCAATGCCCTGGAACTGGACCAGACGATTTACACGCTGCTGATGGCGTCCAAACCGGATGCGCATACGGCGATCGTGCCCACGGCGGTGGACAATCTTGACGTCCTGCCGGCGAATATCGACCTGTCTGCTGCGGAAGTCCAACTGGTCAACGAAGTGGCGCGCGAATCCGCTCTTGCACGTGTGCTGCGTTCGGTGGCTGATGAATACGACGTCATCCTCATTGACTGCCAGCCGTCACTGGGCCTGCTGACCGTGAACGCGTTGAGCGCTTCCCACGGCGTGATCGTGCCGGTAGAGGCTGAGTTTTTTGCCCTGCGAGGTGTGGCGCTACTGGTCGAGACCATTGAGACGGTGCGTGACCGGATCAACCCGCGGCTGAACATTGACGGAATCGTGGCCACGATGGTCGATACTCGCACGCTGCACACGCGTGAGGTTCTGGAGCGGCTCAGTGAAGCATTCGGTGACCTGGTGTTTTCGACCAGGATCCGTCGCACGGTGAAATTCCCTGACGCGTCGGTGGCGACTGAACCGATCACCACGTATGCACCAACGCATCCTGGAGCGCAAGCGTACCGCCGCCTGGCTCGAGAAGTGGTTGCTCGTGGTGGCGTCGCCTGAGATCATTGACGAAGGGACCATCGATCAATTTCGAGTCACACTGGACGTATTCGAAGGTCCCTTTGATCTGCTGCTGCAGCTGATTTCACGCAAGCGCCTCGACATTACCGAGGTCGCCTTGGCAGAAGTGACCGACGAGTTCATCGCTCACATGAGCGCATTCCCGGACCTGTCACGCACCACGGAATTCCTCGTCGTGGCGGCCACGCTGCTTAACATGAAGGCGGCACACCTTCTCCCGCGTGACGTCGATGAAACAGATGTCGACCTGGAAGATCTGGAAGCACGCGACCTGCTGTTTTCGCGCCTGCTGCAATACCGGGCATTCAAAATGGCCGCCGGTAGCATCGCTTCACGACTGGGAAATTTCGACGGGTCATATGCCCGGGACGTCGCACTGGAACCGCATTTCGCTGCACTGCTGCCTGAACTGGTGTGGACCATTAGTGCCGAAGATCTTGCGCGCCTAGCGGCCGATGCGCTCAGCAACCGCCCACCTGCTGTGCAGATCGCCCACCTGCACGACCCGGTGATCCCGGTCGCCACGCAGGTTCCGATCCTCATGAATAAACTGCGCGCCCAGCCGGTGATGACGTTCCACGCGCTCATCGCAGATGCTGAGAGCACAGCTGTCGTGGTGTCGCGGTTTCTGGCGGTCCTGGAACTTTTCCGCCGCACTATTATTGAGTTTGATCAGGCCGAAGCACTGGGCGAACTGACGGTGAAATGGAACGGAACCACATTGGACGAGGTGCCGATCGATGACTACGAGGGGGAGACGCCCTCGTCAATGGAGGAACAATGAGTGAGCCGTCCGACGCGCTGTACTGCGCACTGGAAGCGATCTTGATGGTCGCCGACGCACCCGTCAGTGCCGCTCAACTCGCTGATGCGTTAGACACTGATGAAGATGATGTGACCACCGCGCTGGAACACCTCGCCCACGAGTATGCGGGCCGAATCCCCGGCACGAGGGCGCGTGGATTCGAACTGCGCCACGCCGCTGGAGGGTGGCGCATCTATTCCTCATCTCAGTGGGCATCCATGGTGGGCCGCTTCATCGTCGGCTCCGAATCATCCAAACTCAGTCAGGCCGCATTGGAAACACTGGCGGTGGTGGCATACCGCCAGCCGGTGACGCGGGCGCGAATCTCACACATTCGAGGCGTGAATGTTGACTCGGTTGTGCGTACGCTGGTGGCACGCGGGTTGATTGAAGAAGTGGGACTGGCGCCGTCAGGTGCCCGAATGTACGGGACAACTGACATGTTCCTGGAGCGCATGGGGATGAACTCTCTGGACGAGCTGGTGCCCTTGGCACCCTACCTGCCCGAAAGCGACGAGCTTGACGAATTGGCTCATGACATGGAGGAGACACTGTGAGAAACGATCCACACGTACAAGGTGGAATTCGGCTGCAAAAGGTCTTGTCTCAAGCAGGAATCGCCTCGCGGCGCGCTGCCGAAGAGCTGATCCGCGAGGGACGCGTGAGCGTGGACGGCCATGTAGTAACTGCGATGGGCACGCGTGTCGACCCCGGCCATCAGGTTATCCACGTAGACGGCGATCTGGTGATCACAGACGAGTCGAAACACATCGTCATGGCGCTGAACAAGCCGGTCGGCATGGTCTCAACGATGGATGACCCTGAGGGGCGTCCCTGTCTGACCGACATCATTGGAGACTACCCGGAGCGCCTCTATCACGTCGGACGCCTGGACATTGATACGTCAGGACTGTTGCTGTTGACCAATGACGGTGAGTTGGCCAACCGTTTGACACATCCGAGCTATGAGGTGCCCAAGACATACGTGGCGCGCGTCCACGGTGAGGTCAAGCCTCAAGTGCGCAAGCAGCTGCTCAAGGGAATTGAACTCGAAGACGGTCCGATTGCCGTTGACGGTTTCAGGGTTGTTGAAACCTTCGGCGACATCACGGCTGTTGAGATCCGCGTGCACGAGGGGCGCAACCGTCTGGTGCGTCGACTCATGGATGCGGTCGGCTTCCCAGTGCGCGAACTGGTACGCACCGAGTTCGGCCCTATTCGCCTCGAGCGCCTGCAACCAGGCACGACGCGCCGCGTGAAGGGGAACATGCTCGTCGGCCTGTACTCCTGCGTAGGCCTGTAATGGCAGGCGCAGTCGGGACGCATGGCCCAGTTCTGATTATTGGATCTGGTCTGTTGGGCGCCTCCCTCGGCCTGGCGTTGAGCAGGGGAGGGATCGACGTATTTCTCAGCGATGCATCTCCCACCGCTGAGCAGCTTGCCGTTGACATGGGAGCGGGCCGAGCCCTGCAGACGGTGAGGACCGCCGAGCCGCGCCTTGTCGTCGTTGCCACCCCACCTGACGTGGCAGGGGAGTGCGTGGTGCGCGCTTTGCAGGACTACCCTGAAGCCGTTGTCACGGACGTGGCGTCCGTTAAGAGCGCCGTGCAGCAGGAGGTCCTGGAGCTGGCCACATCCACAGGTGATGCCACGTTGGCAGCGCGATACGTTGGTTCGCACCCGATGGCAGGTCGTGAACGCTCCGGCGCGGGGGCGGCAGATCCCGACCTGTTTATCGGCAGGCCCTGGGTGGTGGTCGCGCACGAGGCCTCATCGAACAAGGCGATCGTCGCGGTCCGCACGTTGGCGACAGATGTTGGGGCGGTTGTTGTGCAGCTGGATGCTTCCACCCATGATCATGCAGTTGCTCTGGTGTCTCATGTGCCGCAATTGGTGTCCTCGCTGCTTGCCGCGCGCTTGGCGGACGCACCCAGTGAAGCATTGTCCCTGGCTGGCCAGGGATTGCGTGATACGACCAGGATTGCAGCGTCGGACCCTCGGTTGTGGACCGTCATCCTGGCTGGCAACGCTGGTCCAATCACGCAGGTTTTGGATGCACTCAGTGGCGATTTAAACGCCCTTCGCGAGCATCTGCATCGCGCCGCCCAAGACGGTCCGTTGACGGGTGGATCGGTCGGTGCGGTAAACCGCGTCATGGAAGCAGGCAACCGTGGAGTCGAACGTATTCCGGGCAAGCACGGTGGCGTTCCTGTCCATTTCGCCGAGGTTGAGGTTCTGGTGCCAGATGAGCCTGGCGAGCTTGGGCACCTGTTTACGGAACTGGGGTCGATCGGCGTGAACATTGAAGACTTCACGGTTGACCATGCTGCCCGCCAGCGGGTTGGTGTGGCTCGCATCATGGTGGATCCGACGCGTGCGCGTGAGGCGGAGGTCGAGTTGGTTAAACGCGGATGGCGCATTATTGCGCATGCGAGTACAGAGTAGGAGCAGTGTGATGGGCGACCAGGACGCACCAGTTGTTACAGATTTCGATGCAGCGTTGCGTGAGGGAATTGAACGTGTCGGCGTCACGGTTGCCATCGACGGCAGCGCAGGGTCTGGAAAATCAACTGTCTCCAGACGCGTGGCGTCGCGCGTGGGCATCGGATACCTCGACACGGGTGCGATGTATCGTGCGCTCACGTGGTTCGCCCTGGAATCTGGGGTGGACCTGGCTGACCATCACGCAGTCACGGCTGCAGCAGACCAAATGCCGCTTCGTATGGACTCTGATCCACAGGATCCCCACTTCTTCATGGGGGAACGGGAGATTACCCTCGATATCCGCACGCCCCGGATCTCTGGCGTGGTGTCCCAGGTGGCAACCAATATGGAAGTGCGTCACTGGATGGCGCGTGAGCAGCGCCGCCGCATGATGGAAGCACGCGCAAACGGTCACGGTATGGTCGCTGAAGGCCGTGACATCACAACGGTGGTGTGCCCGGATGCCGATGTCAGGGTGCTGCTGAGTGCCGACCCCGAAGCACGGCTGCGCAGGCGGACACTGGAACTGTATGGTCGTGTGGATGCGGAGGCTTTGGAAGCAACGCGTGCACAGGTCCAGGGGCGCGACGCCGCGGATTCAACAGTGTCGGAGTTCATGACACCGGCGGCCGGTGTGACGCCGATCGACACCTCTGATCTGACAATTGATCAAGTGGTCGATCAGTTGGTGGAGTTGATCGACCGGGATGTGCGATCGCGCCTGAAGTGACGGGAACGCGGCGACTTTCTGCGGCGACGTTTGATCCATGGACGAGCTGGGAAGGCACGCCAGCGTTCACGGTGCACAATTGCCAACAGGCCGTCCACACCCAACAGGCCAACAGCGGTGTAGATTCCGATATACAAGATGATTTCGCCAGGACTGATGCGCTCTCCAGCTGCCATAGCGAGCAGGGAGACCAGGACGGGTTCGACGTAGGTCATCAACCCGAACACACTGTACGGCAGCATCCGCGCAGACAATGCGTACACGATCATGGCGACCACTGAGACAGCGCCGATCAGCAGAATGATCCAGATCAGTCGGGGATTTTCTCGTGGGACATTGACGCCACCGCGTGCCAGTGCGAACCATAGTGCCAGTGGAGAGGCGAGGATCATTTCCCACGTGAGCGCGGAGACACCCTCGGTATGGAAATACTTATGAACCATGAAGTACAGGGGGTATCCCAGAGCGACGATGAGAGCGACCCACCCGAGCTGCCCTGTCGAGACGACCTGATAGATGACGGCGCATCCGGCCAGTACAGCCGCAAGAGCCGAGAGGGGACTCATGCGTTCCTTGTACACGAAACGCCCCGCCAACACCATAACGACCGGCATGAGGAAGTACCCCAGTGCCAGTTCAAGCGTCCTGCCCATTTGTGGTGCCCACCCAAAAAGCAGCATTTGCACTGCCAGCATGGGCGCGCAAAAGGCGTAGCTGAGCAGTCGAGATGGGTTCTCCCGTACGATCTGTATTTCACGCACGAGGGAGCGTCCGCGACCGGTCACGATGAAAGTGAGGATGATTCCGGGTACCGTCAGCATGATGCGCCAGCCCCACAACTGTGTGCCGCTCAATGGCGGCGTAAATTTGGCAATATACGTGAAAGCGGCGAACGTGACGGATGCCAATAAGGACACACCGATGCCAACCTTGTTCATGCCAGTGGACTCCTCAAGCCAAGACGCGCGACCATTCCCGCTATGGAGTCTAGGGGCAACAGCGGCGAATTGGCAGGGCGCGCGTCGACATGTGATGTACAGATCGTTTGTGCTGGAAATATGGGGTCTATTCCAGGCGGGTATCCTCCGGATCGAGCTCTTTCACTACGCGTGCAGGTGTCCCCACTGCGACGACATTCGCCGGCAGATCTCGCGTCACGACCGAACCGGCACCAACAACTGTGTTATCGCCAATTGTCACTCCTGGACACACGATGACACCGCCTCCGAGCCAGACATTGTTGCCCAGTCGGATGGAGCGCGCGGCCTCTAGTTTGTCGCGCCGAGGAATGGGTGCCAGTGGGTGAATGGGCGTCAGGAGTTGGACGTTCGGGCCAATCTGACAGTCATCACCGATGTAGATGGCGGCAACGTCGAGGGCAACCAGATTCATATTGATGAATGTGCGGTCACCGACATGCAGGTTTTCGCCATAGTCGACGCTCAGAGGTGGCTTAATGTAGGAATCTGCACCAAACGAGCCGAGTAATTCGCACAAAATCTCACGTGCCTGCGCGTTGCCCGCAATGATCGCGAGGCGATACTGCTCAGATAGCTCAATGGCTTTCTGGGCGATTCGAGCGTTCTCCGGATCGTCGCCAATATAGAAGTCTTCATCAAGCATACGTTGGCGGTTCGTACGCGAATCGTTGGCAAAGTAATCTGGCGATGACATGAGTGGAGCCTATCGAACGGTGCGGGGCTGAACAAGACACCGCGCGATGTGATCGGCATCAAGTCGGTCAACTTGGAAAGGACTGCTTTCGTGAGCTAGAGTAGTCAGGTCGCCGTGACGGCGAACTTCGGGCTGTGGCGCAGCTTGGTAGCGCACTTGACTGGGGGTCAAGGGGTCGTGGGTTCAAATCCCGCCAGCCCGACGATTTTTCCCGGAAATTGCAGGTTTCCGGGTTTTTTCTTGTCGTGGATTGTGCTCATACGTGCGTCAATGGGCTCCGAGCCACTAACGTGGAATAAGAGCCGCTTGGTGCGCGAATGCTTTTGATCAGTAAGGATCGGTGAACTGACCGACTGGCCTAGATCGCCGAACGTGTCAGTAGCGGTTGTGGACGTCCTCGGCAAAACACACGATATCGCGCAGTTCGAGGTCTGTGCCATCGTCGAGTACGACGTGTCCGCTCATGCGCCCGAAAACCTGGTGCTGCTCGGTGGCGACAGGGCCAACCGACATGCTCGCGCTGCGATCGATGATCGGCTCAAAGACTGTTTCGAAGCGGTGGTCGCTAGACGTGAATTGCCACGGATCGGTGTAGGAATGAGGTATCTGGAATAACACGTCATCAAGTTTGTGCGCGACGCCATCATAAAACATGACGTTTTCGCTGGCGGCCGAGGTATCGCCGAAACCATAACCGATGTTGAATCCGAAGGGAACGCCGTCGATGCGTGCATTCCCTGAACCCCAGTACCAGCGATTGTCGTAGGTCCACACCCCGCGCCCCCAGTCAAGGGTGCAAAAATCCGTTGCCGCATCGAAGTCGACGCGGCGCGAACCCCATGTTGCGCTTCCACGAACCGGCATACAGTTGACCTTCTGGTTGTAGTAGAAGGCACGGGGATCTTCAGCCCAGGGCGTGGCAATCACCAGTGAATCCATGCCCGGTTGCTCCATGGTCAGCACGCACTTGAAGTCCTCACTCTCGCTGAAGTTCTTCATGTGGCAGCGAATCTTTCGACCTGTAGAAGTCGTCTCGAAGCGTATCCGGACGCGAGAATTGACAAACTGGCTTACCCCTGCAGTGGAGGAGCGGGGAAGTTTGAGCCGTCCCATGGGCAGAGGTATCAGAACGGTTTCAGTGTGTTCACTTGGAGCAGTCAGATCCACCCACGACACCGACACCATGCCGAAGTAGCCGCCGTCGCACACAGTGAAGGCAAGGGCGGTGGTATCTGTGAGCGCAATGTAGTAGTCCCATTCCTTGATGCGCCACCGTGGAGCAGCGATTGCCTGCCGGTCGTAGTCCAGCAGAGGGGAGCGTGCCCAGCCAGGTTCTCGCACCGTACCGTCAGACGTAAGCAGCGGTCCTGAAGCGGTGATTTCATGATTGCGCGTATCGACAGGGGGAGTCATTCGTTCAGTCTATGCAGTGCGCGTCGCGCGTGCGGATAAACGAGCCTGCAAGGAGAGGCTGCCCACATTCGGAACGCTCACTATGCGTGGAGCGCACTGCACTCATAACATGAACCTAGATTCACCTTCACCGACATGATCACGACATGGAAGAGAAACGACATCATGCACACGGAAGCGTCAACTATTGACGAGGGCGGCCCGACCCGTTCGGACGCGCGCCTGAATCTGCAGCGCATCTTGTCAACGGCCGGTGAACAGATCAAGAAACACGGTCCAGGTGTTTCCATGAAACAGATCGCGAGGGAAGCCGGAGTGGCAGTTGGAACGCTTTACCGGCATTTCCCGACAAAAGAGGCGCTTGTCCGCGCCGTTGCAGTGCAGGCTCTGACCCATCTATGTGATCTCTTCACTGAGACTGCCAAGCGTGTCGCAGATGGCCAGGTCCGTGGGGGAGACGCCCTGTCCCATCTGCTCTCTGTGATTGTGACTGAGGCGGCCGGCAACGGCGCCAACCGGCAGGCAGTTGCCGAATATCTCGAATCTTTTTCAGATCTACGCGATCGGGAAATCGCCCACACACGTGAAAGAATTGTTCACAACCTCACTGAAATCATTGACGCCGGGCGCCGCGACCACTCGCTGCGTACCGACTTCATGGTCAAGGATTTCGGCATCCTGCTGTGCAGCGCCCCCATCGCTTTCGACCACTCCACCCGCTCGCGCTGGCTCGAATTGGTCAGCACCGGCCTGATGCCCCAGGAGGCAGACAATGCTTCAGCTCAATAACGTCACCAAGTCCTACACGACAGGCGACTTGACGCAACAGGCGCTCGACGATGTCTCAATTGAGTTCCGCGACAACGAATTCGTCGCTATCCTAGGTCCGTCGGGTTCAGGCAAGACGACGCTACTCAACATTGTCGGCGGCCTGGATCATTACGACAGTGGCTCCATCATCGTTGACGATGTTGACACATCCACCTATTCCGACCACGACTGGGACACGTACCGCAATAACCGGATCGGCTTCGTTTTTCAAAGCTACAACCTCATCACACACCAGAGCGTGCTCGCTAACGTGGAGTTGGCGTTGACCCTGTCCGGTGTCTCCCGTTCCGAGCGGCATCAACGCGCTTTGACAGCACTTCGCGATGTCGGCCTCGAGGAACACGCACACAAGCGCCCCAACCAGCTGTCAGGCGGGCAGATGCAGCGCGTGGCCATTGCCCGTGCATTGGTCAACGACCCGGAGATCGTTCTGGCTGACGAGCCGACAGGCGCCCTGGACTCGGTGACGAGCGAACAAATCATGCATCTGCTCACCGGCATTGCACAAGACCGCCTGGTGATTATGGTGACGCACAATCCCGACCTTGCTGACCGATACGCAACCCGCATCGTGACACTCAAGGACGGCACAGTATCGGACGACTCCAACCCGATTGAGGAGCATACTCACAGTCAGATCACTCAAAGTAGCGAGAATGCGAAGACCTCGATGGGGTTCCTCACCGCTCTGGGACTGTCCTTCAACAACTTGATGACCAAGAAGGGCCGTACCCTGATGACATCCTTCGCCGGCAGTATCGGCATCATTGGGATTGCATTGATTTTGGCTCTTGCCAACGGCGTGAACAGTTATATCAAGAACGTCGAGGAAGACACGCTCTCCGTCTATCCTCTCCAAATCTTCAACCAGGGACTGAACATGTCGTCCATGCTCGAGGTGTCCGCGGAAATGCCGGAGAAATCAGACAGCGCGGACAGTGTGCAGAGTGGACACGTGGGCGAAATGCCGATGGTGACCAACATGTTCAAAACGGTTGACTCAAATGATCTGACCGCGCTCAAGAGATACCTGGATTCCGATCCAGACAACCTCGATCAGTACGCACGCTCCATCGAGTATCGCTACAACGTCAGGCCTCAGATTTTTGCGGACGATATGGAATCGGGGCCACGCCAGGTCAACCCGGACACAACTTTCGCTTCCCTCGGCATCGGCGCAGGCACCACCTCGAATGCCTTCATGAACCAGGCGATGAACACTGACGTATTCAACGAACTGGGCGACGACCTCTCCCTCATCCAGCAACAGTACGACATGGTTGCCGGTCACTGGCCAACGGAATCGAACGAGGCGCTGGCCGTCCTCACACCCTCAGGAAAGATCAGCGACTTCGCGCTGTACGCGCTCGGACTGCGCGATCCGGAAGAACTCAAGACAATGGTGGCACAATTCGCCAACCAAGAAGACATTGATGCCCCTGATGACCCAATCGACGTCAGCTACGACGACATCATGGGTGTCGCGTTCAAGGTTGTGAATGCTGCCGACTACTACGTCTATGACGAGACGCACAAGGTGTGGACCGATAAGCGCAAGGATCAGGATTTTGTGTCCGGTCTGGTCGACAAGGGGAAGGATCTGCGAGTTGTCGGCATCGTGCAGCCCGCTGAATCAGTCACGGCCACAGCCCTGCAACCCGGCATCTACTACACGTCGAGCCTGGTCAGGGACCTGATGGACGAGGCGGCCGACTCCGACGTGGTCGCCGCACAACTGGACCAGCAGTCAGTCAATATTCTCACGGGGCGTACCTTTGCCGATGAACAGAACAATCCGCGCAACAGCGGGGTGGATTTCAAGTCATTGATCAGCGTGGACCAGGACGCCCTGGCCGAGGCGTTCACATTTGACGAATCGCAGCTGGCAATCGATCCGTCGGCACTGAACGTGAACCTGAATATGCCCGGACTGACTATTGACCCGTCTATGCTGCCGACTCTCAGTATCGAGGACATGCTTGGATCCGTGGACATGAGCTCGCTGATGGACGGTATTGACATTGAGCGCGCGATGGCCAGCGTGGACTGGCAGAGCCTGGGCATGGATGCGGCTAGTGCGATCGATCCTGAACGCTTGAACTCACTGGTCGAGCAGATGATGACAGGCTACTTCCAGTACTGCATGGTGCATGGGCTCGACGCCAGCGACGTGGCAACGAACTTCGCCGTCTTCCTCGACTCGGAGGAGGGAAAGGCATTGCTCGCCCAGAACGAGGACAACCTGAACGGAACACAGGCTGATCTGAGCGGCGTGGCGGACTCGGCCATTAGGCAGATCAGCGAATCGATCGGGCAACAGATGGACGAACAGATGGCAGCTCAAGGCCCCGCCCTCGCTGAGCAGATGAATGCCGCCATGAGTGCCTACATGAACGACGCCATGACGGCTGTGTCGGACCAGATTTCAGCGCAGGTGGGCTCCATCCTCGAAAATTCAATTGGCACTGCCCTCTCCAACCAGATGAGCCAGCTCAGTCAGAACATGTCGGCAGCGATGGGAATTGACGAGGACGCTCTGGCTCGCGCCTTTAACTTCACCATGGATGAGAAGGAACTGAGCGAGCTGATCGCTCAAATGATGATGACCGAGCCAACCTCATACGACGCGAATCTGTCGAAGATGGGGTATGCCGATCCGGCCAGTCCCTCACGTATCGACATTTTCCCGGCGGATTTTGAATCCAAGGGTGAAATCATCACCATTCTGGATAGCTACAACGAGCAGCAACGAGCCGACGGGCATGAGGAAAAGGTCATCCACTACAGTGACCTAGTTGGCACGCTCATGTCATCGGTGACCACCATCATCAACGTGGTGAGTTACGTGCTGATCGCATTTGTGGCGATTTCACTGATTGTCTCGTCTATCATGATCGGCGTGATCACCTATATTTCGGTGCTCGAACGCGAGAAAGAGATCGGCATTCTGCGCGCCATCGGCGCATCCAAGCGGGATATTCGTCGCGTGTTCAATGCGGAAACCCTGATCGTGGGTCTGGTTGCGGGCCTGCTGGGTATCGGCATCTCCGCGCTGCTGACCATACCGGCCAACCTCATTGTGGCAGCGAACTTCGGGATCTATAATGTGGCGATCCTGCCGGTGGGTGCGGCAGCGATACTGGTGGCGATCTCCATGTTCCTGACCTTCATTGCAGGCTTGATCCCGTCCTCAGCAGCCTCACGTAAGGACCCGGTGGAAGCACTCAGGAGTGAATAGCGGTCAGGACTTCGATGCACTGATCGCACTGGTCAGGCGTCATCACCAGCGGTAGGCACAGCAGATCGCTCGGCCACTCGAGCCGGCTGCTGGCGGGGCGATCCCAATGAATTGGTCCGACAATGCCGCGCGAATACAGTGCGTCGGCCGCCTTGCCGGCGTGATTGGTGCGCACAACGAGGGGAGCGCACACGCCCTCGTTGACTACTGTGCACCCCGGTGGCAGACCCACTTCCACTCGTGTGCGCGTGCGGCGCACATCTGCACGGAGCCCGGCCATATCAATCGCTTCCAGCGCCGTCATAGCGTCCTGAGACGGCGACACCGGCGTCCACAGCTCATCTGCCAGATCCTCAACGGCTTCAAACGTTGCAACCGACGGAGTGGAAAGAAACTGTTGGCGAGCTCGCGTCAGCGCATTGTCAGCCTCGCTTCGTCGAGAGGGCTGGTCGACCTTGCCATCGACCCACGCGATCTCCGGAATCGACAGGAGCTTGCGGGCAGAAACAAGTTCCATGTCAGCGGCGCACACCGAATCGCACAGCATACTGTGGGTTCTGTCTGCAACAACTCGGACACCGCGCCCGCGTGTTTCACCGAGTACATCGCTGAGCGCGCGCGAGGGCTGACAGCCGAAAGTCTCGCAGTAGAACACCACTGTTTCGTCAGCTGAGCACCTGGCAAGGGCTCGTTCAAGATCTGCGGGATCCATCATCACCGGATCGCACGCCACCTGTTCGATGCGCATGCCTTCCAATTGCCACGGCACGATCATCGTCAGGCAGGCATAGGTCGGAACAATGACAGTACGGCGCCCCTCGCGCACCATCTGGCGTGCTATCAAAGCGATGGCCTGACGGCCCAGAGCTGTGAAAGTCCGGGGCCTACGTGGTGGAGGGGCGTGCATGGGTCGGGGTGCTAGTAAAACTCGATGGTGTTGACAACATTGCGGAGCGGACGACCATTCAGGAAGCGCGCCGCAATGTCCATGAAGAGTTCAACGATACGCTCTCCTTCATGCGTTGAGAGCGCAGCCGTGTGAGGACTGATCAGGACACGGGGATGATCCCACAGGGCAGAGTCATCCTGAAGAGGTTCGGTCTCCGTTACGTCAAGTGCAGCAAAAGCTACGCGCTGCCCATTCAGGGCATCGACGAGGGCGTCCTCGTCAATCACCGTTCCTCGACCCACATTGACCAGGATCATCCCCGGTTTCATTGACGCGAACGCGGCGGCGTCAATCATATGGCGGGTGGCTGATGTGCCAGGCAGAGTGATCACCAGGCCATCGCACTGACCCAGAGCATCGTGCAGGTCATCCATCGCGATGAGCCGTTCCACGCCCTCGACCGGTGTGCCCGAACGCGAGGTTGCCCATACGGTCGCACCGAGAGCGTGAAGGCGGTGCGCGACAACGCGGCCGATGCCACCTGTGCCCATGATCAGAACGGTCATTTCAGATAAGTGGCGCATCGGGTAGCGGTCAGGCCAGTGGTGCGCGCGTTGATCAGAGTGCAGCCGGGGCAGATCTTTCGCGCCGGCGAGAAGGCCAAACAGTGCGAACTCAGCGAGCGTCGTGCCGTGGACACCCGCGCTGGTGGTGAAGGTGACGCGCTGGAGGTCATCTTCCGACAGGCCGGCAGACTTGACTTGTGCGCCGCCTCCGGCAGCCATTGTGTGCACCCAGCGAAGTCTCGGGTTGTGTTCGACGACCTCGCGCAGCAGGCGAGCGGAGGAATCAGGAATACCCAGAAGAATGTCAGCGTGGGTGAGCATCTGGACGTACTCGGCGTGCTCTTGGTCGGTGCGGGTGACGCTCGTGTCGCCACCCCAGTCACCGACCCAGCGCTGAGGCAGCAGCAAATGGGGGCGGTAATCCACCAGCAGGCGCGGATCGCACTGCATGAGTGGTTCAACCAGGTCAGAGGGCAGCGGCGTGGCGACCGCAATGGTCAGGGCAGAGATGCTCATATTGGACTCCATTTCTTAAGCAGGTGCGACCGTGGCCGTGTCGCCATCCATGAACTCCCATCGGCCTGAGCCATGCACACCGCCGCGTGGCACACGCATCATGCCCTGCTGGTTGGCATCGGCAACGAGCCTGCCGTTGGAGGAGAAAATCTGCATATGGGTCAGGACTCTACCGTTATTGACACTGGTGCACGTGCCGTCAAAAAGCAGCCAGTCGTTGATATCAACATCGTGATGGAACCACATGGCGTGGTCCAGGGAAGCGGCCGACAAACCTGGAGTCATCCAGCACAATGAGGTGGCGCGCATGGCTGGTTCCAACATGACTTGGTCGACGAC
This sequence comes from Pauljensenia sp. C0170B4, assembly GCF_056590235.1. Taxonomy (NCBI): domain Bacteria; kingdom Bacillati; phylum Actinomycetota; class Actinomycetes; order Actinomycetales; family Actinomycetaceae; genus Pauljensenia; species Pauljensenia sp. C0170B4. The sequence goes on along the minus strand of NZ_JBWPVS010000002.1, from coordinate 189,741 downwards.
GTATGCCAGAAGCGCGCGGTGAATGAGCTGACTGACCTGGGAGGGGATCGGAGAGCGCGGACGCATCCAAAGCTGCTGGCGATTCGTGGGGTGAGGGTCGGGTTTGACATACAAACTGTCCTGGACATGACGAACATCGAATGCAGCAGTCTTGCCGAGGAATCGGCCCACTGGGTGATTCATCATGCGGAAGAGTTCCAATGCTGAGTCGCAGGAATCGGGGCCGGGCACATCCGGCGCTTCAATCTCGTATGTCAGACTGGATTCAGGGCTTTGGAAGGATGCGGCGAGTGTGAGAATTTCGCGTTCAGACTGCCTGCATGTCACGGAACGCGACGAAAAGGAACGGCCATTGCGCAAACGGTTGACGTGCAGTGTAAATGGAGCTTGCGGGTCGCCGCCGCGCAGAAAGTAGGCATGGAAGGAGTGGGGAAGCCGATCGTCCTGGTCAATGGTGGCCATTGACGCCAGCAACGACTGTGCGATGACCTGTCCTCCGTATACGCGCCTCACCTGCGGCAGGGAGTGAGCAGTGAAGGTGTCCTCGTGCTCGGCATCTTCGGTCAATCGCAGAATACGCAGGACAGATGCTACGGGCTCATCGGTGGTCAACGGTACGTCGATCGGTGTCGTCATAATTCTATTGTCCGTTCATGCGGCATTTTGTGCACAGCAGGTGCGCATCGTGGGCAATCTTCTACGATGGACACATGGTGCACAAAAATCGTCAGGCAGGCGTGGATCGCGAATGGACAGCTGAGCCATCCTTGCCGCAACGATGCCGGGAAATACTTCAGGGGCTGGGCGGATGCGACAACGTTGTCGATCTTGAACCGTGTGCATTGAGAATCCGCGTGCAGGTCCGCGACCAAGATAGCATCGATGAACACCTACTGAGACAACCGCCGGTTATCGCGGTGGTGCGCTCAGGCGATGTCGTGCAGCTGGTCACTGGAATAGATGCGGAACGTGTGATGGGCGAACTGCGTCAACTGTGTTCATGACGTGTACGATCGGTAGCAGTACCGCTGTGGATGAGATGAGTCGGAGACCTTCATGGATCTAGCTGCACCAGCACACACCGAGATTGACCTGCTGCGCTCGGTGGCCGAAGCCAATGGAGTGGCGACGCACTTTTGGGATTGGTATGGAAACCTTGTTGACGTCGAAGCCACATCTTTGCTGAAGGTTCTACACGCACTGGGATTGCCTCTCGATGAGGATTCCACCGTCCAGGACCTTCAACGCGCTGTTGAATTCACTGAGGATCAACACTGGTCCACGATCCTGCCTGACTGCACCGTTGTGCGCGAGCATTGCACCCGGGACGTACCCGTTCACGTGCCGCACGGCCGCAGGGTGACAGTCAGCTACGAACTCGAAAGTGGCGAGGGGGGACAGTGCCCCCAGCTCGACCGATGGGTGCCGCCACGTCAGATTGGCGATCAGCTGGTGGGACGTGCAACGTTCGAAATCCCAGCCTCACTGCCATTGGGATGGCACCGCCTTGTCGCAACCGTTGAGGGCGGAACAGTGTATTCCGCGCCGCTGATCGTCGTTCCCGACCGAATCGATCCACCTGCGCTGATGCAGTCCGATCAGCAGTGGGGCACCTCCGCGCAGTTTTATTCGGTACGTTCTGCCTCCTCGTGGGGTATCGGCGACACCGCGGATCTGCAGGACATCGTGTCGGTCAGTGCTGCGCACGGTGCGCAGTTTGTGCTGATTAACCCCGTTCACGCGTGTGCGCCCATCTCGCCATTGGAGAACTCGCCCTACCTGCCGGTGACACGCAGGTGGGTGAACCCGCTGTACATTCATCCTGAATCGCTGCCGGAATATGCGCAGTTGTCTGAACGGGACCGCAGCCGAGTTGATGCTCTGCGCGAGGAATCTTGGGGCGCATCACGCACGGATCTGATTGACCGTGACACTTCCTGGCGGGCGAAGGTTCAGGCACTCGCAATCATCCATGCGCAACCCATGCGCCCATCGCGCCGCGCACAGTTCCTCCGTTTCACGAACGAAGGAGGCGATGCGCTGGCGGACTTTTCCTTGTGGTGCGCGCTCATCGAAGCGTCCGGGTCGTTTGTGGCAGGCGATCTGGAGCGCGACGATAAGCCCTTGATTCCCGAGATGCTCACTGATACTGATCAGATTGAGCGCGCACGCTTTGAACTGGCTGACCGCATCGACTTTTATTCATGGTGTCAGTGGGTCGCCCTCGAACAGTTGCGAGATTCGCAGACCTTGGCCACCGAACTGGGCATGAGCATTGGCATTATGGCTGACCTGGCCGTTGGCGTTCACCCGAAAGGCTCCGACGTGTGGGCCACGCCGACGTTGTTTGCACCGGGAATGACGGTGGGAGCACCGCCGGATATGTATTCTCAGCAAGGCCAAAACTGGTCGCAGCCTCCGTGGTCTCCACGTGAGCTGGCGCGGTGCGGGTACCAACCGCTGCGCGACATGATTCGAACCGTGCTGTCCCATGCCGGAGCGGTGCGCATTGACCACATCATGGGATTGTTCAGACTGTGGTGGATTCCCGAGGGAGAGCCAGCTTCGCATGGAACATACGTGTCCTGCGACCACGAAGCGATGGTTGGCGTGCTGCTGCTTGAAGCCCAGCGCGCCGGAGCAGTGCTGATCGGTGAGGACCTTGGCACGGTTGAACCGTGGGTGCGCGGCTACCTCAATGATCGAGGAATCCTGGGAACATCGGTGCTGTGGTTCGAAAAGGAGGACTCTGGCTGGCCGCTGCATGCGGATCAATACCGGCGCGACGTTCTTGCGACAGTGAACACTCATGATCTGCCACCCACTTCGGGATACCTTGACGGCGTGCAGACCACGCTGCGTGACCAGTTGGGCTTACTGGTCGATCCTGTTGATGTGGTGCGCGCGGGGGAGGAAATCGAGCGCGAACGCATGCTGGTGCGTCTGCGCGAATACGGATTGTTGGACTCGCCAGAGCCCAGCAAGGAAGAAATCGTGACAGCTTTGCATCGCTTCATTACGATGACACCTTCGCGTCTGGTGGGTGTGGCATTGGTGGACGCTGTGGGAGATATCCGCCCTCAGAATCTACCGGGTACCAATACGGAATACCCGAACTGGTGTGTCCCGCTGTGCGATGGTTCGGGCAGGGAAGTCAGTACTGAGCGCCTGGCATCCGACCATCACATGACTGAACTGTTCGATGTGGTCAACGAGGCGTTGCCCAAGTAGGAGCGTTCGCGTTCGTACCGTCTTTGTCTGGCAGCGAACGTGGCAGCGGAAGTCTTTCAAATGAGGGTGCGCCCTTGTATGTTAGAAGAGTCACTGAGCAGAAAGGACTCCAAAATGGCTGAACAACTCGTGATCGATGCGCTCCAGCGCGCACTGGTGGACCTGACCGACCTGTCATTGCAGGCAAAGCAGTACCACTGGAATATTCGAGGCGATCGTTTCCGCGCTCTTCACCTGGCGCTCGATGAGATCGTCGATCAGGTACGTGAAGACCTCGACGAGGTTGCCGAACGTATTTCGACCCTGGGTGGTACTCCCGATGGCCGCGCCGCCACGGTTGCCAGGGACTCCGGAATCGGTGACGTGGCTGAAGGCACCATTTCGGTTGCCGACGCCTACAAGCAGATGGAAAGCAAGCTGATGGCTGCATCCGAGCGCATCAAGTCGGATCTTGAAAAGGTCGATGATGCCGATTCACTCAGTGGTGACATCCTGGTCGGTGCTGCACGCGGACTCGAAAAGCAGGCGTGGTTCCTGCGCGCCGCAATCGAGAAGTAAGGTAACAGGCGCTCATCACCGCACGTTCAGGCGGGGAGAATTTCAAACAGGAAATCTCCCGCTTGGACGTGCGTTCCATATTCAGCGTGTGACCCGATCATCGCGTCCGAGCTGTCCATGACAATGACGGGGGTGGTCAGGTCGAAACCACCGTCGACAAGATGCGCGGGCCTCCATGAAACAACTGGCTGAGCGGTCTCTACAGTGCTGTGGTCACCCTCGACGACCATGAATGACGAGGTGTCGGCCTTGACGGTATCGAGCCCCACGTGAACCAGAACAGCGGGGCCGTCGGCTGACCGGACGACAAATGCGTGGGGGAGAGCCTTAATGATTGTTCCCGCGATCGGACTGACCACGTCTGAGTGCCCATGCGCGGTCAAGGTATCGGGAATAATTGCCAGACCTGAGCCGACGATTTTCTCTGCGAAGACGGGGTCATTCACGTCAGATAAGGGAATCACTTGCCCAGCAAGTGGAGCAAGTACACGGGTCACTTGAGTTTCTCAATCTCCTCAACGATGCTGTCAGCCTGCGGCCCCATGACAACCTGGATGGACGTTCCCACCGACACGACACCAAAGGCGCCCGCATTCTTCAGGGCATCCTCATCCACGAGTTCTTCGTCACCAACCGAAACACGGATGCGGGTGATGCAGGCTTCGAGATCCTTGATATTGTCCCAACCGCCTAATGCTCCCAGTATTTGTTCTGCCTGGCCCATGGGGAACTCCTCTGAACGTCCTGTGTACTGATGCACTTACTCGAAGATTAACACGCACCAGCTGTTTACGGCCGGGCAACTGGCCGCTATGCAGACAAAATGTCGGTAGGGCTCATGATGGAGCCCTACCGACACTCGGTCGTTCAATTCGGAAGAGGAAGGGTTAGATGTCCGCTTTCTGTGCCGCCGTCATGCGCTCAACAACCGCGACGCGTTCACGAATAATACGCGTGAGTGCGGCAGAGACATCAGGATGATCGTTCATCCACTGGCGACCGCGTTCAGCCAAGTCGAGCCCATCAACGTAGCCTGCCAAGGCGGTCGGGAACATCAATGTGACGATGTCTTCGGCCATGTGGAAGGTGAACTCTGACCAGACCTTTTCGATCGAGGCGAAATAGTCGTCGACAAAAGCGGTGTAAGTATCCGGTGCAGTGTGTGCCTGAGCCCAGAAACCGGAGACCATTGCCCAGCGCGTATCGTTCGCGATTGACACGTTGTGCATGACTTCGTCCCACACGCGAGCCTTCACTTGCGGGTCTGCAACCGCTGCGCGAGCCTGAGCTGCGTGCTGCCGGCCTGTCATCGTGTCATCCGCCTGCTCACGTTCGGCAATATCTGCCTCTGAGGCGTGTCCGGTTCGGACCTGAGCGGTGAGCAAATCCCACATCACATCGACATCGAGATCAAGGCCGGACAAGGTCTGCTCGCCTGTGTACAGAGCCTTGATAGCACCCACCTGATCGTCGGTCACTGCGTGGCGGGCTGCCGCCTGGATCAGGATCTGCTGCTGGTCACTGCCGGACGCTGCCGAACGGGCCTGCAGGAGCAGGCGGCTGCCGACCATCGCTTGCGCGTCGGCACGATCAGCAGGAGCAACATAGCTCGACACTGCGGTGGCAATGTGTGCCAACGTCAGACGCAGCATCGACATATTGTCCTCGACGGGCAGCGCAGCAAGCGCCAGGTCGATGAAAGCGCGCGCAGGCATCTTGGCATCGCGCGTCATATCCCATGCAGAAGCCAGGATCACATTGCGCAGCAGAGAATCGGTGCACTGCGTGATATTTTCAGTGGCGAACGCAAGGGAGCGATCATCGAGGCGGATCTTCGCATAAGCCAGATCGCCATCATTAATAACAATGAGGTCGGGGCGAGGCTGGCCGACGACACTGCTGACCTCGGTCAGCTCACCGTCGACATTGAGCTCCTCGTGGAAAACCTGCTCAACAGGTGTCGTTCGGTTCGAGCCGGAATCATCCTGTGCGGCAGAACGCGAATAGCCTGCCACTGCTAGGCGGTGAGGACGCAGCGAGGAACCCGGCGTGAACGGCTCTTGGCGGATTGCCAGTCGAGTCATGCGGTCTTCGTCATCTGTTTCGACGACCGTGCTCAACGTGGTGATGCCCGCTTCTTCGAGCCATACGCGGGACCAATGGTCAAGGTCGCGTCCGGATGCTGCTTCGAGTTCGCCCAAAAGGTCATCCAGCGTTGCATTGTCGTAGGAGTGCTTGGTCAAATACTCGTGCAGCCCGGCGAAGAACTCGTCACGGCCGACGTAGGAGACTAGCTGACGAAGAACGGATGCACCCTTGGCGTAAGTGATGCCATCGAAGTTCACTTCCACGTCAGCAAGGTCGCGAATCTCAGCCTTGATCGGGTGGGTCGTGGGCATCTGGTCTTGACGCATACCCCAGTCTTTACGGGACATAAAGCCGGTCCAGGCGTCGGTGTATTCGGTTCCTTCTGCCAGGCAGTAGTGAGACATGAACTCAGCGAAAGACTCGTTGAGCCACAGGTCATTCCACCACTTCATGGTGACCAGATCACCGAACCACATATGAGCCAGTTCGTGCAGGATCGTATTGGCACGCTTCTCCAGGTCATCGTGGGTGGGGCGTGCACGGAAGATGTACTGATCGCGGAAGGTAATGCATCCGGCATTTTCCATCGCGCCTGCATTGTATTCGGGAACGAAAATCTGGTCGTACTTGGTGAAGGGGTAGGGGATACCGTAGTTGGCTTCATAGAATGCAAAGCCCTTGCGGGTGACGTCGATGACGCGGTCGGCGTCCAGGAATTCGCGCAACGAGGCGCGGCACCACACACCGAGCGGAATTTCGCGCCCATCACTGCTGGTCAGAGAATCAGTGACACCCTCGTACGGTCCGGCAATGATCGCCGTGATGTAGGTGGAAATACGCTGAGTTTCCTCAAAGTGATAGGTCCATTTTCCATCGCGTTCTTCCGGTGAGGGTGTGACGGAGTTGGAGAACACTTTCCACCCTTGCGGAACTGTCACGGTGAAGGTAAATGTTGCCTTGAGATCGGGCTGCTCGAAGGTTGCGAAGACTCGTCGGGCATCGGGAACTTCAAACTGCGAGTAGCAGTACGCCTTGTTATCAGCGGGGTCAACAAAGCGGTGCAGTCCCTCGCCGGTGTGCATGTACTGGCAGTCCGCGTCGACGATGAGCGTATTGGACTGAGCCAGTTCCTGCAGGTCGATGCGGTTGTCCTGATGTGCTCCGACTGACACGTCGCGTCCATTCAGCGTGATGGAATGGACATTGTTGGAGACCAGATCAACGAACGTTGAGGCGCCTTCAGTGGCATCAAAGCTCAAGGTGGTGCGGGAGCGGAAGTCAGTGTCACCGCACGTCAAATCCAGTTCAACGTCATAGTGGTGAACTGAGATTATGCGTGCCCGCTCAGCCGCTTCATCACGCGTGAGGTTAAGACCCGGCATTGAGTAGCCTTTCTCATGTAACTCAGGGATAGCGCAACAAGCGCATATGACAGTTCTTAGTCTTTCACTAATTGGACCCAAACGCCTAAGTGAGAGGCCACAAATGGCGTCGAATGCGTAAGAGGTTACATTTCAGGGGGCTGCTACGACCAGATTTCCACCCTCTGACTCGGATCTAACCACATGCCGTCCGACTCCGTGACATCGAATGTTGTCGCAAATTCCGGAAAATTGCGAAGCACCTGGTTGCATCGAAATTCTGCCGGCGAATGAGGGTCAATAACGAGCATCTGCTGGGCGAACTCGTCGCGCGACTTGGATCGCCAGATTCGAGCCCATGAGTAGAAGAATCGCTGCGGCCCGGTCAGGCCGTCGATAACGGGCGCATCTTCAGGGCGATCAATGCCCTGATCGCGAAGCGAAGCACACCACGCCCTCCACGCGATTGCCAGACCACCCAGATCTCCGATATTTTCACCGATGGTTAAGGCGCCGTTGACGTGTACCTCGGCGGGAGCTGCTTCTAGCTGGCGGGGGACAAGAGCCTCGTATTGTTCGATGAGGTGGTGCGTGCGCGATTCAAATTCGTTGCGATCTTCATCAGTCCACCAGTTACGCAGTGCGCCGTCTGCGTCGTAGCGCGATCCCTGGTCATCGAAACCATGTCCGATTTCGTGGCCAATGACGGCACCGATTGCACCGAAGTTCACTGCGGCATCAGCATCTGGATCAAAGAAGGGAGGCTGCAGGATAGCGGCGGGGAATACGATCTCGTTGAGTGACGGGTTGTAGTAGGCGTTCACCGTTTGAGGCGTCATAAACCATTCGTCGCGGTCCACCGGCCGTGACAGCTTGGCCCATTCATAGTCCAGTTCATATGCGTCTGCCTTGCGCACGTTGTCCACCAGTGACGCATTCTCATCAAGATCGAGACCTGAATAGTCACGCCATGTGTCGGGGTAGGCAATCTTGGGATTGAAGGTATCGAGCTTTGCCAGCGCCTTGGTGCGCGTCTCCTCGCTCATCCAGCTCAGTGTGGAAATAGACGTACGGTAGGCCTCCAACAGGCGTTGGACGAGTGCTTCCATCTGTTCCTTATAGTCAGCGGGGAAGTGTCGCTGAATATACAGGCGTCCCAGGGCGTCACCCAGTGTGCCCTCCACCAGGCCCAAACCGCGCTTCCATCGCTGTCGGAGTTCTTCGGTGCCGGCAAGCGTGCGTGAGTAGAAATCGAAATTGGCTTCAACGAACTCGTGTGACAGCAGTGAAGCGTGGGCGCTGATGATCTTGCGGCTCTGCCACAGTTTGAGCGTGCGCAGGTCCTCCGATGCCCACATCGACGCCGCGGTGGCCAGGTAATCAGGCTGATTGACGTTGACATTCGCGATTGATTCGAGTTGAAGGCCAACCTGTTGCGCCCAGTTACGCCAGTCGAAACCGGAATTGTCGTCAATGAGTTCCGAGACGGTGCGAGGGTTGGTTGTCTTGTGAGGATCTCGGTTTGTGACAGAATCCCAGTGGTGTGCGGCTAAGCGGGTCTCCCAGTCCATGACGCGCTGAGCGCATGAAGCAGCGTCGCCCTCGTCGTCGCCAATGTGGGCGAGGGTGAACAGGCGCTCAATGTGAGAGCAGTAGGCTTGGCGGATTGGCTCGTACTGGTCTTCGCGATAGAAGGATTCGTCCGGAAGACCCAAACCGGCCTGCTGGAAGTAGAGCATGTAGCGTGAGGTGTCATCGGTGTCGGTGTTGACGTAAGGCACAAAGAACGTGGAGATGCCTCCGCGCATGAGCTGGCCGGAGAGTGTGGCGAGCTCGTCGTGGGATGTCGTGGCGGCTACCGCCTCGAGCAGTGGAATGATGGGGGAGGCGCCCTGTTCCTCAATGCTGTCCTCATCCATGAATTGGCGGTACATGATGGCGATCTTGTGAGCATCCGGATCGTCGATGCGTCCGGCTAGCGCATCCTCAACAATGGCACGTCCACGCTCTTCAGACAGATCGCGCAGCGTGTAGAAGGCTCCATCGATGGGTCGATCAGCTGAAATGTTATGGGTCGCGAGCCAGGTTCCATTCACATGGCCGTAAAAGTCATCCTGTGGGCGAACGCTGGGATCGGTCAGGGACTGGTCGAGGACGTGTGCGAGAAGTTCAGTCATGTCTGACACTGTACGTGCCGACAAGGTGATCATCCAGTGAAAGGAGCTGAGACGCGCACACAATATGTATATGCAATACATACCTTGTGTTCATAATGCTATTAGGTCTATGCTGATTGATGTCATCACCACAAGTGAGGGAGAGCATAGTGGCTCGAGCAGATTCGACTTGGATGGAGCACATCATTGCCGCCGTGAAGGAGCGCGTTGATGCGCGCGTCGGCGAGGTTTTCGAGAACTGCTTCGTCAACACGCTCAGTTCGACAATTGAGCGTTACGACGACGGCAGCGCATTCGTTCTGACCGGTGACATTCCGGCGATGTGGTTGCGCGATTCCACATGGCAGATGATTCCGTACGTGCATTTCTCCAATGACTATCCCGAAATTGCCGAGCTGATCGGTGGGGTGCTTCAACGTCAGTTGATGTATATCGATATGGATCCGTACGCGAACGCCTTCAATGCCGAGCCCAATGGCGCCGGACATCACGACGATCTCACCGAGATGAGCCCGTGGATCTGGGAACGCAAGTACGAGGTTGACTCTCTGAGCGCTCCCTTGTTCCTAGCTGGACAGCTGTGGGACCGAACCCACGACGGCACGCATCTGGGTGGTCTGGAGAAGGCTCTGGAAACAATCGTCGATGTCTTTGTGCGCGAACAACGTCACGAAACATCTGACTACCGTTTTGAACGCCCCGGCGCTCAGGTAGCGACCGAGACTCTCTCCCACGGTGGAAAAGGTGCTCCGGTGGGGTACACCGGAATGACGTGGAGTGGATTCCGCCCCAGTGATGATGCGAACACCTACGGATACAACGTTCCAGGCAATGCATTTGCTGTGGTTGCTCTGCGAACGGCGGCCAGGGTTCTTGACGAGATGAATGCTGCAACTGGCGCCACCTCAAGTCCGGTTCTTTGTCGGGCTCGTGACCTGGCAGACCAGATCAGTGCAGGTATCTACGAGCATGGCGTCATTGAACATCCACAGTGGGGGAAGGTATTTGCCTATGAGGTCGATGGTCTGGGTCAGACTCTGGTCATGGATGACGCCAACATGCCCAGCTTGTTGTCGCTTCCATATGTTGGCTTCCTCGAAGTGGATGATCAGATTTACCTCAATACCCGAGCCATGGTGCTCTCCGATACCAACCCGTTCTACTTCAACGGGTCACGTGCGCAGGGAATTGGCAGCCCTCATACGCCGCACGAGTACATCTGGCCAATCGCATTGGCGGTGCAGGGACTGACAAGTATGTCAGGTCGTGAAGTTGACCAGATAATCGACACTCTGATTCACACAACGGGCGGAACTGGCCTGATGCATGAATCTTTCCATAAGGATGACGACGCCCTGTTTACCCGTGAGTGGTTCTCGTGGGCTAACGCCATGTTCTGCGAGTTGGTTCTGGCCTACTGCTCGCTTACCCAGTCGAACGATATTTCGAGAAAGGAGGCAAGCAATGGATGAGGCTCAGACAACGCAGGCAACCGCTTCTGCCAAAGAAGACGCGCCGGAGCGCAAGAAGAAAGACAGAGGAGCCAATCGCGATCTCAAAGCTGCTTTGGCGTTCATGGCTCCCGCAATCTGCGGTTTCAGCATTTTTGTTGTCTACCCGCTCATCAGTGCAGCCTATTTGTCACTGACACGGTACAACGGAATCACCCCGCCGGAATTTGTGGGTCTGCGGAACTTTGTCCGTATGTTCACCGCTGATCCGTCGTTCCTGAAGACGCTGTCGGCAACGGGATATCTGGTTCTTCTTTACGTACCCGCATCGATGGCACTCGGACTTGCTCTGGCAGTCTTTGTCAACGTCAGGCTTCCAGCCGTATCCGTGATCCGAACAATCTTGTACTTGCCGGCAGTTCTTCCTATCGTCGCCACGGTGACGCTGTGGAAATTCATTTTTGACCCGCAAGTCGGTCTGGCTAACCAGGTGCTGGGATTCTTTGGAATTCCACCAATTGCATGGCTGAGCAATGAGCACACAGCGATGCCGTCGATTGTGATCGTCATGCTGTGGGGCGTGGGGTCAACAATGATCATCCTGCTGGCAGCGTTGCAGGCAGTGCCCAACGAAATCTACGAGGCAGCCAAAGTTGATGGTGCGGGACCATTCCGCATCTTCTTTTCGATCACTCTGCCGTCGATTGTCCCGATCCTGATTCTCCAGTTCGTCATGCAGATGAACGGTGCTATGCAGACCTTCGTTCAGCCGCAGATCCTCACTGGTGGTGGTCCCAGCTGGGCGACGAATACACTCATGCTGTCGATCTACAACCACGGTTTCCCGCCGCTGGGACGAGTTCCGGAACTGGGATACGCGACCGCTCAGGTGTGGATTCTGTTCTTCCTGATCATTATCTGCCTGGTTTTCGCAGCTCGATTCACCAAAGCCTGGAGGTACGACGATGTCCAAGTATGAGCTGGTTGAAGCACCTGAACTCGTGACAAGTGTTGCGAAGAAGCCTCGGCGCACACATTTGAAGAAGCGTCCAGGGCGTGCGGTGATGTGGTATGCATGCGCAATTGTCGCGTGCTCCACGATGCTGCTTCCGTTGCTGTGGATGATCACGATCTCGTTGAAGTCGAATTCCACCGTCTTCGAAGTTCCGCCCTCATTCCTCCCGGATGAATGGGTCTGGTCCAACTTCATCGAAGGCCCACGAATCATCAAGTTCCCACGCCTGTTCGTCAATACGCTGATCATCTCCCTGCTCAGCACCTTCGGCGGCGTTCTGACCTCGATGATGGCTGGCTACGCGCTGGCACGCCTGCGCTTCAAGGGCCGCAGAGTGTTCTTCTACATCTTTGTTGGTTCCATGCTGCTGCCCGGAATTGTTGGCATCATCCCCCTGTTCCAGCTGTTCAGGGATATCGGATGGTATGACACGTGGTTCCCGCTGATCGTACCTGCATTCCTAGGTGGTAACCCACTCTTCATCTTCCTGGCTCGCCAGTACTTCCTAGCGATTCCCATGCAGATTGATGAATCTGCAAAGGTCGATGGAGCAGGACACATTCGAATCTTCTTTTCGATCATGTTGCCCATGACAAAGCCTGCTTGGATCGCAATGGTCATCATGGCCTTCCAGGGAGCATGGAACGATTATCTCAATCCACTCATCTACCTGAACTCCACTGACAAGTGGACACTGGCGCTGGGCATGTCATCATTCGTGTCCGGTTTCGCAAGTGAAGCTCCGGACTGGTCGAAGTACATGGCAACCAACCTGTTGTACATGCTTCCACCTCTTCTGATCTTCCTCTTCGCTCAGCGTTACTTCATTGAAGGCTTGAGCGCCCTCGGAAACACATCTCAAAAGTAGAAGTCCATTAACAGGAAATATGAAAGGAGTCGACGATGACAATCCGACGCACAGGACGGGGGATGGCCGCTATCGGCACAGCCATCGCCCTTCCGCTCACCATGGTTGCCTGCAGCTCAGGAGGCAGTGAATCCGGCGAAAGCGGTGAACCGCCCGCATCAGCTGAAGGCACCGTCAACTACATGACGTGGGAATCCATCGAAACCAACAACTTGTTCGACAAGATCGTGGCAGAAAAGTGGGACAACCCGGACATCACAATCAACCGTGTTGACGCACCTTCCGGCGACTACTCGCAGAAACTTGGTTCACTGGCTCAGGCCCAGAAACTGCCCGATATCTTCTGGTGCGGTAACGATACTGAGCAGCAGTACACCAAGATGGGAATCCTGACAGACTGGACCGACAAGATTGCGTCCGACTTTAAGGAAGGCGAGCTGGGCTTCCTCGATACGTGGAAGACTCCCGAGAACGGTATTGGCGGCCTGCCCTCACTGATTAACGTCACAGGTATCTGGTACAACCAGACGCTGTTTGAAGAAAACAACGTTCCTCTGCCCACGCAGGACTGGACGTGGGATGACCTCTACTCAGCTGCCGCCGCTTTGAAGGGTGCCGGCGGGTCAACCTACCCGCTGCTCCTTGATGGCCTGACCAGCACGAGTGGCCCGGTCGCGATGGGACAGTACGCGATGTCAGCAGGTGGCCAACCGTTTGTTGACGATGTCAACAATCCGACGAAAGCCGTGGCCGATGACAAATTCATGGAGGGCCTCGACAAGCTGGTGAAGGCCATTGGAGACGGCCTGGTGAATCCTCCGGACTTCAACCTGGACAACTCCACCTCACTGTTTGCTGCAGGCTCGCAGCCGATGATGTCGAGCGGCCAGTGGTTGGCTCAGTCATTCGGTAACGATGCGAAGGGCTTTGAGTGGGGATGGGCGCCGCTACCCAGCCAGTCCACTCCTGCCACGTTCTACGATGCAATCGGCATGTGCACACCTCAGAGCACGGCCAACGCTGATGATACCTGGGAAGTTGCCAAGTTCCTCGAAACTGAAGTGATTCCGGAAGTTATGGCACAAACACCCGTTGCACCTCCGGCATACGAGCCCGGGCGTCAGGGCTATCTGGATTCGATCAAGGATCTTGCCGGCTCGACGATCTCAGACACCCTGGAATACTCACTGGGCGTTGAGAACACCACAGGCGTTCGCCTGACAACCACGTGGGCATCGCAGGCTGGTGACCTGGCAGTACAGGTGTGGACACCGATCCTCAAGGGTGAAAAGCCAATCGAGGAAGTGTCCGAATACGTTGACGGCGTCAACCAGTTGATCGAAACTGGCGGTCAGTAAACGTCACAAGATAAGAGCCTCCGGAGTTCGCTCCGGAGGCTCTTTCTTTTTCTTTGTTTTGTGCGTGGCGCCGGTTCAATTAGATCGGACGAACAGAGTTGCCCGGTACGAGAGTGGTAGGGAGCACAATCTTGTCAGCAGTTGCCCCGCCATCGATTTGCTGCAAGGTCACGTCCAGGGCGCGCGCCCCGATCTCTTCTTGCTGCTGAGCAATGTGTGTCAGCTGTGGCGTGGAGCCCAGAGTTTCGAAAGGCTGCTCGTCAAAGCACACGAGCGACAGGTCGCGGGGAATGGACTTGCCGAGGTTGGCTAACGCTTCTTCAAGGAGCACCGCGATAGCAAATTCACATGCAACCGCAGATGTGACTTCAGGGTGGTTGCGAAGGAACGACCCGATACGCTTGATATCGTCCTTCCGTGTTCCTGCGTTGCCTGGCGTCGTGGACGTGATCTGATCGCATGCGAGCGATTCATCCAAAGCGACATCGTTGACGGCATGGGCAGCCACCCACCCGCGGTGACGGTCGGCATTCGAGGTCAGTGACCTGCTGGCACCAAAGAGAGCTATGTGGCGGTGCCCGGCTTCAATCAGACATGTGGTGGCCTGGATGCCAGCATTCATGTGATCTGATGTGACTGCGGCTACAGGGATCGAGTCGTAGCGTCGGTCGATGATGGTCAGCGGATATTCGGCGCTGACAAGTTTGAGTACCGATGAATCAATCATCTGCGAGCTGGATGGCAGCAGGATCAGGCCACGGGCTCCTATGCCCAGCGCGCGTTTAATCGCCTCGCGCTCTTTCTTGGTGTCGCCGCCGGTCCGCATCAACATGATGTGCGCACGGTCCTGAGCGCGGTCGAGGACACCCTCGACAATGCGGGTGCCGAACGCATCGTTGAAGCTGGTCATAATGAGAGCCACGACGGGATCTTTGGAGGCGGGTGAGACCTGCTGGGGTGACTGTGCGATGACCGTCGTGCCGACGCGTGGGCGTCGACGAACAAAGCCATCATCTCGAAGCATGCTCAGAGCGCGCCGAATCGTAATGGAGGAAACTTCGTACTTGTCGCGCAGCACCGATTCTCGTGGAAGCGTGGAACCTATGGGAATCTCTCCGCTCTCAATTGCGGCCCGTAGATCGTCATAGACGCGTTGATACAGCACTGCTGCGCGCTCCCTTCACGAAAGGTGACAGGCCAGTGACGTGCGAAGAGCGCCGTCACCAGCCTGTCACAATTTTGCGTTGACTAGCCCTTCTCGATTGTGATCGAGTCGATGTTGGCATAGTTCGTTGCAACGAGCCGATCAAACTTCAGCTCGACAGTATTTGTCCCGGGTACCAGCAGTACGGGGATTGACACGGTCTGCCAGTCCTGCCATCCGTCGGTGGCAGGCATCTGTGCACTGACAGCGGGGAAACCGTTGACCAGAACGGCTCGCGCAGCATCGCCATTTCCTGCTGCATAGCGAATATTCAGGCGGTGCAGTCCGCCCCACTTCGACTGGAAGGCAACTGTGGCTGATGTGTCGACCGAGTTCCACCCGGCCAGGTAGCCGCGGCCTGTGTACTCGCCATTGGCCTCGGTGTCGATGCCATCATGAGCTCCGTTTTCAATTTCGATTGTTCCGACTTCAGGGAATGGAACATGGGTGAAACCAGGTTGCGCTTGATGGACGATGGACACTGCAGATGCGGCGCTCACTGACGCGCGTGCTTCCGTGATGAGCAGGGGAGCCTTGAAGGCCCAGTCTGTCCATCCGATCGAGTTCAGGCCAGTGTTTTGAGCCGCGGCCCTGGCGTTGACACTGAGGAAGTTCTCATAGGAGTCATCGCCGGTGACGTTGATGTAGTCCCGCAGGTGGCGGGTGAAAATCGCCTTGAACGCCTGGCCGTCGCCGCCCCGCTCTCCAGTGAAGATGCCACCTATGGTCAGATTATCGATCGCCCAGTCAAATGCTGCGCGAGCCTCGTTGAGGTATTTTTCATCGTTGGTGATCTGGTACAGGCGGGTAGCCGCAGCGGCAAATGCGCCGTTGTTGTAGGTGAAGTCCCAGGAGTTAACGACGCCGTCCTCCTTGATGTTGTCTTTCAGATGTCCGCCGTTGAAGAAGACTTCTTCAAGGAAAGCGATCAGACGCTGCGCGATGTCCTTGTACGTGCTGTCAGCGGTAGCCATGTACAGTTCAGCTGCAATCCAGGCAGCCGTTCCATTGGTGGCAACGTTCTTTTCATTGCGGTAGGGGTTGCCGACATTGGTGTTCTTCCACCAGATGCCGCCTCCGAAATGGTCATCTTCGAACTGCGAGATAAAGTCGAAGATCGATACGGCTTCTGTCAGGTATTTGTCGTCACCGGTGAGTTTCCATGCGCGGATGGCGCCCTGCGCCCACCAGCCCATGTCGTCGTTGTATTCGTTGCGTGAAAAGTCAGGGTAGAAGGCCCGCCAGCCGTCGAAGACCTGATCGATCATCTGTCGCGACTGGTCATCGCCCACTCGCTCGTAACGATCCATCACGGTGTTCCACAGCTGAGCTTCCCACCAGTAATCGGTGTACAGACCGTTCCTGGGGCCGGCATGGTGTCCGGCGTGAACGTGGCGGTCTGAATAGGTATAGAAGTATTGGGCTTCTGGATCCCAGTACTTGTCGATGAAGGCGTTCCACATTTTCGTAGCCTTGTCGGGGATTGCCGGCGCAGCCTGCGTCGGCGCACTCACGCAGAAAACGGCGAGAAGGGCTGCGATAATCGGTGCGGTCAGGAAGCGGACGATCTTGCGTATTCTCATTGTTCACCCTCGAATCAATGCGTATTTGGAGATCATGATGATTGATCGAAATATGTGCAATATACAGTGACACTGATCCCACCGTCTGTCAAGGGGTTCAGTAAAATCGTCGCGTTGAGAACTAGTCGTTCAAGCGAGCGACTGTGTCGCCTTCCACCAGTGTCAACGGCAAAGAAATCTTCTCCGTGGACGCGCCTTCGCGAATCTGCTGGATCGTTGTTTCAACAGCCAGTCGACCCAGTTCCTCCTGCTCCTGCTTCATATGAGTGAAGCGTGACAGTGTGTGGTCGAAACCAGCTGGACGGTGATCAAAGCAGATAATTGACTTATCCTCGGGAATGCGCAGACCCATGTCGTCGAGGGTGTCACGCAAGATTAGCGCAATATTGTATTCGCACGCGACGAACGCAGTGACCTCCTGGTGCTGCTCAATAAAGGCGCGCAACTCAACCTGATCGTCTTCCACCGACACGTTCGTGCCCGGTGTGGTCGAACGAATCTCGTGATAGGACAGTGACTGATCCAGGCTGATATGGCGCAGTGCGTGTGCCTTAACCCAGCCGGAGTGGCGATCGGCATTGGATGTAACCGTTCGTGGCGCACCGATAATGGCAACATGGCGGTGACCTGCATCAAAGAGATACTCCGTTGCCGTAATGGCGCCCGCCTCGTGGTCCGAGCTCACCGCAGCTACCGGAATTGTCTGATAGTGGCGGTCAAGGATCGTCAACGGGAAGTGCTCTCCGACAAGCTTGAGGACGACCGGACTGATCATCTTCGAAATGAGTGGCATCAGGATAATGCCCTGCGCGCCCGCCCGGATCACCGATTGAATCGCTTCGGTTTCGCGGCCAGCCTCGCCTCGCGTCAACTTGACGATCAGATTCGCGGTCCCAAAGGACGCCTCAAATGCTCCGGTCAGGATATGCGCACCGAACGCCTCGTCGAAATTCGTGACAATCAGGCCGATCAGCGGTTCTTTCTGCCCTTCGCGAGGGCGGGTCGGAGTGTTCGACACGACCGTGGTCCCGATGCGAGGCTGACGCGTGATGAAGCCATCCTCGCGCAGCATATCCAGTGCGCGGCGAATGGTGATGGAACTGACGGAATAGTGCTCACGCAGCTGAGCTTCGCGGGGAAGGCGTGAGCCGATCTTCAAATCACCACGGACGATGCGGTTCCGAATGTCATCGTAGACCCGTTGATATAAAGCACTCACGGAGCGTCCTATCCCGTTGATTTTAAAAAGTATTCTTATTGAGTATAGCGAGCTGCAGGGAGACCCTTTGAAGGTTCGCTCTATTCTAGCTCACTGCCGCTGTGAACAGTCCAACCACGAGGCGCAACCAGCGGGACGCACAGGGCAAAGACCAGTGGCACGACCGCGCTGATCAATAGGGCAACACGTAATCCCGACCCGCCATCGTCAGGAAGAAACCGTGCGACCGGCTCGAGGAAACCGGACGATGCTGCAGCAAGCTGACCTGCCGCACCGGGCCCCAGCGCACCGCCCGCATCACTTGCGAGCGCCAGTACCGCGAACATTGCCGCACTCCGGCGGGGAAACGAGCCGCGGTCAATGAGGAAAACGGGCATCCCGAGTAGTGATTTCACGAGTGTGCGATCATCGTCGGCCACAGTGGGCGGCAAGGGGACACGCAGAAAGAGCAGAAGATTCACGGCAGGAATGACCGCCCACAGCAGTGGCAGCAGTGACCAGTACTGCGTGCCGATAAGCGAGATGAGAGCTGTCGTACGGATCGGACGCAACCTGGGGGAGTACCGCCAGTAGCACAAGGCCGACCGTCGCTGCCGCGTGGGCGCATACCATAGGCGGCCTGTAGCCGACCTTGTCCACGATGAACATCGCGACGAAATCAGTGAGCAATTGGATGCCAAAGTTAAACGATGACAGGATTGCCAGCTGTGCGACGGAAATATCGAGCTACTCGTTAAAGATGACGAACAGCAGGGGAGCCAGGTTGTTGATGACCGCGTGGACAACGTAGCCCGTATAACAGGCGCGCACAGTGGTCCGCTCACTGAATTGACGCGATGCCATCGGACCTCCTTTCGTGTCCGAAGAGACCATAATGGAGTTATGACAACTTCACCATCTGCAGGCCAGCCCGCGCGCCGCGCAATCGTGACGGGCGCATCCAGTGGCATCGGACAGGAAACAGTTCGCCAGCTTCGTGACCGTAACTGGGAGATCATTGCTGTTGCCAGACGCGGTGACCGTCTGAAAGATCTTGCACACGAATGCGGATGCATTCCCTTCGCTGCAGACCTGGTGGATGAAGGCCAGGTTGACGCTCTGGCTAGGTTCGCTGACGAGATAGGTGCGGTGGATGCCCTCGTCAATTGTGCTGGAGGGGCCAGAGGGGTTGAAACGATCGCTGACGCCGTTGTGGACAAGTGGCAGCACATGTTCGACATCAATGTGAAGACCACGCTGCAACTGACCCGGGCACTGCTGCCACAGATGCGTGAGCGCGGCGGCGACATCGTCTTCCTGACATCGACAGCCGCCCATGACACCTATCCCGGCGGGGGAGGATATGTGGCCGCCAAACACGCCGAACGTATCATTGCCAATACTCTGCGCATTGAATTAGTAGGCGAGCCGGTACGGATCATTGAGATCGCACCTGGCATGGTCAAAACGGAGGAATTCTCCCTGCGTCGCCTGGAGTCACAGGAAGCCGCCGATTCGGTGTACGAGGGCGTCGCGGAGCCACTGACAGCTGCTGACATTGCAGATGCGATTGTATGGACCCTGACCAGGCCCTCGCATGTCAACATCGATTCGATGATTATCCGCCCACGCGCCCAAGCCAGCAATACGCTTGTCGCCCGCGAAACAGACGGGTCGAATTAGGGCAAACGCCACATGGACGCGCATGAGCCTTGCGCCTCAAGTCGGCTACTATTGGCAGTGGCGATGATCCGACCCGGAAATTCCGGGATATCAGCGGGGAGTCTTCTGGAAGAACGAGGCTTCGGCCTTCAGTAGAACCGGACGGGTGGGCCCGACACAGCCCCAAACGAGTGGTCGCTCGGGGATCCTGATAACGGAGCGCGAGCGTCAAACGGGGTGGTACCGCGGAAGCTGGCGACGCCAGGATCCGTCCCTGTATTGCTACGCAGGAGACGAAACGAGGACCATCATGGCGCAGGGACATTACCCTCTGAACGGGAACACCCATCCAACCGGTAACCCCTCTTTCCCAGATATGGAAGAGGCGACTCTCAAGTACTGGGATGAGCACGATATTTTCGCCAAGTCCGTCAATGAGCGTGCTGCGGGCAATCGCGGCGACAATGAATTCGTCTTCTATGATGGTCCGCCCTTTGCCAACGGCCTGCCACACTACGGCCACCTGTTGACCGGCTACATCAAGGACATCGTCGGCCGCTACCAGACGATGCTGGGGCATCGCGTGGAGCGACGCTTCGGATGGGATACACACGGCCTGCCCGCCGAGCTGGAAGCACAGCGCCTGCTCGGTATCGACGACGTTTCCGAAATCACCAAACCAGGCGGACTGGGCATCGAAAAGTTCAACGCTGAATGCCGATCCTCCGTCCTGCGCTACACGGATGAATGGCAGGACTACGTGACGCGCCAGGCACGCTGGGTCGACTTCGACGACGACTACAAGACTCTTGACATCACCTACATGGAATCGGTGCTGTGGGCGTTCAAGACGCTGTATGACAAGGGTTTGGCATATGAGGGATACCGCGTGCTGCCGTACTGCTGGCACGATCGCACCCCGCTGTCGAACCACGAACTGAAGATGGATGACGACGTCTATCAGGACCGCACCGACCAGTCGGTCACCGTCGGCTTACGCATGGAAAGCGGCGAGCTGGCCCTGATCTGGACAACAACCCCGTGGACACTGCCTTCCAATCTCGCCATCACTGTTGGGCCGGACATCGAATACGTTACGGTTGTTCCTCAGGAAGGCGAACTGGCGGGTGAACGCGTCATCATCGCGCATGACTTGCTGGCGTCCTACAGCAAGGAACTGGGCGAAGGTCCGACGATCGAAGCCACCTATCCTGGCTCTGAGCTGGTCGGACGGCGCTATGCACCGATTTTTGACTACTTCGATACCGATGAACGCCGCGCTGAAGGCCAGACGCCCGGACCGAACGCATGGACCATCATCGCTGGCGACTTCGTCACCACTGAGGACGGCACCGGCCTGGTGCACACAGCACCGGCATTTGGTGAAGACGACATGATCGCCTGTCAGGAAGTCGGCATCAGGCCTGTCGTCCCTGTCGATGAGGCAGGATGCTTCACCTTTGAGGTGCCCGACTACGAAGGCGTGCAGGTGTTCGACGCGAACAAACTCGTGCTGGCTCACCTGCGCGAACAATCAGGGCCCATCGCACGTCGCCCTGAAGAGGTGCGTGCGAAGATGGTGCGTCAATCCTCATTCACCCACTCCTACCCACACTGCTGGCGCTGCCGTAAACCGTTGATCTACAAGGCGGTCAGTTCATGGTTCGTCAAGGTCAGTGCTTTCCGTGACCGAATGGTGGAGCTCAACCAGCAGATCACATGGGTACCTGAGCACACCAAGGACGGGATCTTCGGAAACTGGCTGGCCGGCGCCCGCGACTGGTCCATTTCGCGTAACCGCTTCTGGGGTGCGCCGATCCCCGTGTGGGTCTCAGATAATCCGGAATACCCCCGCGTTGACGTCTACGGCTCGATTGCGGACCTCGAAGCTGATTTTGGGGTCGAGGTCACCGATCTGCACCGCCCATTCATCGACACGCTGACGCGACCAAACCCCGACGACCCGACCGGCACATCCACAATGCACCGCATCAGCGATGTGTTCGACTGCTGGTTCGAGTCGGGCTCCATGCCGTACGCCCAGGTGCACTACCCGTTTGAAAACCGCGACTGGTTCGAAAGCCACTACCCGGGCGACTTTATTGTCGAGTACATCGGGCAGACCCGCGGCTGGTTCTACACACTTCATGTTCTGGCCACCGCACTGTTTGACCGGCCCGCATTCACGCACTGCGTCTCCCACGGAATCGTGCTGGGCGACGATGGCCGCAAGATGAGCAAGTCCTTGCGCAACTTCCCGGACGTCAACCGCGTCTTCGATGAGTACGGGTCCGACGCGATGCGGTGGTTCCTCATGAGCTCACCGGTTGTGCGCGGCGGTAACCTCATTGTTCACGAGGGTGGCATCCGCGACACGGTGCGCCAGATCCTGCTTCCTCTGTGGAATGCCTACCACTTCCTCGCCCTGTACGCAGGTGCGTCCGATCATGGCAATGGATATGTGGCTGAGCCGCTGGCCTTGGACGATCCGAAAGTGCTTGACGGCCTCGACGTCATGGATCGCTACCTGCTGGCACGCACCCAGTCACTGGCTGACGCTGTTCGCACCGCTTTGGATGCGTACGATATCGGCACGGCGTGTTCACTGGTTCAGGATCATATGGATGTTCTGACGAACTGGTATGTGCGCACTCAGCGTCAGCGCTTCTGGGATGAAGATGCGCGCGCATGTGACACATTGTCATCAGCCCTGGTGACCCTGTGCGAGGTTACTGCCCCGTTGTTGCCCCTGCTGACCGAGGAAATCTGGCGGGCACTCACAGGTGGAGAATCGGTCCACTTGCAGGACTGGCCGACAATGCCCGAGGCAGTGCGCAACGACGAACTGGTCGCCGTGATGGATGCAGTGCGTCAGGCCGTATCAGGTGCTCACGCATTGCGCAAGACGCATAATCTGCGCGTGCGCCAGCCTCTGCGTCAGCTTTCCGTCGTCTCGGAGGCGGCGCCCTCCCTTGAACCCTTCGCTTCCCTCATTGCCAGTGAAGTGAACGTCAAGAACGTCACTTTAGTGGATCCGGATCACTCCGGTCTGAAAGTGACGACGCAACTGGCATTGAATCCTCGCGAATTCGCCCCCGAGGTCCGTAAGGTCACCTCCCAGCTTTTCGCAGCCCACAAGCAGGGGCAGTGGGAGCTGGACGAATCAGGTCAGACTGTGACGTTCCCCAACGTCGAGGTGGGCGGGCAGCCCGTTCAACTGGGCGAGGGACAGTTCTCTGTGTCGACTACCGTCGAAGCATCAGAAGGTGAGGTTGCATCCGTTCTGGCTGACGGCACAGTGGTCGTCCTCGACACGGACATCACCGCCGAACTTGCTGCCGAGGGATACGCGCGCGACGTCATCCGCATCGTACAGGACGAGCGCAAGCGAGAGGATCTGAATATTTCAGACCGCATCGACCTGGAGCTGACCGTGCCAGAGGAACACGTGGCGGATGCGGAAACGCATCGAGACATGATCGCGCACGAAACACTGTCGCTGTCCGTTTCCATCGTTCCAGGCGATACGCTGGCAGCGCACGTCAGCGTGCACGCAGACAACTGAAGGAGAACCCTGTTCCATGAGTGACCATCCCGCCTTCTTTGGCTCCGACGAGGAACCCAGTGGCATTCCTGCGGATTTGCTGCCCTACCTTGAGGCTGCAGATGAGCCATCTGAGGCGGACCGTCAGGCCGACCAGGCTCGTCAGGAAGCCGAAGAAGCGGCGGATCGGGCAGACCGGGAGCGAGCCGAGGCATTGCGTGCACTGGTAGAGAATTCGCTCCTGCTCGGACCCGATCCGTCGATCCTGGCTGAAATCGAATCAGATGAGGACGAGGACGGGACACCCTCGGACGAAGAAGA
Source organism: Pauljensenia sp. C0170B4 (assembly GCF_056590235.1). Classification (NCBI taxonomy): domain Bacteria; kingdom Bacillati; phylum Actinomycetota; class Actinomycetes; order Actinomycetales; family Actinomycetaceae; genus Pauljensenia; species Pauljensenia sp. C0170B4. The sequence goes on along the minus strand of NZ_JBWPVS010000002.1, from coordinate 166,122 downwards.
TCACGAACGCATGCTCGACGACGCGCAGCAGGCTGCCCAGGAACGCGCGGAAGTGGCACGCATCTACGAATCAATTGTGGCGCGCGCCCCGGAACACAAAGTCCAACCCAGCCTGGAGCGCGTGTCTCGCGTGATGGATATTCTGGACGATCCCCACACGTCTTACCCGAGCGTGCATATCACGGGCACGAATGGCAAAACGACAACTGCACGCATGATGGATGCCCTGCTGGGAGCGCTGGGCCTGCGCACGGGCCGTTTCACGTCGCCGCACCTGCTGGACGTTCGCGAACGCATCTGCCTGGACGGAGAGCCCATCTCGCACCGGGCCTTCATTGATGCCTACCACGATGTGCAGCCCTATATCGACATGGTTGACCACAGCTCGATCGAGCAGGGTGGCCCGACACTGTCGTTCTTCGAAGTTTTCACTGTCATGGCGTTGGCTGCATTCGCAGACTATCCGGTCGACGCGGCTGTGGTGGAAGTCGGTATGGGAGGCACGTGGGATTCCACCAACGTGGTGGACGGTCAGGTCGGTGTCATTATGCCGATCGACGTTGATCACCAAAAGTGGCTGGGCAAGACGGTCACGGACATTGCCCATGAAAAGGCCGGCATCATCAAACCCGGCCAGATCACTGTTGTTGCCCACCAGCGTGACGAGGTGCTCGAGATTCTGCGCGAGCGCGCCGACCAGGTGGGTGCGCGCCTCCTGGTGGAGGGCACAGACTTTGAGGTCGTGACTCGTGAAAGGGCAGTAGGCGGGCAGCTCATGTCACTGCGCACTCCGCATGCGATGTACACCGATATTTTCCTTCCCCTTCATGGCGAGCACCAGGCGCACAATGCCGCGGCCGCTTTGGCAGGTGTGGAAGCGTTCATCGGTGAGCGCGCATTGGACGCGCAGGTGGTCGAGCAGGCATTCGGTGCAGTGACATCACCGGGCAGGCTGCAGGTCGTGCGACGCTCACCCATGATCATCGTGGATGGAGCCCACAACCCGGCAGGTGCGCGTACCGTTCGCGCCGCCATCGACGATCTCGGTCTGGCTCACGTGGTCGGCGTGTTCGCGGCGATGGCGGATAAGGACGTGGACACGATGCTCGGCGAAGTTGAACCCGTGATGGACGAGCTGATCGTCACCCAGATGGATTCTGAGCGGGCGATGGAACTCGACGACGTGCAGGCCATTGCTGAGGATGTCTTCGATGATACGAGGGTGAGTCGGATTCCTGACATCGCCGAAGCAATAGCGGAAGCTGCCACCCGTGTGGAAACACGCGCTGAGCCGGGTGAAAATGTGGCCGTCATCGTGTTCGGCTCGATTGTACTGGCAGGGCAGGCCACGCAGATCGTCTCCCAGGCTAACGGCCGCTGACTTCCACGAGTGTCGCCGTTTCCGTGGTTAAAATCCATGAAGGATGGCACCATGGATGTGAGATTGATTGGTTCAAGGAGGCACTGGTGAAAAAACTGGTCAACGACGTTCATCAAGTAGTTGAGCAGGCTCTGCAAGGCTTCGGTGGTGTGTACGCCGACCTCGTCACCGTCCATACGAATCCAGCCTATGTCACTCGTGCACAGGCGAAGGATCAGGGGAAGGTTGCCATCGTCTCTGGTGGTGGGTCGGGCCACGAACCATTACATGCGGGATACGTTGGGAAAGGCATGCTGGATGCCGCTGTGCCCGGTGCCGTGTTCACGTCACCGACACCTGACCCGATCGCGCAGGCCGCATTGGCTGTCGAACGCGGAGCGGGCGTGCTGTTCATCGTCAAGAACTACACGGGCGATGTCCTCAACTTTGAAACCGCTGCCGAACTGGTGCAGATGGACGACATCGACGTTGCCACCGTTACCGTCAATGATGATGTCGCAGTGGAGGACTCGCTTTATACAGCCGGACGACGGGGCGTGGCAGGCACGGTTCTAGTGGAGAAGATCGCTGGCGCAGCAGCCGAACGCGGAGACGATCTGGACACTGTCACCCGCATCGCTCAGCACGTGATCGACAATGTCCGATCGATGGGATTGGCACTGGGGCCCTGCACCGTGCCACATGCAGGACGCCCGTCCTTTGAACTGGGTGACAACGAGATTGAACTGGGGATCGGAATCCACGGCGAACCGGGATACCGGCGCGGTCAGATGGAAACTGCGGACACGCTGACTGAGGAACTTTACGACAAGGTTCGCTCCGATCTGGCCCTCGAAGCAGGCGAATCCGTGATTGCGCTGGTCAACGGCATGGGCGGAACCCCGCTCAGCGAGCTGTACATTGTGTACCGTCACGTGGCCGAATTGCTGCAGCGTGACGGAATCAATCTGGCACGCAGCCTTGTCGGTGACTACGTGACGTCACTGGAAATGCCGGGTGTTTCGGTTACCCTATTACGGGCGGACAACGACATCGTGGAGCTTTTCGATGCTCCCGTATGCACGCCGGCCTGGAAATGACATCAGGAGCATAGATGAGTGAGACGCTAAACGAGCAGTGGATCCGCGAATGGATGATGACTGCTGTGCACACGATCGCAGACAACAGAGAATATCTGATTGACCTGGATCGACACATCGGGGATGGCGACCACGGTGAGAATATGGATCGCGGTTTCAGTGCCGTTCGCGACGCGATGGAGTCCGATGACCATGCGCACGAAGCTGCAGCGGCCCTGCTCAAAACAGTTGCGAAGACCCTGATGTCCACGGTTGGCGGAGCTGCCGGCCCACTGTATGGCACAGCGTTCCTGCGCGCATCACAGGCACTGACAGGACAGGAAATCTCCGCCCGGGACGTGGTGGCCATGTTCGACGCAGCATTGGAAGGCATCCAGGCCCGAGGCAAGGCAGAAGAAGGCGAAAAGACGATGGTCGATGCGTGGGCACCGGCCGCTCGCGCCGCTCATGATGCTGCCAAAGTGGAGCGCCCGATCTGCGAGATTCTCGAGGCCGCCGCGCGCGCTGCCGAAGAAGGCGTTGAAGCCACGATCGACATGCAGGCCGCGAAGGGGCGCGCATCATATCTGGGGCCGCGCTCAGTAGGCCACCGCGATCCTGGAGCCGCCTCCTCAGCGATGATTATTCGAGCTGCGGCTAAGGGCGCAAAGTCGGTGGATAACCGATGAGCTCAAGAGTCGCCCTCGTAATCGTGTCCCACAGTGACCTCCTGGCGAGGGGCGTGCGGGAAGTAGCAGAGCAGATGGCACCCGACGTGCACATCGAATGCGCGGGGGGAATTCAGGACGGCTCGCTGGGCACCTCCTACGACAAGGTTGCCTCTGCGATTACCCGCGCACTCGGAGCAATCGAGACCGGCCATGACGGTGCAGGCGTCGTGTGTCTGACCGACATGGGCTCAGCAGATCTGACCGTGGAATCCGTCCAGGAAATGGAAGACTTCGAGGCGTTGGAACACGCGCATGCTCCACTCGTTGAAGGCACCATTGCTGCTGCGATCAGTGCGCAATCAGGCAGTAGTCGCAGTGAGGTGCGCGCCGCAGCTGAACGGGCTGGCGCTCCTGACACGCCGCGTTCTGCCGCCTCCCCGGTGGGACGCGTCGTGATTCACGAAAACGAAGACACCGCTGACCACGTTGTGACGGCAACTGCGCGAGTGGCCGACCCGGTAGGGCTCCATGCGCGTCCGGCTGCATTGTTGGCTCGCTTAGCTGGCTCATTCGATGCAGAAGTATTCGTCAACGGAGCCGATGCAGGGTCAGCGTTGGAAGTGATGGCGCTGGGAGTGCGTCAGGGTGACATTGTGCAGCTGCGTGCCACAGGACCGCAGGCACAGGAAGCAATAGATGCACTGGTCGACAAGCTCGAAGAGTGACTGCATAATAATGTAGGTCTTTTGACCTAGTGGCCGAAAGGCTGCATGAAGTGCACGATCATCTACGAGGGGGAATGCTATGTCGGCACACGAACGCACAGACGGCTCCCATGAACGCACACTGGTGCTGGTCAAGCCTGATGGATACAGGCGAGGATTGACAGGCGAAGTGCTGCGACGGATTGAATCAAAGGGATACAAGCTGGTTGGTCTGAAAGTTCAGCAAGCCTCTGAAGAATTGCTTCAGGAACATTACCATGAACACCGCCATCGCCATTTCTACCCTGCATTGATCGAATTCATGTCGTCTGGACCGCTCGTGGCTGCCGTTGTCGAAGGGACACGCGTTGTCGACGGAGTGCGCCGACTAATCGGCTCAACCGACCCGACTGACGCCGAGCCAGGAACAATCCGTGGCGACTTGGGCCGCGCGTGGGGACGCGCAACCGCGGAAAATATCGTGCACGGATCAGATTCGCCGCACTCTGCCCAACGCGAGATTGCCCTGTGGTTCCCGGAGCTTGCCGACGATGCAATGCACGCTTAACTGCCTTTTTACGTATTCTTAAAGACGTGCACCTGAAAAATTTAACGTTACGAGGCTTTAAATCCTTTGCTTCGGCGACAACGCTGCGTTTAGAACCCGGCATCACGTGTGTAGTCGGCCCGAACGGGTCGGGCAAATCGAACGTCGTCGATGCTCTTGCCTGGGTCATGGGCGAACAAGGTGCCAAAACGTTGCGCGGTGGACAGATGGCGGACATCATCTTCGCCGGAACATCCTCGCGAGCACCGTTGGGGCGTGCTCAAGTTGATCTGACCATCGACAACACCGATCGGGCCCTGCCCATCGACTACTCAGAAGTGACGATCTCGCGCACATTGTTCCGCGGTGGGGGATCAGAGTATGCCATCAACGGCACCCCAGCGCGCCTGCTCGATGTTCAGGAACTCCTGTCCGACACGGGTATGGGCAGGCAGATGCATGTCATCGTGGGTCAGGGACAACTCGATCAGATCCTTTCGTCAACACCTGAGGAACGTCGAGGTTTCATCGAAGAAGCCGCCGGTGTTCTCAAGCATCGCCGACGTAAGGAACGCGCCCTGCGCAAGCTTGAGCAAATGGATCAGAATCTGGTGAGGGTCCTCGACCTCACGCAGGAAATCCACCGCCAGCTTGGCCCACTGGCACGCCAGGCTGCAACGGCCCGCCGTGCACAATCGATACAGGCTCGTGTTCGTGACGCAAAGGCACGCCTGATTGCAGATGAGATCGTTGACCTTCGCGACCGCCTGAATGCGCACGACGAATCCGACCAGGTGCGTACCCAGAAGACTCAGGAATTGCGTGTTCACGCGCGCGAGCTGACAGAAAGTATTCAACTTTGTGAACAGCGCGAACGCGAAGCCGATCCGCGTTTGACTGAGGCGAATACCGCTTGGCGTGACCTCACTGCGATCGGGGAGTCCTTGCGCGCAACAGTTCTGATGGCCCGCGACAAGATTGCCTCCCTCGAACGTCCACTTGATGCGCCCTCCGGTGACGATCCTGACGAACTGGACAGGCGTGCCGATGAGGCCAGTGCCGAGGACGCCGAGCTTCTGCGCACAGTAGAAGAGTGCCGACGGCGCCTGCAGGAGGCTATCAGTGCTCGTGAGGAGGCGGAGCAGCGTGATGAAGAAGCCCACGGGACGCTGTCCGGCATCACGCGCCAGATAGCGGATCGACGTGAGAAGATCGCACGTCTGACAGGCGACGTCGAATCTGCGCGCTCACGCCTCGTAGCTGCCGAAGCTGAGGAAAATCGAGCAGAAGAACTGGTGCGCGCCGCGCGCAAACGTCAGGAGGAAGCCGAGAAAGCCCTCCGAAAGACGCCTGCTCCCGATGGCGAGGGTAGCGAAGACACTGCTGCGCGCAACCACTCGCAGGCTTCCGTCAAACGCGATGAAGCCCGAAGTCAGGTTGACGCTTTGGTGGCGCGTGAGCGGGAAGCACGCGCCGAGCGAGCCAGGTGGGAGTCGCGCCGTGACACGTTGGCTGAGCAGCTCGCACCCGACGACGCAACTTCGACATTGGCAGGCCGCTCCGGTGTCCTCGGAACGGTCCCTGAAGCCTTGACCATTGAGCCGGGCTGGGAAGATGCCATTGCCGCAGCACTGTTCCCACTGGCTGATGCCGCGATCGTCGACGGAACGGCGAACGGAATAGACTGCCTGCGTCACGCCCGCGAACACCAACAAGGACAGATGCGCATGATGCGCGCCGGTGACGGCGACGGCAATAACGAGGTGGAACCGCAGCCACGTGGTCCCCTTCCGTCTGGAGCGCGCTGGGCGCTGGACGTCATCACCCACGCGCACTCGGTTTCGCGCAGCGTCACGAAGCTGCTCGAAAGCGTCGTCGTGTGCCGGGATCTCGACGAAGTGCAGGACTTGCTGGAGCATCCCGACGTTCGAACAGTGGTCACGTCCAACGGTGATGTTGTCACGGGGGAGTCACTGATCGGATCTGGCCACTCCACTTCCTCGGTGTTGAGTGTGCGCGCTCAGTACGAACAGGCCGTTGAGGGAGCGCGCCACGCCCTCGATGACGAACAGAAGGCCTCTGAACAGCTGGTTCACGCAAATAAGGTACTCGATCAGGCGATCCGCGCTGCCAACGAAGCGCTCAAAGCCTTGCGTGCCCAGGACTCGCAGCGCGCAAAGCTCGCTGAAGCATACGCGCGCGCCCAGTCGGCAGCCAAGGCTGCTCAGGCAGAGACACAAAGGTGCGAGGCGACCGCACGTAAAGTCGCCGAGCATGTTCAATGGGCACGCAGCCAGGTGGATACCGCCGACGAGCGGCTGAGCACCTCCAAAGACATGGAACCGGCTCCCGACGCTGAGCCGGCTCAACAGAGAGCAGGCGAAGCCGCGCGCATAGCCCGCGAAGCTCGCGAACATGAGACGGCCACGCGTCTGGAACTTCGCACCAATGAAGAACGGTCGAGACAAAGCGGAGGAAGGGCTCGAGCTCTCAGGCAGGCAGCAGCGCGCAGCCGTGAGGAGCGCAGCCGATACGCCCAACGTGAGGACCAGCGCCGGCGCAAGCTGCTCATTGCCCAACGCGTTGCCGAACAGGCTCAGTACGGCGTGGACGTTGCCGCTCGAATCGTTGAGCACTGGGAACACCTGCGCGCCGAAGCTGAATCACTGCGTCAGCAGTCAAGCCATGAGCGCATCGAATTGCGCGCCGCGCTCGATGCCGTCAATGCTGAAATTGCCGAGATCACCGGCCTGGCACACCAGGACGAAATCGCACGTGCACAGACCATGATGCGCTTGGAACAGGCGACCGCCCGGTCGATGGAGGAACTCAGCCTGGAAGCTGACCAGCTCATCGAAGAATTCGGCCCCCATAACCTCGTGCCGGATTTTTCAGGCGAGGGCGACCCGACTGCCTTTTCGCGCCCCGAACAGGAAAAGGCACTGGCGGCTGCTGAACGTGACCTGGCAAAACTTGGCCGCGTGAACCCACTGGCACTGGAGGAACACGAAGCACTGTCCAAGCGCCACGAATTCCTGGTTTCCCAGGTCAATGATCTGAAATCGTCGAAAGCCGATTTGCTGCATATCATTGACGACGTCGATCGCCTGGTCGAAGACGCATTCACCACCGCGTTTAACGACACGCGCGAACAGTTTGCCCACACCTTCGAGGTCCTTTTCCCCAACGGCGAGGGCAACCTGACGCTGACGGATCCAGATTCGATGCTGACAACGGGCATCGAGATCGAAGCCAGGCCGGCGGGCAAGAAGGTCAAGCGCCTGTCACTGCTGTCCGGCGGAGAACGCTCCCTGGCAGCTCTGGCATTCCTCATCGCCATCTTCAAGGCGCGTCCCTCACCGTTCTATGTCATGGACGAGGTTGAGGCCGCCCTCGACGATGTGAACCTGACGCGATTGCTCGAAATCTTCCGGGAGCTGCAGGAAGAAAGCCAGCTGATTGTTATCACCCACCAGAAACGCACGATGGAAATCGCTGATGCGCTCTACGGCGTGACGATGCGTGACGGGGTCACAACCGTCGTCTCGCAGCGCCTGGCAGATGCTTAGGAGATCACAGATAACAAATTGAGCATGTGCGGCGTTTACTGTGGCTCTCGCTGGCGTCACACATGACAATGAAGACATGTTTGGTTCTCTTGTGGTCATCGTGCTGACAACGTTGGTTGTTGTGGCTCTGGCAGGAGGCGTCCTGGCAAGCCTGGCCTTGTCACGCCGAGGCGCCCAATCATGGCAGTCTCTTTGGAAAGACCAGTCGAAACGCTGGGCTGACCCGGCGCGAACAGATGAGGACGCGGATATCGATCCTCAGCTTGTCAGCCTGGACACGATGCTCCGGAGCAATGGGCGAGACGGCTCGGCGTATGTCGATGCGACCGACCTGCCTGGATATGAACGCCTCGAGGATGCAGCAGTACGTGTCGAAGAGGCGGCCACACGCATGGAGGCTGCATCGCGGCGCGGACGCGTGCGTAAAATGCAACTCACGCATTAAATAGGCCATGATAGGACTATGAACACTTTCACCGATTTTGTGACAAGTCCGATCGGTCTGGTATGCCTGTTGGTTCTCGTTGCCCTTGTGGGCGTGGGAATCTGGTGGGGCGTACGAGGACGACAGTCCAGCCCCGAACTTGAAGAACGCCGCACACCCACTATTGAGAGCGGTCAGACCACTGCGGCTCCTGACGTTGAGACGCAACCGCGTACCGAAACCCCTGAATCCGTTCCCTCCCGCATGCAACGTCTGCGCGGACGCCTCGCGCAGTCTGGCGCTATCGGACATGCGCTCCTTTCAGTTCTCTCGCGCGCGCAGCTCAACGCGGCAGACTGGGAAGAGATCGAAGATTCACTTCTGATGGCCGACCTGGGATTGCCGGCCACCGAAGAACTCATGGAGCGGCTGCGCACCCGCGTCAAGGTTGAGGGACATTCAGATGCCGAGTCAGCCCGCACGATTGTACGCGAAGAGCTTCTGGCACTGGTCGACCCGACTATGGATCGTTCCCTGCATTGCGAGCCGCACATTGATGAAAACGGCACCAAGGTCAGTGCGTCTGTGCTGGTGATCGGCGTCAATGGAACAGGTAAGACGACGACGATTGGCAAACTGGCCCGGTTGCTTGTTGCACAGGACAAGACAGTCCTGCTCGGTGCTGCTGATACATTCCGCGCCGCAGCGGCTGACCAGCTGGAGACGTGGGGCAACCGCGTGGGGGTTGACGTGGTCCGATCCGACCGTGAAGGCGCCGATCCCGCATCCGTCGCTTTTGATGCCGTACACCGCGGTGTCGACGACGGCGTTGACGTCGTGATTGTGGACACGGCGGGTCGACTGCAAAACAAGTCAGGTCTGATGGATGAGCTCGGGAAAGTCAAGCGCGTCATGGAACGTGTCAGTCCCGTTGACGAGGTCCTCCTGGTCCTCGATGCGACGACCGGCCAAAACGGTATGCGCCAGGCGGAAATTTTCGCAGAAGTGGCTGGAGTGACAGGAATCGTCCTGACGAAGCTGGATGGCACCGCAAAGGGCGGAATCGTGGTGTCGGTCCAAAGGGAACTCGGAGTTCCTGTCAAGCTGGTGGGGCTGGGAGAGGGCGTCGACGATCTGGCGCCCTTCGATGCCGAGTCATTCATTCAGGCAATTGTGGGACAGCCTGCCACGTAAGCACACGGCGCCGTGGGTGCGCTAGTGTAAGACCATTGCGTCCACATCGGAGAAGGAAGGGATCCAGTGTTCTCCAACCTGTCAGATCGTCTCACTGAGTCGTTCAAACAACTTCGCGGGCACGGTATTCTCAGCGAATCTGACGTTGATGAAACAGTCAGTCAGATCCGACGCGCCCTGATTGACGCTGACGTTGCCCTTCCTGTCGTCCGCGAATTTACCGCCGCGGTGCGTGAACGCGCTTACGGAGCGACCCGCTCACAGGGTCTGAACCCCAGTCAGCAGGTTGTGCGTATCGTGCGCGACCAGCTGGTCGAAACCCTCGGCGGCGAAACGCGTGAACTCCACTTCGCTGACCGGGGGCCGACCGTGTTCATGCTGGCCGGCCTTCAGGGTGCCGGTAAGACAACCCTTGCCGGCAAGCTCGGCAAGTGGCTGACGGAAGAAGGCAAGAAGGTCATGCTGATTGCATCGGACCTTCAGCGCCCAAATGCCGTCCAGCAGCTGCAAGTTCTGGGCGAGCGTGCCGGAGTCAAGGTGTGGGCACCGGAGCCGGGGAACGGAGTCGGTGATCCTGTCTACGTGGCGCGAACCGGCGTCAACTACGCCATCAACAATGGTTTCGACGTGGCAATCGTCGATACCGCTGGGCGCCTCGGTGTTGACCGGGAAATGATGGATCAGGCAATCGCGATTCGTGACGCCGTCAATCCGCACGAAATCATGTTCGTCCTGGACGCAATGGTTGGCCAGGATGCCGTGCAGACATCGACCGCGTTCAGGGATGGGGTCGGCTTTACCGGTGTCGTCTTGTCGAAACTTGACGGCGATGCCCGAGGCGGCGCTGCGCTGTCCGTACGCGGCGTGACCGGTGCGCCGATCCTCTTTGCCTCAACGGGCGAAGGCCTTGACGATTTTGAACGATTCCACGCAGACCGCATGGCCGGCCGAATTCTTGATATGGGTGACGTTCTGACCCTGATCGAGCAGGCCGAAAAGAAGATGGATCAGGAGGAAGCCGAGAAGGTCGCTGAGAAGGCCATGAGTGGCCAGCTCACCCTCGAAGACTTCCTGAACCAGCTCCAGCAGGTCCGCAAACTCGGATCCATGCGCAAGGTTCTGGGAATGATTCCGGGAATGGCGCAGATGAAGGACCAGCTCGCCAACTTCGATGAGTCAGAAGTCAACCGTGTCGAAGCAATCGTCCGTTCCATGACGCCCGCCGAACGCAACGACGTCAAGATTCTCAACGGATCGCGCCGTGCTCGTATTGCCCGCGGTTCAGGTACCACGGTGACGGAAGTCAACGCACTGGTCAAGCGCTTCGAAGCAGCCCGCGAGATGATGGGTCAGATGGGCGCTGCCGGCGGCTTCCCCGGAATGGGGAATATGCCGGGACATGGTGGCCGCGCCAAACAGCGTGAAGATGCACGCCGTGCCAAGGCTCAGCGTGCGCGCGTGAAGAAGAAGGCGCGTTCAGGAAACCCAGCCAAGCGTCGCCAGCAGGAACTCGAAGCAATGCTTCCAGCCAGTGAACGCAGGAACAATGCGTCCTCGTCGGGTAGCGCATTCGGCATTGGTCAGGGCCAGGGCGCTGCCCAGCGCCCCTCTATGGACCAACTGCCCGAGGATATTCAGCGCATGCTCAACGGATTCTGACGGATATCATGCGCCTGACAGGAACAGCTCTGTGGCGTCCCTCCTCAGACGGGTCGCAGCCCGCCGCATGGACGCAAGGCTCCTGGTCGATTTGTGACGGCAGAATCTCCACGGCCGCACAGCCTCCGGCCGCGGATGAAGAGGAACTGATCGGGTGGATCATTCCCGGCCTCGTTGACGTGCATTGTCACATTGGCCTGGGTCCTCACGGTCCTGTCGATCAGGAAACACAGAATCAGCAGGCTCAAGCAGACCGTGACAGCGGAGTTCTGCTCATGCGTGACTGCGGCAGTCCTGTCGATACGTCGCATATTCAACACGATCCCACATTGCCGCACTTGATCCGCTGCGGCACACACCTGTCACGCCCTAAACGCTACATTCGTGGCATTTCGCGCGAACTGGCCACGCCCTCGCAACTGCCTGAAGCGGTCGCACAGGAAGCGGCCCGCTCGGATGGATGGGTCAAAATCGTGGGGGACTGGATCGACCGCAGTGAAGGATCAGAATCGGATCTGCGCCCCCTGTGGCCAGGTGAGGTCCTGCGTGACGCAGTTGCCGCCGCGCACGAATCTGGCGCGCGCCTGACCGTTCACACGTTTTCTCACGCAGCAATCGACGATCTGCTGGCAGCCGGCGTCGACGGAATCGAACACGGTTCCGGTATGGACGATGATCAGCTCAGTGAGGCCAGACGGCAAGGTGTTGTCATCACACCCACGCTCTGCCAAATCGAACTCTTCGAATCCTTCGCGCAGGCTGCCGACGGCAAGTTCGCGCGCTACGCGCAGACCATGCGCACGCTTTACGAGGGACGACACGACCATTATGAGCGCCTCTTCGATTCAGGAGTCCACCTGCTTCCCGGAACAGATGCCGGCGGCTACCAGGATCACGGATCCCTTCCAGCAGAACTTGCCCGATGGCACGCGGCAGGCTTGCCGCCAGCCAAGATTCTCGACATCGCGACCTGGCAGGCTCGCGACGCCCTCGGCTATCCCAGTCTGTACGATGGTGCGCCAGCTGACTGCGTGGTCTACGAGGCCGATCCTCGTGCAGACATTACCGAACTGTCACGACCGGTCGCCGTCATCTTGGGCGGGACGCGCGTCGCCTGAGCGCCGGCTGTCAGCCTGGTGAAGAAGCTCCTGGAGGACGGGGGCCTCCATCGAGCCGACCCACGCTGCCACGCCTGGACGCACTCCGTCGGGAAGATCAGTGCCCATCGGGGCATTCACGACGTTCCCGCCTGCCACTTTGACCATGTGGATACCGGCTGCCACATCCCACGGCTTCATCGTCCCGGCCAGCATTGCACCAGCCCTTCCAGACGCGACCATCGCCAGGTCGAGGGCTGCGGCACCTGGCCGACGAACAGCCTGATACGTTGACGCCAGGCGAGCGTATTCTTCAGCTGAACCGGCAGGATCGTCAATGAATGAATGCAGTGACGGGTGATATGACAGCACGACCGCGTCTCGCTCGCTCGTGGGACCCTGGGCGTGAATGTCGATGTCTTCCCCGTCAGTGCGCAGCCACGCATGAGTGAGATCAGCGAGGAACAGGTGATCCATGATCGGAGCATTGATTGCGCCAGCAACGACTGCGCCGTCCAGCTCAGCAGCGATTGACGTGTTGAAATAAGGCATTCCGGCTGCGAAATTCGCCGTCCCGTCGATGGGGTCGACGATCCACCTGACGCGCTCAGCCAGCGACATACAGCGGCGCCTGGCACCCTGAACCAGGGGGGATGTGGGAAATTCGAAGTGCTCGGTGAACTCCTCGGTCGGCCCGTCGAATTTTCGGGGCAGGGTGCGTTCACCAGTTTCCTCACCCAGTACGCGTGAGCCCGGAACAAAATAGCCCAGGAGAACATGCAGCGCAGATTCCACGCGCTTGTCATGTACAGTGACCGGATCGTGGTGGTCAGCTTTGAAGTCAACGGATTCAACGTGGCTGACAGCGCGCCGCAGATAGCTGGCCACGGCGCGCGCTGCAGCCCCCGCCAGGATCGCCAGGTCGTGAGCAATGCGCTCATCATCATTCGTGACGTCACCATGTGTGCTCATAAGGCTATTGTGGTGTTTCGCCCACTGAATTTCCACTTCTCGTGAGCCCTCGTCGTGATCGATCACACGCCAGGAAACAGAGGATGAGAGGAACAAGATCTGGGAATTGAGACCGATGCGTGGCACAATGGAGTGCTGTACCCGGTCGAGGGTTGGTCCCTCTCACCACTCGAGACTGTGTCCAGGATCTATCGTGACATCGTGTTTCCCACCGATACCATGTGCGATCCAACCCGAGTTAGAAACAGGAGTGACCACACAAGTGGCAGTTCGTATTCGTTTGAAGCGCATTGGTAGGATCCATGCGCCCTTCTACCGCGTCGTTGTCGTTGACCAGCGTAAGAAGCGCGATGGTCAGGTCATTGAAGAGGTCGGCATCTATGATCCGACCCGCGACCCCTCCATCATTAAGATCGACTCCGAGCGCGCGCAGTACTGGCTTTCAGTGGGTGCGCAGCCCTCGAACACGGTGCGTAACCTGCTCGTGCTGACCGGTGACATTGCCAAGTTCAACGGCAAGAAGGACGCCGTCTCGCGCGTCAAGGTCGCTGAGACCGATCAGTCAGCAGAAGCCGAAAAGGCCATTAAGGCCGCTGAGGAAGATGCTGAAAAGCGTAAGGCCAAGGTTGCAGCTGAAAAGGAAAAGGCCGAGGCTGAAGCCAAGGCTCAGGCTGAGGCTGAAGCAGCCGAGGCAGCCGAAGCTGAAACCGACGCCCCAGCCGAAGAATCCGCAGAAGAACCGGCTGCCGAGGCAGCCGAGGCTCCAGCTGAGGAAAAGGACGCTGAGTAATGCTGGCCGATGCCTTGGAACACCTTGTCAGCGGAATTGTTGACAATCCTGACGATGTGCGTGTCACGCGGCGGTCGATCCGGCGCGGGCAGCTGCTGGAAGTTCGGGTTAACCCGGATGATCTGGGTCGCGTGATCGGCCGGTCGGGTCGCACCGCACGCGCACTGCGCGCCGTAATGAACGGCCTGTCGACTCGCGGCTTCGTCAGGGTTGACGTGATTGATACTGACCAGGAGTAACAGCGCCAAGGCTGTATATGGCATAGGTGTGGGGTCCGCTCAACATGAGCCGGACCCCACAACACCGTGAGGAGCAAAGATGCAGCTCAGAGCGGCAGTGGTGGGGACGGCCCACGGCCTGAAGGGCGAAGTGTACGTGACAGTCACGACGGACCGGCCCCAGGCGCTGGCTCCCGGCACCACTGTGCACACCTCTCACAGCGAATACAGCACTTTGACGATGCGGTCTTTGCGTGCACACAAAGACCGCGTCCTGGCGGGCTTCGAAGAAATTTCCACCCGCGAACAGGCTGAGGACCTGCGCGGCACGGAATTAATGGTGGATGCCCTCGATGAGGATGACGCGTGGTATCCCCACCAGCTCACCGGACTGGAAGCCGTCACTTTGCTGGGCGAACACCTGGGAACAGTCACCGGTATGCAGCCCGGAGCTGCGCAGGATCTTATCATTGTCGATGCCGATGGCCGGGAAGTACTGGTGCCATTTGTCAGCGCCCTGGTACCGGAAGTCAACGTGGACGAGGGAACCATGACGATTGATCCGATCCCGGGTCTGTTCGACGATAACTACGACATGGACGGAGAATAGCGGCGTGCGAATTGATCTGCTCACCATCTTCCCGCACTACTTTGACGTCTTGGACCTGTCCCTTCTGGGCAAGGCCCAGGACGCGGATCTACTCGACATTCACACCCATGATCTGCGTCAATGGACAACGGATCGTCATCGCACTGTCGATGACGCGCCGTACGGCGGGGGAGCAGGAATGGTGATGCGGCCCGACGTGTGGGGCCGCGGCATCGACCAGGTTCTGAGCGTCGACCTGGATGATTCCCACTCTGACTCCGCCCGAAGAGTCCTCGCGATTCCGACCCCGTCCGGCACGCCGCTGGATCAGCGCCGTGTGGAAAAACTAGCGGAAGTCGACCAGATCATCCTTGCCTGCGGACGATATGAAGGTATCGATCAACGCGTTGCCGACTTCTATCGCGAGCAGGAAGTGGAAGTCCTCGAATACTCCATCGGCGACTACATCCTCAATGGCGGCGAGGCCGCAGCACTCGTCCTTGTCGAATCCGTGTCACGACTGCTCGAGGGTGTCCTCGGCAATCCTGAATCTCTTGACGAAGAATCCTATGGGCCCGATGGCCTGATCGAATATCCCGTGTATACCAGGCCCAGATCGTGGCGCGGCATTGACGTGCCCGACGTGCTCACCAGCGGCAACCACGCCGACATTGACCGGTGGCGCCGTGATCGATCACTGGTCAGAACTGCTCACCGTCGGCCCGACCTCATTGATCGGCTCGATGCACAATGCCTGTCAACCCGCGACAAGGAAGTGCTGGCCGGTGCCGGCACGATCATCACCCCCAAGCGACGCGATGTCATGATACGGCTGGCGCGTGAAGGGGAAGCAGAGGCTCTTTCTGAGCTTGCAGCCAACACGTTCCCACTGGCATGTCCGGACTACGTCAGTCAGGACGATATTGCAGCCTTCATTGAGGAAAGCCTGTCTCCCAGCGAATTTGAACGCATGCTCGCGTCCCCGTCCGTCTACCGGATCCTGGTCGCGCAGTTGCGCGGTGCTTCATCGGAGCTGATCGGCTACACCCTGACTATTCTGTCCGGGCCCGACGGAATGCCTACCCAGATGGTGCGGCCTGGGAAGCTTGAGCTAGGGGCGGCATATCTGTCCAAATGCTACGTGAGAGAATTCTGGCAGGGGTCAGGTGTGGCCGGAGCGATGATCGAGCGTGCGGTCGCAGATGTGGAAGCTCAGGGGCGCAACTCACAGATTGCCCTGGGAACCTCGATCGCCAATAAACGCGCTCAGACGTTCTACAAGCGTCATGGTTTCTCAGTGGCCGGCAGGCGCACGTTCATGGTGGGGGAGAAAGCCAATATCGATGACGTATTCGTGCGTAACATCACGCCGCGATCACGCCACGAATAGCTCACAGGACTTGGGAAGCACCCGATTCTTGTGGCACACTAGAACGTCAGATCAGCTGGGCGTAGCCTGCCGCGGGGGGAGCGCCAGAAAGCACGATCTGCTCAAGAATTGCGGACCAAGATCCGCCGTATAAACGGGACTGACCTGCGGCAGAAACGTTGAGGAGTAAAAATGCAGAAACTGGATGCTGTTGATGCACCGTCATTGCGCGATAACATTCCGGTTTTCCGTGCTGGAGACTCGGTGAAGGTTCACGTACGAGTCGTTGAAGGTAACCGTAGCCGTATTCAGGTCTTCCAGGGGATCGTTATTGCACGCCGTGGTCACGGCGTGTCCGAGACGTTCACCGTCCGAAAGATCTCATTCGGTGTCGGCGTTGAGCGTACCTTCCCGATCCACACGCCTACCATTGACCACATTGAGGTCACTTCCCGCGGTAATGTGCGCCGCGCGAAGCTGTACTACCTGCGTGATCGTCATGGCAAGGCGGCGCGTGTGCGCGAGCACCGCGAGTTCACTGAGTGAACGAGACTCACGAGCGCCCGGTACCTCCACGGTACCGGGCCTCAGTTTCAGAGGAAGTCGACGCGTGAACTACCAACCGATCCAGCACAGAAAGCGCTACCACGACTCCGACCAGGATGACTCTTTGCAGAAGAAGCCAAGCGGTTTCTCATGGTTGAAAGAGTGCGCCATCATCGTGGTGGGCGCACTCGTCCTGTCCACCGTCATTCGCGCTTTTATTTTCCAGATGTTCTGGATTCCCTCGCCCTCGATGCGTTCCACGCTCGTCGAAAATGACCGCATCGTCGTCTCACGAATTTCGACCTTCCGAGGCGATATCGAGCGCGGTGACGTGATCGTGTTCAACGATGCAAAGGGATGGCTTCCTCGCGCAGAATCAGAAGGTGCAGGGAGAATCCTGCGTTCGGTGGGAGAATTTATCGGCATCCTCCCAGCTAACGGCGAACAGACGCTGGTCAAGCGCGTCATCGGAGTAGGCGGAGACCGTGTCCAATGCTGCACCGCGAACGGCGCACTCACCGTCAATGGCCAGGAGATCACCGAACCGTACATTCCTGCAGGCGAACCAGCATCGCGTATGGAATTCGACGTCACCGTCCCCGAAGGATCAGTGTGGGTGATGGGGGACAATCGCCCGAATTCCGCTGACTCACGTTTCCATATGGACCCGCTCGAGAATGCATTCATTGACACTGACGAGATCGTCGGCCGCGCAACGATGGTGCTGTGGCCCCTCGGTCACTGGAGCTGGCTAGGCGATCGTGATGTTTTCTCAGCCGTGAAAGATTCGTGATGCGTCAGCTTCGCCGCTTTGCCACACGTGACGTCGAGTGCGAATTGCTGCAGTCATATCCCACCGTTTTAGGTGTGGACGAAGTGGGACGCGGCGCAATTGCTGGTCCCGTTGCCGTGGGAGTCGCCCTCGTGACTGAAAAATCGGGACCTGCTCCTGTTGGACTTGCAGACTCAAAGATGCTCTCTGCACGCGCTCGAGAAGAGCTCGTTGACCCTATTCACCAGTGGGTCGCCGCCTCGGCAGTCGGCATGGCCAGCCCCGCAGAAATTGACGAGGGTGGCATCATCGGCGCTCTAAGATTGGCAGCATCGCGGGCGATTGAAGCGGTGAGAGGGGATGGTGCCACTATCGGGGTGACTTTACTTGATGGTGTTCATAACTGGCTCGCTGCAGATCTTCTGGGTGTTTCTCCCGTCGGCACTGACGTTTCCATCATGACGCGCGTGCATGGAGATGCAGAATGTGCAGTCATTGCCGCTGCGTCCGTTCTGGCGAAGGTGGAGCGAGACAGATTGATGTGCTCGCTGGAGGATCCAGGATACGACTGGATTCACAATAAAGGGTACGCGTCGCGCACCCATATTGACGCCCTGAGCCGCATGGGTGCGTGTGACCAGCATCGGCGTTCGTGGAAACTTCCCGGCGTGGAGCCCAGCACGAATTTGACGAACAGGGCATGATGATACCGTGAGCGCAGATGATCTGGAAGGCTACGAGAATAGCCTCGAACTTGACCTGTTTCGTGAATACCGCGACGTGATCGGTCTGTTTTCGTACGTGGTGGAAACCGAGCGACGCTTCTATCTGTGCAACAAGGTTGATGTGCAGGCCCGACCGATGGGCGGCGACGTTTTCTTCGAGCTGACGTTGACTGATGCATGGGTGTGGGACATTTACCGCTCTTCTCGCTTCGTGAAGTCAGTGCGGGTCATTACGTATAAGGATGTCAACGTCGAAGAGCTGTCGAAGCCTGAGCTTGACATCCCATAGGCCCTGTAGCCTGTTCAAATAGCTCTATCCACAGGATACTTCCCGGAAGAGATCCTTCCACAGATGCCGTGTGTACAGGCATCGCATCCACAGATACTGAAGCCGCGATAGCCACTGACTCGACCTCGTTGGCACGGTTGCACTATGACAGCAACCGACGAACGCATCGACTGGCGAGGTACACTGGGCCGCGCCGGAGAAGACTGCGCTTCCCGCGTCGTACAGGAGTGTGGATACGAGGTCCTCGCACGTAACTGGAGAAACGGGACTCGCGGCGAGATTGACCTCATTGCGCGTAGCGGCACAAGGATGACCACCTTTATTGAGGTTAAAACGCGTATTGGTGACAGGTTCGGCAGTGGCCTCGAAGCCGTGACACACGTTAAGTTCACGCGCATCGCGCAGGCAGCGGCCGCATGGTGCGCGGCCAACCGGCCGGAAGCGCCGATCAGATTTGATGTGGTCTCAATCGAGGTCAGCCCCAGCCAGGCAGCATGCTTGAGTCGCGCACTTGAGAGCGGCCACGGCGCTCAATGGCTGCGTCGCAATGCGGATATCACCTGGTGTCAGGGCATTCAGCTATGAGCGGGCAGACGGCCTCGATCCGCACGATTGCGTTGATCGGCATGGATGGTCACATAGTCAATGTGGAGACATCTGTCGCGAACGGTGTGGTCTCATTTACTCTGGTCGGTTTACCGGACGCGTCTTTGCGTGAATCCAAGGACCGTGTGCGCTCCGCACTCAGTGCCTGCGGGCTGGGCCTTCCCAACCAGCGCGTCACCGTCAACTTGTCACCGGCCGGCCTACCCAAGTCAGGATCAGGGTTTGATTTGGCGATCGCACTGTCTGTTCTGCTGGCCAGTGGACAGATCCCGCCCGACGCTGTGGTGGACACGCTTTTCTTGGGCGAACTGGGTCTGGATGGGTCGCTGCGGCCTCCACCTGGCCTTCTCGCAGCTGTCATAGGTGCTGCACGAGGCGGTACCACGGATATCGTGGTCCCAGCAGCAAGTGTCGCTCAGGCGGCGCTGGTGCCGGGTGTATCCGTCCACGGCTACGAGCATCTGGCGGATTTAGTCGAATCTGTTGGCGGCATTGCCCAGCGCAGCGGAAGCGTAGGCTTCTCCCATCCTTCCGAGGGCGAGTGCGATCACTACAGTTCCAGCGCGCAGTGTCCGTCCTTACTTGATTTGAGCGATGTACGAGGTCAGTCTTATGCCCGGACAGGCCTTGAGATCGCCGCAGCAGGGGGACACCACATCATGTTGATAGGGGAGCCAGGAGCCGGAAAGACCATGCTTGCGCGCGCGTTGCCGACCATCCTGCCACCTTTGGATACTGACACATCACTCACGACGACCGCGCTGCACTGTCTGGCGCAGGCGTGGAGCGCAGAGCACGGACTGATCACTCAGCCTCCGATCGAAGCTCCACACCACTCGGCATCGATGCCGGCCCTCGTGGGTGGGGGACAATCAGTGGGGCGACCAGGCGCCATCTCCCTTGCACATGGGGGAGTGCTGTTTCTTGATGAAGCTGCTGAGTTTGCCCCCTCAGTGATGGATGCCTTACGTGAACCGTTGGAAAACGGTGTGATGACGATTCACCGCTCGCGCGCCACCGTCACGTTCCCGGCATCTTTTCAGCTCGTCTTGGCGACCAACCCGTGCCCCTGTGGTAACCGGAACTCCAAGCATGCTCGATGCACATGTACCTCCATGCAGCAGCGCCGCTACTTGTCGCGCCTGTCTGGACCGCTTCTTGATCGTGTCGACATTCAATTGAATGTGTCCAGACCTACCGCGGGAGACTTCGCGATGGATACGGGGGAGACTTCGGCATGCGTTCGCGAGCGTGTGGAGGAGGCCCGCCAGCGACAACGCCGCCGCTTCGAGGGGACACCCTGGAGACTCAACCGAGAAGTTCCCGGCTCCGTCCTGCGGCGGGATTTCATGCCCGACGAGGCAATCGCATGCGCAATGTCGCGCGCAGTGGATTGCGGCTCACTGTCAATGCGCGGCGCGGACAAAGTCCTGCGAGTGGCATGGACGATCGCTGATCTGGCAGGTCACAACCATCCCACCATGAATGACTTCACGATGGCGTATTCACTTCGAACAGGAGAAGATTATGACGATCCCCCTACTGCCCGATGAGCATCATATTGCTGCCTGGTGGTCCAGTGTGATCGAACCGGGTGACGTGTACGCCCATGCGCTTCGCCTCGCTCTGGGCGA
Source organism: Pauljensenia sp. C0170B4 (assembly GCF_056590235.1). Classification (NCBI taxonomy): domain Bacteria; kingdom Bacillati; phylum Actinomycetota; class Actinomycetes; order Actinomycetales; family Actinomycetaceae; genus Pauljensenia; species Pauljensenia sp. C0170B4. The sequence goes on along the minus strand of NZ_JBWPVS010000002.1, from coordinate 145,308 downwards.
TGATGAGGCGATCGCCTGGGTGTGTGCAGACACGCCGGGCAGCTTGCCACTTGCACTTGAGCGAACTGCGCAGGGAATTCCTCGGGATTGGGAGACTGTCTGGAAGCGTTGGCATCCACGAGCCGTGGTCGCCGACCCGGCCGGGGAACTTGAATGGATTGAACGCGTCGGTGGTCAGCTGCTGATTCCCAGCGATAGCAAATGGCCTGAGGCTTTGAACGACTTGGAACACGAGCGGCCGGTGTGCCTATGGGTGCGAGGCCACCTGCTTGATCGCCCTACCGTCGCCATTGTCGGATCACGAGCCTGCACCCGGGTTGGTGAGAAGACTGCTGCCGACATGGGCTACGAGCTGGCGTCCAAAGGTATGTGCGTGGTGTCCGGAGGCGCGTTCGGCATTGACATCGCAGCACATAGGGGAGCACTCGCCTCGCCTCCGGGCCCCACTATTGCCGTGATGGCTGGCGGACTCGAACGGCCGTATCCCGTAGCACACCGTCAACTTTTTGACGAGATAGTCAGCCATGAGGCGGGTGCGCTGATGAGTGAGGTACCGCCACGGTGGCGCCCTGCACGCTGGCGTTTTCTCACGCGTAACCGCGTTATCGCGGCGTTGGCACAAGCGACCATCGTCGTTGAAGCCGATCAACGATCCGGAGCGCTGGCAACAGCGCGGCGCGCCATGGAGCTGGGACGGCACGTCGGAGCTGTTCCAGGCCCTGTTACATCAGCAATGTCACGAGGCTGCCATCGGTTGATTCGTGAGGGCGGCACGCTGATCCGCGACAGCGCAGATGTTATTGAGATGGTCAGCACCCTTGACCTGAACATCGGAAACACAGAACCGCTCTTCCACCAGCCTCAATCACCCGACCACGGCATTGACGCCCTGCCTTGCCACCAGCGCAGAGTGTGGGAAGCGCTGCCCAGGCGCGCCGCTTCCAGCGTGGATGCCATAACCGTCACGGCAGGGATGAGCATAGAGGATGTGATGAGCGCATTGGGCGCTCTCGAGCTTGCAGGGCTCGCAGCGCACACACACGGTCGGTGGAAGCGCACCGCGTAAAATAGGCGCGTGAGTGATGCTAGGACACAACCGGTACGGGAGCTCATCGACGTGTGGATTGATGAGCTCGCGCACTCGCGTGGCCTGTCAGCCAACACTGCGCGCGCCTATCGAACTGACCTGAATGAGTTTGCAGATTTTCTGGACCAGCGCATCGCAAACGGCACCACACTGGACCAGGCAGTGACCACCAGCTCGATTCGTCAGTGGCTCGCCCACATGGCCAATGATGGGATGAGTCGGGCGACCCTGGCTCGACGCATCGCCTCCATCCGCGGATTCACCAGCTGGGCGCACCATCACGGGCATCTGAGCGCAGACCCCGCTCTTCTCGTCACCGCACCTTCGCGTGACCAGCGCCTACCACATGTCCTCGACATTCAGGCGGCGCGCGCACTCATGGACTATGCACGTCAGGAAGCGCGCGACGGCGATCCGGTCCATATCCGTGACTGGGCAATGGTGGAAACCCTCTATTCGACCGGCATACGCGTCTCCGAGCTATGCGGTTTGGATCTGGGGTCCTTCGCATTCGACCGGCAATGCCTGAGAGTGCTCGGCAAGGGCAACAAGGAACGCGTTGTTCCCTTGGGCGATCCGGCAGCTCAGGCACTGCATATGTGGTTGGACCGTGGTCGCGTCGCCCTCGTCGATGCGCGCGTGACAACGAACGCCGCATTTTTGGGTGAGCACGGCAAACGTATCGACCCGCGTGTTGTTCGAGCTCGGCTGCATCGACTGGCAGCCAGGGCAGGTGTGCGGGACGTCGCGCCGCACGCGTTGCGCCACAGCGCCGCCACGCATCTTCTTGAAGGCGGCGCCGACCTGCGCGTTGTTCAGGAGATCCTGGGGCACTCATCATTGCAGACCACGCAGCGCTACACGCATGTCGATGCTGCGCGTCTGTCGGCGATCTACCGTCAGGCACATCCGCGTGCATGACCCCTAGCGTCACTCCCACGGCTTCAAGACAATCGGTCCAACGAGGAATCTGAGCGGGTCATGGTAGGTCCGGGGGCCAGACTTCACGCCCCAATGCAAAGCGCCGGGGGAGTGGCCACTGGCAACATGGCCGATCACATCACCCTTGCGAACCTCATCGCCGGGCGTGACCGTGGCTTCAACCGGCTCGAACGTTGAACGCACCGATCCGTGCGACACAGAGACCACCGGCCGATCGACAATGACGCCTGCCACCACAACTGTGCCGTCCGCTGGCGCGTAAACCGGTGAGCCGACCAGCACATCCAGATCGACCCCTCGATGTCCCGGCAGCCAATTGTGCTTTAGGTCGTCGAAAGCGCGTGCGACCGGCACAGGATCTCCACTGGGCCATAACCACGGCTCGCGCGCATCGCTCAGTGGCTGCGCTGCACCCGCCCACACGACAACCGATACGGATAGCGCCCCTGCGAGCATGCATAGCACCCGACCCGCGCTTTGACCTCTTACTCTCATGCCGACACTGTCACCTACCTGTGCTTTGCACGCAATCGCTTGCCGCGCTCCTGTGGACACGTTGACGCGACGCATCTACCTGTGGACATGTTCTGAAACGGACGTTTAGGGACGGGCTTCACAGTTCCGGAAGGCGGAGATGCCCACCACGTGGACTACAATGTGGGGAGCGTCCGCATCAGCGGGCGACTTCGCGTGTCATTTCCGCACTCGAGTTTTCACACGAAAATTGACGAGGGCGGGGCGCGGATGCCACGGTCCCTACGGGGCGGCATCCGGTCATGGCACCAGGATCGGCATAATGCCGATAACAACCGAGAACCGGTACGCATCTGCGTGCCCCGACCTGCGCATTGCGCAGAAAGGACGATCATGGCAGTCGTCACCATGCGCCAGCTGTTGGAATCTGGCGTTCACTTTGGCCATCAGACCCGTCGCTGGAACCCGAAGATGAAGCGCTTCATCCTCACGGAACGCAACGGCATCTACATCATTGACCTTCAGCAGACAATCGCTGACATCGACATTGCATACGACTTCGTGAAGGAAACCGTTGCTCATGGAGGCAACATTTTGTTCGTCGGCACGAAGAAGCAGGGCCAGGAAGCCATTGCAGAGCAGGCCTCACGTGTTGGCATGCCGTATGTCAACCACCGTTGGCTCGGCGGTATGCTGACGAACTTCTCCACCGTTTCCAAGCGCCTGCAGCGTCTGAAGGAACTCGAGCAAATCGATTTCGAGGATGTCGCATCCTCCGGACACACCAAGCGCGAGCTGCTCATGATGAGCCGCGAAAAGGACAAGCTTGCCCGTACCCTTGGTGGTATCCGCGACATGTCCTCCCTGCCGTCAGCGCTGTGGATCGTTGATCCCACCAAGGAGCACCTGGCAGTGGCAGAGGCTCAGAAGCTCAACATCCCGATCGTTGCCATCCTCGACACCAACGCTGATCCTGACGAGGTCGACTACCGCATCCCCGGTAACGATGATGCGATCCGCGCCGTGTCCCTGCTGACCCGCGTAATTGCTGATGCAGCAGCCGAAGGCCTCCTCGCACGCAACTCGCGCCGCCAGAAGGATGCTGAAGCTGACGACAGCACCGAGGGCGAACAGTCCGAACCGCTGGCAGAATGGGAACGCGAGCTGCTTGAGGGCAACAAGCCTGCTGAAGAAGCAACCAAGGACAAGGCTGAAGAAAAGGCCGACGACAAGGTCGAAGAAAAGGCTGAAGAAGCATCCGACGACAAGGCTGACGAAAAGGCTGAAGAAGCCGCACCCGCGTCAGAAGAAGCATCCGAGAAAGAAACCTCAGCTGACGCTCAGTGAGAGCTTCAGCAGACCACTACACTTTTTGCGAAAGGACTGACAGCAATGGCGAATTTCACCGCTGCTGACGTCAAGGCTCTGCGTGAACAGACCGGCGCAGGCATGATGGACGTCAAGAAGGCACTGACCGAAGCTGACGGCGACCAGGCCAAAGCTCTTGAAATCATCCGACTCAAGGGCCTCAAGTCCCTGTCCAAGCGCGAAGACCGTGTTGCCTCGGCTGGACTGCTTGTCGGCACCGTTGTCGATGACAAGGCCGGCATCCTGGTTGAGGTCAACTCTGAGACCGACTTCGTTGCCAAGAACCAGAAGTTCATTGACTTCGCCCATTCGGTTCTCGAATCGGCAGTCAACTCCGGCGCAGCCACCCTCGAGGATCTTTTGGCTGCTTCCCATGAGGAAGGAACCGTGCAGGATGCGCTCAACACGATGGGCGCCGTGATCGGCGAAAAGCTTGAGATTCGCCGTATCGTCCGTCTCGAAGGCGAACTGGTCACCCTGTACCTGCACCAGACCAGCCCTGACCTACCTGCGCAGGTCGGCGTTCTCGTCTCCACTGACGAAGCTGGCCGCGAGATTGCACACGACGTTGCTATGCACATCGCTGCCTACCAGCCGACGTACCTTGACCGCGACCACGTTCCGGCCGATGTACTGGCACAGGAGCGCTCGACTCTCGAGAAGATCACGCTGCAGGAAGGCAAGCCTGAGAACATCGTTCCCAAGATCGTTGAAGGCCGCCTGAACGCATACTTCAAGGACAACTGCCTGGTTGACCAGGAGTACGCTCGTGACCCCTCCAAGACCGTTGGACAGGTTCTCAAGGAAGCCGGCGCAACTCTGACCGACTTCGTTCGTCTCCACGTCGGAGCCTAAACAGTAGCCATGATGGCCCCGCCCACACGGACGGGGCCATCATCACAATAAGGAGAGTGCATGGCGATGTCTCAGCGCCGAGTATTACTGAAACTGTCAGGAGAAGCATTCGGCGGTGGCAAAGTAGGTCTCGACCCTACCGTCGTCAGACAGATTGCCGAACAGGTCGCGCAGGCAGTTCACCAGGGCATCCAGGTCGCCATTGTGGTGGGCGGGGGCAACTTCTTCCGAGGTGCCGAATTGTCACGCTCTGGACTGGACCGTGCACGCGCCGACTATATGGGGATGCTCGGTACTGTCATGAATGCCCTGGCATTGCAAGACTTCATCGAACAAGCTGGCGTCGCCAGTCGTGTGCAGACCGCCATCTCCATGCAACAGGTCGCTGAGCCCTATATTCCGCTGCGCGCCATTCGTCACATGGAAAAGGGCCGCGTGGTCGTCTTCGGTGCTGGTGCCGGAATGCCGTACTTTTCGACCGACACTGTCTCCGCTCAGCGCGCACTGGAAACCCACTGCGACGAACTGCTCGTCGCGAAGAATGGGGTCGACGGTGTTTACGATGACGACCCGCGTTCCAATCCGAATGCCCGTCGCTTCGATTTTCTGACATACTCGGATGCATTGGCTCGCGGCTTGAAAGTTGTAGATGCTGCCGCATTTGCTCTGAGTCGTGACAACGGACTGACCATGCGCGTGTTTGGAATGTCCGAACCAGGAAACATCACTAAGGCACTGATGGGCGAATCAATCGGTACGCTAGTGACTGCAACACCTTCAGATGACGAGGAGTAAACGTGATTGATGATGTTCTGCTCGAAGCAGAAGACAAAATGGACAGCGCCATCGAAGTGGCGAAGGAAGACTTCGGCAATATTCGCACTGGACGCGCCAACGTCGGCATGTTCCAGCAGATCATGGTGGACTATTACGGCGCACCCACACCGATGCAACAGCTGGCCTCGTTTCAGATTCCCGAGGCGCGCACCGTCCTGATCTCTCCTTATGATCGCAATTCGACCGCAGAGATCATGCGCGCTATCCGCGAATCTGACCTGGGTGTCAACCCCTCGGACGACGGCAACGTCATCCGTGTGGTGCTGCCATCGCTCACCGAGGAGCGTCGCCGCGACTATGTCAAGCAGGCTAAGACCAAGGCTGAAGAAGCTCGCGTGTCCGTGCGCGCTGTGCGACGCAAGGCCATGGATCAGCTCAACAAGATGAAGAAAGACGGAGACGCTGGGGAAGACGAGATCGAACGCGCGGAAAAGTCTTTGGAAAACACGACCCGCGAACACGTCAGCCAGATCGACGAGCTTCTCGAATCGAAGGAAAGCGAACTGCTGACGATCTGATGGCACACGCCTCGACACGCACCATCATCACACAGGTTTTTCGTCCAGGGCCCACCCAGGATCACAAACCTCTGTCAGTGTCCGGACGCGCCGGACGTAACCTTCCAGCTGCGATCGCGACGGCAATCGTCCTCATCACGATTGTCGGCGTAGCTGTCGCTATTGGCCGGTGGGCCGTCACCGCAGTCGTATGCGTGATGTCCTTGGTCGCCATCTGGGAACTGGCCGCTGCTGTGCGCCGTGACGGCATTATCGTCCCGACTGCACCCCTTTATGTTGGCGCTGTTGCGATGATCGTCTGCGCCCGCCAGGGCGGGATTGGAGTAAGCGCCGGAATTCTGGCTCTCACTGTTGCCATCGCCAGCGCATGGCGTCTGCTCGACCCCGACGGTGACCGCCCGCACGGACGAGACCTCGTCTACACGGCTTTTATCGCCGTATACGTACCGTTCTTTGCCTCATTCGTTGCCACAATGATCTCGGGTCAGTCTTGGCGCTGGGTTCTGGTGATGTACCTGGCGGTGACCTGCTCGAACGATTTGGGCGGCTGGGCCTGCGGTGTTCTCGTCGGCCGTCACCCGATGGCTCCGCGCATCTCTCCGAAGAAGTCGTGGGAAGGTTTTATTGGTTCGGTCGCCATGTGTATGGCTGTGGCAGCGTGTTTCATTGTGCCTCTCGGCGGACGCTGGTGGTGGGGTCTGGTTGTGGGTCCGCTCATTGCTGTGGCTGCCACCGTGGGTGATCTGACCGAATCCATGCTCAAACGCGACGTGGGACTGAAGGATATGTCGGGTATCCTGCCAGGCCACGGCGGAATGATGGATCGCCTCGATTCAGTGCTGATGTGCGCCCCGGTCTTCACGTTCATTGTCAGCTATGCATTGCCGGGGACACTGCTATGAGCACCCGAGAAGTACGCCCCACCGATCAGGCACCGGAAGGCGCGACGCATCCTGATGCCAAGCCGGTCCTGTCTTTCACCGCGCGCCGTCGCGGCAAGGCGCCGCGTCACCTCGTTGACCTGGACCTTGCTGAACGTAAGGAAGCTGTGGCAGCGGTTGGTATTCCTGCGTTCAGAGCCGATCAGCTGTCGCGCCACTATTTTGAGCACATGCTCGGTGACACTGCGCAGATGACGGATCTTCCTGCATCACTGCGCCCGAAGCTGGGGGAGGAACTCTTCCCGAAGCTCCTGACGGAAGTCACCGCGCAGCACGCTGACAAGGGCCAGACGATTAAGACTCTGTGGGAGCTTTTCGACGGCGCCCGCGTCGAATCGGTTCTCATGCGCTACCCTCACCGCACGACGCTGTGCCTGTCTTCTCAGGCCGGCTGCGGGATGGCGTGCCCGTTCTGCGCGACCGGGCAGATGGGGCTGACACGCAACCTATCCACCGGTGAGATGGTCGAACAGGTGCGCGTCGCCCGCTTGGCATGTGCCCGAGGCGACATTGGTGATGGGCCGACACACCTGACTAACGTCGTTTTCATGGGGATGGGGGAGCCGCTTGCCAACTGGCGTCACCTGGTGGGCACGCTGCACCGACTCGTGCGCGATGTGCCTGAGGGATTCGGCATGTCCGCCCGTAACATCACCGTCTCAACTGTCGGCCTGGTTCCTGCGATCGACAAGCTGTCAGGCTTGGGAATCCCGGTGACACTGGCAGTGTCCCTGCATGCACCCGACGATGACCTGCGCGATGACCTCATTCCGATTAATTCACGCTGGAAGGTCGGTGAACTCCTGGATGCTGCGAGGCGGTATTTCATGGCGACCGGCAGGCGCGTGTCAATCGAATACGCGTTGATTCGCGATATGAACGATCAGCCGTGGCGCGCGCAGCTCCTCGCTGATGAGCTCAATAAACGAGGGCGCACGTGGGCCCATGTCAATCCCATTCCGCTTAACCCCACGCCCGGGTCCATCTGGACGGCATCGACACAATCCGCCCAAAATGAATTTGTTGACACGTTACGTCGTGCAGGGATTTCGACCACGATACGTGATACACGTGGATCCGACATTGATGGGGCGTGTGGTCAACTCGCAACCGCCGTCGAGAAGGTAAGCTCATCTCGTAAGAAGCGGCCCGTCCCGGTTCACATCGAACGCAGGAGTGAGAATGAGTGACTCTTTTCCGAAAGTGAGTGTCTTCAAGCGCGGTTACGACCCGAAGCTCGTTGACGAATTCTTCACCGAAGCGCGCAGTGCTTACGAGGGCGGTGTTCCTGCAGAACAATTCAGCGCCGAGCAAGTCCGCCAGGCGACCTTCCTGCTCAAACGCGGCGGATACGCGTGTGAAGCAGTGGATGCTGCGATGAGCCGTCTGGAAGATGCGTTCATTCAGCGTGACCGTGCCGACCATATTGCCGTCAACGGCGAATCCGCTTGGTATGAACGCGTGGCAGACCGTGCAACGACTCTGTACCCCCGCATGCTTCGCCCACGAGGGGAGCGCTTCTCCCATCCTGCATCCGGCCGAGGCTACAACGCACAGGAAGTGGATGATCTTCTGGACCGCTTGGCTGACTACTTCGATGACCGCGGTGAAGTCACTGTCGAGGACGTACGCCTGGCAACGTTCCGTGATGCAAAAGGCACGAAGGCCTATTCTGAAGGGCCTGTGGATGCCTACCTGGGGCGCGCCGTTGAGATCCTCCTCGCTGTCAACTGATGCACACCGATCCTTTTGTGCGCGATGTCGTAATCCTCGGGTCCACCGGGTCGATCGGCACGCAGGCCCTTGATGTCATCGAACGCCACGAAGAGGCGTTCCGGGTGCGCGCGCTGGCAGCAGGTGGCAGCAACATTGACCTGTTCGCCCGTCAAATCAGGTATTTTCGCCCCGAACGCGTCGCCCTCGCCCAGCCCGTAGCACACCAGCTTGCCGCTGCCTTGGACGAGATGGGTACTGCGCGTCCAGACATTGCCGAGGGCGCCGACGCCGTCGCACAGCTTGCCGGAGCTTACCCCAAGGCCACAGTCCTCAACGGGATCACGGGCCAAGCCGGCCTGGAATCCACACTGGCCGCGCTGACCGCCGGATCCACGTTGGCACTGGCTAACAAAGAGTCCCTCGTTGTCGGTGGCTCCCTCGTCCGGAAAGCAATGCAGCGCCCCGGGCAGATCATTCCCGTCGACTCGGAGCATTGCGCGATCGCACAGGCCCTCAGCTCGGGGATCCATGAGAAGGGTCTAACGGCGCCGCGAGTGACCGGCCGAAGCGAAGTTGCCGAACTGGTGCTCACCGCCTCAGGAGGCCCATTCCGCGGGTGCACCCGCGCTGAACTGGCACACGTCACCGCGCAGCAGGCTCTGGCTCACCCGACGTGGGCAATGGGGCCGGTGGTAACGATTAACTCATCAACCTTGATGAACAAGGGGCTGGAGCTGATTGAGGCGCATCTGCTCTTCGATATAGCGCCTGAAAGCATTATTCCCGTCGTTCACCCACAGTCGATCGTGCACTCGATGGTGACGTGGCGTGATGGCGCCACCATTGCTCAGGCCAGTCCGCCTGATATGCGCCTGCCGATCGGCTGGGCACTGTCGTACCCGGAAAGGCTAGGCGACATCGCCCAGCCGCTGACGTGGTCAGCATCGCAGTCGTGGACCTTTGAACCCGTTGATTCTGATACGTTCCCCGCTCTTGACCTGGCTCGCCAGGCCGTGGCCGCTTCACCGACGCACCCGGCCGTATTAAACGCCGCCAATGAAGTCATGGTCGATGCATTCTTGCGCGGCCAGGTGCGGTGGCTCGACATTGTGGACACTGTTGGGGCTGTCCTTGACGCGCACGAGGGCGTCAGCGATCCAACACTGGATGATATCCATGAGGCCGAACGGTGGGCTGCTGACCGTGCCCGTGCCGTAGCGGGTCTGGGATCTGAACGAGGGGACCACTAGTGGCGGGAGCCGTTGGCATTATCGTCGTCATCATTGGGCTTCTGCTTTCGGTTGCCTTGCACGAGATCGGTCACATGGTGCCAGCCAAACGCTTTGGAGCTGCCGTCAGTGAGTATTCCGTTGGTTTCGGACCGGTAATCGCTCAACGCACCTGGCGCGGTACGCGCTACGTGATTCGGTGGATTCTGCTGGGAGGCTACGTGCGCATCCTGGGCATGCTGCCTCCCGCGCGGCCTGGCACACGCACGCACCGCGGCTCGAAGCTTACTTTGGCCGAACAGGCACGTCGCCAGTCCGCCGAGGAAATGATTGACGAGGATGCAACCGGCATTCCGTTTTATCAGCTGTCCGTGCCGCAGAAGATCACTGTCATGATGGGCGGACCGGTTATGAACCTGCTGATCAGTGCTGTTCTGACGGCAGTGGCACTGATGGGAATTGGCATTCCGACCGCATCCCTGACACTGGCGGACGCGCCACAGACCATCACGTTGCGCGACGGGGAAGAATTCCCGGGCCCTGCCTATCAGGCCGGCATCCGCGCAGGCGACACGGTGCGTTCCTGGGGTGACACGTCGGTTCACCAGTGGGATGATCTGGTCGGCGCGATCGCGCACACAGGATCTGAACCCACCGCCGTGACAATTGAACGCGACGGCGTGGAGCAGACGATGACCGTGACGGCCCACCAGGTGTCTGATGGCTCGTATATCACCGGAATTGTTGCCGGGGTGGAGCGACGCTCAGCTCAGGTTTCAACCGTGGGCAGTGTGTGGGCACAGATGGGTATCGGCACAGCGGCAATTGTGGTCAAGCTCCCTGTGGCAGTGTGGAATGTCGTGGAGTCGCTTTTCACGGGCAAGGACCGTGGCGAGGACTCTGTCATGTCTGTTGTGGGGGTGGGTCGCGTCGCGGCTGAAATTTCCTCCAGCGCAGCGCACGACGCACAATCAGGTGGAACGGATTTTGCCGGTGCTGCCGGAACGCTGCTGATGCTGCTTGCTTCACTGAATATGGCGTTGTTCGTGTTCAATCTGATTCCGCTGCTACCGCTGGACGGCGGCCACATCGCAGGCGCCCTGTTCGAGGGGACCCGTCGCATGTGGGCGCGCCTTCGCAATCGTCCAGATCCCGGACCGGTTGATACGGCGCGTATGTTGCCGGTGACCTACGCTGTGATGCTGATTCTGGTGGTTATGACGATTGTGCTGGTGATTGCCGACATTGTTGTCCCTGTCACGTTGCCCCTGTGAGATCGTCGTTAATCGCTGCCAACTGCCATGCTTCGGGAGATAATGAGCCCATGAGCCAGCCAATTGCATTGGGAATGCCCTCCACTGCGGATGTGGGATTTCCTCGGAAGAAGACTCGTCGCATCCACGTAGGGTCAGTCCCTGTGGGGGGCGGCGCGCCGATTTCTGTTCAGTCCATGACCACCACGAAGACGCATGACATCGGGGCGACACTTCAGCAGATCGCGGAGCTGACTGCAGCTGGGTGCGACATTGTGCGTGTGGCATGTCCGACTGATAAGGACGCTGCTGCGCTCAAAGTAATCGCGCAGCAATCCACCATCCCTGTTATTGCGGACATCCATTTCCAGCCCAAGTACGTGTTCGCGGCAATCGAGGCGGGATGTGGGGCAGTACGTGTCAATCCAGGCAATATTCGTCGGTTCGACGATCAGATCGAGGCCATCACTCAGGCTGCTACAGAACACGGGACCTCGATCCGCATCGGTGTCAACGCCGGCTCGCTGGACAAACGTATGTATGAAAAGTTCGGCGGCCCAACCGCTGAAGCTTTGGCTGAATCAGCTGTCTGGGAAGCCTCGCTGTTTGAGCAATACGACTTCCACGACTTCAAGATTTCTGTCAAGCACCACGATCCTGTCACGATGATCCGTGCCTATGAGCTCTTGTCCGAACGAGGGGACTGGCCGCTCCACTTGGGTGTCACGGAAGCTGGACCGGCCTTCCAGGGCACCATCAAGTCGGCTACCGCCTTTGGCGCCCTGTTGCGTGAGGGCATCGGTGACACGATCCGCGTGTCCTTGTCGGCACCGCCCGTCGAGGAAGTCAAGGTTGGCATTCAAATTCTGCAGTCAATGGGGCTGCGCGAGCGCACACTGGAAATCGTGTCATGCCCGTCATGCGGCCGCGCGCAGGTCGATGTGTATTCCCTGGCCAACAGTGTGACTGAGGGGCTGAAGGATTTGACGGTTCCCCTGCGCGTCGCCGTCATGGGATGCGTCGTGAACGGACCAGGTGAAGCACGCGAAGCCGACCTGGGTGTGGCATCCGGCAACGGGAAAGGCAAGATCTTCATCAAGGGTGAAGTGGTCGAAACAGTGCCGGAAGATCAGATTGTTGAAACACTGATTCGCCGCGCAAACCTGCTCGCCGAAGAAATGGGCCTTGAAGAAGGCGACGGTCACGTCGAGGTCATCCCTGCCGGAGCACGGTGATCACCGTGAGGTGCGCGTCGAGCGGGGATATTGTGTACCGTTGAAAGATAGCCTGGAAGTGCGGAAGGGAGCGGCTCGTGGGTAGTAATCGCCTGGGTCGAACCGTGACAGGTTATGCGCTCTTGGTGCCCAGTTTGATCGGTGTGCTCGTTTTCCTTCTGGCACCCATCGGCATTGTGATCTGGCTGAGCTTTCAGCGCTGGGATTTGATCGGACCGCGCCAATTCGTCGGATTCGACAACTGGGTATCTGTCCTTACCGGACCTGACCTGGTGAACTCCCTGATCGTCACTGCACTCCTGGTGCTGTTGGTAATTCCCATTCAGACACTCCTCGGCCTGCTGATGGCTGCTCTCATGGTGAAAGGACTACCAGGCTCGGGAGTGTTCCGCGTTATCTACGTCATCCCGTGGGTGTGTGCGCCACTGGCTCTGGGCATCGTGTGGAAGTGGATTTTTGCCCCCACCGGCGGTGCCCTGAACGCACTGATCGGCACCCGGGTCGAATGGCTGACCGATCCGACATTAGCCCTGCCAGCAGTCGCATTCGTATCCATCTGGTCCCAGGCCGGCTACGTCGCCCTGTTTTTTATGGCCGGTCTGGCTGCGATCCCAGAAGACATCATTGAGGCAGCGCGCGTCGATGGAGCATCCGACACGCGCATCTTCTGGTCAATCAAGGTGCCCCTCATCCGCCCGACGATGTTCTTCGTACTGGTTACGTCCACCATTTCCGTCTTCCAAATGTTCGACCAGATTTTCGCGCTGACCGAGGGCGGCCCGGCCAAGCGGACAGAGGTACTGTCCTACCGGATCTACAACCTGGCGTTCACGAACTTTGATCTGGGCAGAGCGTCGGTGACGGCGTTGGTTCTCTTCGTCATCCTGGTGGCAATCACGCTGATTCAGAATCGCTACTTTTCCCGGAGGATGACCTATGAGTACTCCTAGGAAGCGTGGCGTTGCCGCGGTGTGGACGAACACCCTTGTCTACGCAATCTTGGTCATCGGTGCGGTTCTGGTTCTGGCACCGTTCGCGTTGTCTGTCATGACGTCGTTGAAGACACCAAGGCAGTTCGCTACCTCGTCGCCTCTTGAACCTCCCGCACCGCCGACTCTGGACAACTTCACGAACCTGTTTGCAGGTGGAACGAAGGTCGACTTCAGCCGCGCCTTCGGCGTGACGTTCGCCGTCGTGATAGTTGTCCTTGTGGGCCAACTTCTTTTTTCCATCATGGCCGCCTATGCTTTCGCGCGTATCAGTTTTCCTGGTCGTGACGCCGTCTTCTGGGTGTATCTGGCTACGCTCATGGTGCCGCAGGTCGTCACGATCGTTCCGCTGTATCTGATGATGGCGCAAAGCGGGCTGCGCAATACGTTCTGGGCATTGGTGCTGCCGTATGTCTTCGGCTCCCCGTATGCGATCTTCCTGCTTCGTGAGTATTTCCGCTCCATTCCTCAGGACCTGATCGACGCAGCGCGCCTCGATGGTGCTGGAACTATCCGAGTATTGACTCGGATTGTCGTGCCTATGTCCCGCCCGATTATCGCAACTCTTGCGTTGATCACGGTAGTGACGCACTGGAACAACTTCATGTGGCCGTTGATTGTGACAACCGGCCAGGACTGGGCAGTGATCACCGTGGCGACCTCGAGCCTGCAGTCCCAATACACCAATAACTGGACGCTGGTCATGGCTGCCACCACGATTGCAATGGCACCGTTGATCCTCATATTTGCGCTCTTCAATCGTCGTATTGTCGATTCCATTGCGATCACGAGCTTTAAGTAGACCCCACCACAACACGAAAGGATGAAGCGATGACACATCTGCGAAAGCCGCTTCTTGCAGGAGTTCTGGGCATGGCATTGGCTCTGGCTGCCTGCAGCTCAGGAGGATCCGGTCAAAGCGGCGAAAGCGGGGGGACCGCTTCGAATTCAGGAGCTGCCACCACTGTGACCTTGAGGCTGTGGGACGAGGGGGCCGCCGGCGCCTACGAAGAATCACTCGCTGCATTTCACGACCAGAATCCTGACATAGCTGTGGAGATTTCCGTCGTCCCGTGGAGCGACTACTTCACCAAGTTGCGCACGGATATCGCTGCCGGCTCGATGGATGACCTGTTCTGGATTAACAACTCGTCCTACACGTCCTACGCCAAGAGCGGCAACATGGTCAATATCGACGAGGCATTGGGCGCCGAAGCGCGCGACCAGTGGGATGCCAATGTTGTCAAGGCCTTCACCCTCGATGACACATTGTGGGGCGTGCCGCAGCTGTCGGACGCTGGAATTGCGCTGTACTACAACAAGACTCTCCTCGATGAAGCTGGCGTGACACCGGACGACCTCGCCAATGCGAAATGGTCACCGCAGGGCGGCGACGACACGCTGATCAACCTGCTCAAGAAGCTCACGAAGGATAACAGCGGCAATACTGCTGACTCAGCTGACTTCAACGCAGATTCGATCAGCCAGTACGGCTACAACGCGGCTCAGGATCTCCAGGCAATCATGCTGCCCTTTATTGGCTCCAACGGCGGCACGTTCCAGAACGGTGACCAATTCACCTTCTCTGACGCCAGGACCACACAGGCCATGCAGTACGTTGTCGACCTGATTACCAAGGAACACGTGGCTCCCTCGGCAGCCGATACGAACATGGACGGAGAATTCACTCGTAACCAGTTCCTCCAGGGCAACATGGCGATCTTCCAGTCCGGCCTGTACAACTTGGCCACCATTGCGGAAAGTGCCGATTTTGAGTGGGGGACAGCGCTTCTGCCGGAGGGTCCCGCAGGCCGTGTCTCTGTCACCAACGGCATCGTCGTTGCGGGCAATGCGAAGAGTGAGAACCCCGAGGCTGTTGCCGAGGTTCTGGAGTGGCTCGGTTCCCAGGAAGGCAACGAATATATCGGAAAGAACGGCACGAATCTGCCTGCGGTCACAGCGGCGCAGCAGGTCTACTTCGATTTCTGGAAGGACAAGGGGATCGACATTCAACCGTTCTTCGACGTTGTCGCCGATGGTGCGCCCACCATTGATCCGCCTGTAGGCGACAACTTCACGGCCGCGTCAGCCGCGTACACCGAAGTCCTTAACGAGGTCTTTCAGGGACGCGTTCCCGTCGCTGAGGGTATGAAGACAGCGGACGAGAAGGCGAACGCCGCCATGAACGGCGAATAAGACGTATACCGCTTGCGCGGCCGTGGGTCAGTCGGTGCCTTACGGCCGCGTTTCAGTTGCGCCCCACCATTGGTTGATGCCTGAATCCACCGCATGCTCGTCGATGGCCTGCAGTTCCTCGTCGCTGAAGTCAGTGGCGTCGAGTGCTCCGAGAGAATTCGACAATTGCTCCACGCTGGAAGCTCCGACCAATGCGGTGGTCACGGTGCGCGCTCCCTGATCTCGCAGCACCCACGCGATAGCCATTTGAGCCAGATCCTGTCCACGCTCATGAGCTATATCGTTGAGGGCGCGAATGTGATCGAGCGTCTCATCGGTGAAGAATTCGCGCGAAACTTTACCCACGCCGAGCCGTGAATTCTCAGGAATGCCGTCCAGGTACTTGTCGGTGAGCATTCCCTGCGCCAGAGGAGAAAACGCGATGACGCCCATCTTCTGTTCAGCGGCAGTATCCAGCAGCGAGGGCTCGCCTTCTTCAACCCACCTATTCAGCATCGAGTACGACGGCTGATGAATCACGAGGGGAACGCCGAGTTCACGCATGATCGACTGTGCCTGAATGGTTGCGTGCGCACTGTAGGACGAAATCCCGACGTAGCGTGCTTTGCCCGATGCCACAGCATCACGCAGCGCCATCATCGATTCTTCCAGGCGCGTTTCGCCTTCAGGACGATGGTGGTAGAAGATGTCCACGTAATCGAGCCCCATACGGGTCAATGACTCATCCAGAGATGACAACAAGTAGTTGCGG
Organism: Pauljensenia sp. C0170B4; assembly: GCF_056590235.1. Classification (NCBI taxonomy): domain Bacteria; kingdom Bacillati; phylum Actinomycetota; class Actinomycetes; order Actinomycetales; family Actinomycetaceae; genus Pauljensenia; species Pauljensenia sp. C0170B4. The sequence goes on along the minus strand of NZ_JBWPVS010000002.1, from coordinate 128,917 downwards.
GAGCCGCCCTGGCCATAGGGACCTTCCCACATGTCCCATCCCGCTTTCGTTGAAATGACGAGCTCGTGGCGATGTGCCCGCAAATCCTTCGCGAAGATCCTCCCGAAGTTCTCTTCCGTGCTCCCCGCTGGCGGACCGTAGTTATTGGCTATGTCGAAGTGGTAAATACCGTGATCGAATGCGAAGCGAATAATGTCACGCTGTGTCTGGAACGGGCGGTCGTCACCGAAGTTGTGCCACAGTCCCAGTGCAATGCGAGGGAGCTGCAAACCTGAGTCCGCGCAACGCGCGGTCGGCATGGTCGAATAACGGTCCGTCGAAGGCAGCCAGGGAGTACCGGTTGGAAGAAAATTCATCATGGTTCTATTGTCTCGTGCTGCTGGTCGCCTCGCTTGGATTCCGACATCTCAGGGACAGGATCTGACAGGAAGCGCAGTGGTGAACTAATCTGGAAGACGTGCTGAAAACTATGTCATCTTTCTTTGTCCGCACGTTGCGTGAAGATCCCGCCGACGCGGAAGTCACCTCTCATAAGCTCCTGGTGCGCGCTGGTTACATTCGACGTACCGCACCCGGTATCTACACGTGGCTCCCGTTGGGCCTGCGCGTGGTGCGCAAGGTGGAGCAGGTTGTGCGTGAGGAAATGGACAGGATCGGTGCGCAGGAAGTACTGTTCCCAGCTCTGCTTCCAGCCGACCCGTACAAGCAGTCCCATCGCTGGGAGGAATACGGCCCTACGCTCTTCAAGCTGCGTGACCGCAAAGAGGGGGACTATCTGCTTGCCCCCACTCACGAAGAGATGTTTACCCTGCTGGTCAAGGATATGTACTCCTCGTACAAAGATCTTCCCGTCACGCTGTACCAGATTCAGACCAAGTACCGTGACGAGGCTCGTCCTCGCGCCGGTCTGATCCGCGGACGCGAATTTATCATGAAAGATGCGTACTCTTTCGACCTTGACGATCACGGGCTGGATGCCTCCTACGACCTGGAACGTTCGGCGTACGAAGCGATCTTCAAACGTCTGGACCTTGAATACGTCATCTGTTCGGCAATGTCCGGCGCAATGGGCGGATCACGCTCTGAAGAGTTCCTGCATCCGTGCACGATTGGCGAAGATACATTTGTTCGCTCTGCAGGTGGGTATGCGGCCAACGCGGAAGCTGTCAAGACACCGGCACCGGACCCGCTGCCAATCGAAGGTCAGCGCCAGGCAGTTGTCTATCCGACGCCGAATTCCACGACGATCGACGCACTCGTGACGTTCGCGAACGACGAGCATCCGCGTGAGGATCGCCCGTGGGAAGCATCCGACACATTGAAGAACGTGGTAGTGGCGTTGACGCATCCTGACGACACGCGTGAAGTCGTGGTGATCGGTGTGCCAGGTGACCGAGAAGTCGATATGAAGCGCCTAGAGGCCGCTGTTTCACCGGGGCGTGTTGAGATCGCGACCGGCGAGGATCTGGCGCAGCATCCGGAGCTGGTCGCCGGTTACATCGGCCCTGACGTCCTGGGCCCCAATGCACGGGGCATTGAACACCCTGTGCGCTACCTGCTCGATCCGCGCATCGTGGATGGCACGTCGTGGATCACAGGCGCCAATGAGGTCGAACGGCACGTCTTTGGCCTTGTCAAGGGGCGTGACTTTACTGCAGATGGCTGGATCGAAGCGGCCGAGGTACGCGAGGGCGACCCCGCACCTGACGGCTCCGGTCCGTTGCACCTGGAACGCGGCATCGAAATCGGCCATATTTTCCAGTTGGGACGCAAGTACGCCGAGGCGTTGGGCCTGACCGTTCTGGATGAGAACGGCAAATCCCGCATCGTCACGATGGGCTCCTACGGTATCGGCGTGTCTCGCGTGATGGCGGCCTTGGCTGAATCGACCAGCGATGAGAAGGGCTTGTCATGGCCCGCACACATCGCACCCTTCGATGTTCATGTCCTCGCTACGGGTAAGGGCGAGGAGATCTTCACGACGGCGCGCGATTTGGCCACTCAGTTGGATGCTGCAGGTCTCGATGTGCTCTACGATGACCGTCCGAAGATGTCGGCAGGTGTCAAGTTTGCTGACAGTGAGTTGATCGGCATTCCGATCACCCTCGTCGTTGGGCGTGGCCTGACTGACGGTGTCGTGGAAATCCGTACGAGAGCGACAGGTGAGCGCCATGAAGTTCCCGTGGACGAAGCGCTCATGCGTGTCAGTGAACTTCATCAAGACTTAATGAATCAGGGGCAATAATGGCGATTCGTGACATTCGCATAATCGGAGATCCCATCCTGCGTACGCCGTGCAAGGAGATCACGACGATTGATGACCACGTGAAGATGCTGGTCGAAGATTTGCTTGAGGGCGTTGATATGGAGGGGCGTGCGGGTCTCGCGGCCAACCAGATCGGCGTTGGTCTGCGTGCGTTCTCGTGGAACATCGATGGGGAAGTGGGCTACATCCTGAACCCCCGGATCGTCGAGTTGTCCAAGGACGAATATCAGGATGGCGATGAGGGTTGTCTGTCAGTTCCTGACTTGTTCTTCCCAACTGAGCGTGCCTGGTATGCCCGTGCCGAGGGGATTGACCTGGATGGCAAGCCAGTTGTCGTCGAAGGCGAGGAGCTGATGGGTCGGTGTATTCAACACGAATGCGACCACCTGGACGGCAAGATTTACATTGATCGCCTTGACCGCAAGAACCGTAAGGAAGCGATGCGCGCGATCCGCAAGATGGGTCTGTAGCTGATGCGTGAGCACGGTGACGCACTCTGCCTCAATCACGCCTTCTGGCAGGAGCAGGCATCACGTCACGCTCAGTCACCGTTTTACGACGTTGACACTCTGGTGAACGATCGCGCGAAGATTCCTGAGGCTATACGCTTGGATCGACCGTACCTGGAGGGCGCTGGCATCGAGGGCGGCGACGTCATCCACCTTCAATGCCATATCGGCACCGACACTGTAGGACTGGCACGCTTGGGGGCGCACCGTCTGGTTGGCCTTGATTTTTCCGAAGAATCCCTGGAGATTGCACGCGGCATTGCCGACCGAGCAGGCCTCCACATCGACTACGTGTGCTCGGATGTTTTGTCTGCCCATGAGGCGGTAGAGGAACGCTTCGACATTGTGTACACCTCGGAGGGTGCCCTTGCATGGGTGCCTGACATACGCCGGTGGGCTCATGTTGTCGCTTCCTTGCTGAAACCAGGCGGCACTCTGGTTGTACGTGACGTGCATCCTCTTGTGGGAACATTGAAGGACCCGGTGCAATGTGACGCCCTCGAACTTCATTTCCCGTACTTTGAAACCCGTGAGGGAATCACATGGGACGACGACTCAAGCGAAGCCGACTACGCAGGCTCTTCTGTGACCCCAGGCAAGAACGCGACGGTGGAGTGGAACCACTCACTTGGGCAGATTGTCAATGCGCTCAGTGACGAGGGCGTCTTTGTTAAACGCCTTGACGAGATTGATGAGTTATTCTTCCCGATGTCGCCCGATATGAAACGGTGCGGACCCAGCAGCTGGAAGCTACCGGAATCCGCACCGACATGTGCCCTTCCTCTGTCATTCAGAATCGTGGCAACTGCAGATCTCACATCGTGTTGACGATCAGACCGATGTGCGTGTAGAAGTTCAGGCATCCGAATAGGCCGATTGCAACGCCGCATGCCAGCCACAGCCACATGACAGCGTTAAGAATGCCGCCTCCACGCGATTCAGATGTGCCTTCTTTATCAGCGCGGAACACGCCGATTGGGAACAGGACGCAGCCCAAACCGATGACAAAGAAGAACAGTGACATGAAGATCGCTTCGAACCACGGCCACTGTGCAAACCAACCGGAAATGGGCTCCTGCGGGGGAGCGGTGAAGAGTCGGTACATCACGCCGGCGAAGGCGATGCCCCACAGTCCCAATCCCAGTCCGCCGGCGAAAATCGACAGCGGCTTTGCGGCGTGGAGCAGTTCGCTCAGAGCCTTCTGTGAACGGGCAATGTGGTCACGCTGCTTCCAGAGATAGAAGCACGCGAACAGTAAGAGTGATCCAAAGCCCAGGCAGGTTTCACCGAAGATCACATTGTCGTAGGCGAAACCGCCAGCGGCCAGCGGCCACGTCGTCGTCATGTGCAAGCCGGTGGTTGTCAAGATCAAGCCAAGAGCACCGAACGCCATGGCGTATCCGTCGACCCGCACGGCAGTCTTGCCGGAGTTCGAGCGAACTTCCCTGAAGAACATCGCAAGCCCGATGAGCGCTGCACCGGCTGCGACTGCCATTAACGTGTTGTAGGTCGGCATGCTCGGCCAATCGATCATGCCGGGGCTTTCAACACCTCTGAAAAAGTCGTCCATCTATTCTTTTCTTTCCTCGACCCATGTCTCCACACAAAATGGAGCCGCGCCGTCTGCGCAGTGGGGACACTACGATGCTAACAGGCTTTCACGGCGTGGCACTGGAATAGTCGGCGTAGACGCGTCATAATGGGTGTAACGCCACGATTCAGCGTGTCTGTTTCCGGTTGAGAACGTAGGGGAAGACGATTCTCACGCGAAATGGAGGTCACGATGAGTAGGTCTTACACCCGTGGTGTACTTTTCGTGCACTCAACTCCGCCAGCGCTGTGTCCACACATCGAGTGGGCCGTTGGAACAGCGCTCGGACAGGAAGTGCACCTGCAGTGGACTGATCAGGATGCTGCACCCGGGATGGTACGCTCCGAATTCTCATGGGTAGGCCAGACCGGGTCCGGCGCCCGACTCGCGTCGGCACTTCGCGGCTGGGAACACCTGCGTTACGAAGTCACCGAGGAAGCCACCGCGATCACTGACGGTGGCCGCTGGTCTCACACGCCGTCACTGGGCATCTTCCACGCCCAAATGGACACGGCAGGCAACGTTGTCGTGCCGGAAGGAAGGATTCGCGCAGCCCTCGACGAATCACATTCCCCGACAGAGATGATCGACAAACTCAATCTTGCGCTCGGACAGGCGTGGGATGATGAGCTCGAACCATTCCGCTATGCCGGTGCCGGAGCTCCGGTGCGCTGGCTCAACCGCGTGGGGTAAGACATGGGATCGATCGGCGACCAGCTTGGCATCGACTTGACCGAACTCCTCGACATGGACGAACCGCCTCAGAGCGATCAGGAGGACAACGATACGGTCGGTGAAGCCGTCATGAACGCACTGCTGGAAGAAACCTCCATCGAACCAGACCGGATGCGCGCAGACCTGACACTCGAAGGTGACCTCGACCTGGACACCCTCGGACGCTACTCTGTGATCAGCCAAATCGAGCACGAACTCGGCATCACCTTGATCGACCGGGACGTGGATGCACTCACAACGGTCGAGGACCTGCTCAACCTAGCTCGCTCGACGTCCTGAACCGCACACGAGCCCTCCCGAACCCGATAGGCTGGATATGAGGAGGATCGGACATGACGATCAACGGCACGTTGACGCCCACCGCGCGGCGCGTCACGATTCCAACATGGGTGTGCAAAGTCGTCATGGCAATCACAGGCCTGATCATGGCGGCGTTCGTCTTCATCCACATGGTCGGCAACGTCAAGATCCTGACCGATCCTGCTCAGATGGATCACTATGCGCAGTGGCTGCGCACGATCGGTGAACCGGCTCTTCCGTATGGGTCCGTTTTGTGGATCCTGCGCGTGATCTTACTGTCGTGTGTTCTGCTGCATATCTGTGGCGCACTCATCTTGTGGCGCCGCGGCGCGTTGACCCACACGCCCGGTGTGCGCAGGCTGAAGCATCGCGGCTGGGCTGCAAAGCTCATGCTTCCGACCGGACTTGTCCTCATTGCCTTTATCGTGATCCATATCCTTGACCTCACCATTGGCACAGTGGTCGAATCGGCCGCTTTCCGCCATCCCGACTCTCGTTTCTACGCCGCTGCCAATGTGGTGGCATCGATGAGCAGGCCTGTCATGTTCGCGGCATATGTCATCGCCCTTATTGCGATAGGCCTTCACCTCAGCCACGGCATTGAGCGAGCCTGGCAGGATCTCGGTGGGCGCTCACCACGTATCGGCACCGTTGTGCGCATCGCTGGCTATGCGATCGCTTTGGCAGTTGTGATCGGAGACCTCACCGTCATCGCCGCTTCGCACATGGGAGCGATCAGCGTCGCCCTCGCGCTTCCGCTCGCTGCCGGACGCACGCATCTGCGCATTGACGAGGGCGCCCCTGTTGACGCCCATGAACCTGAAGTCGAACCCGAACGCATGTGGGACGAATTTGTCTCCCACGCGCGCCTCGTCTCACCCGGGAACAGGCGTACATTCAGGGTGGTTGTTGTGGGGACCGGTCTGGCGGGCGCCAGTGCCGCAGCGGCTCTGGCTGAACTGGGCTTTGGGGTAGATGCGATCACAACTCTGGATACGCCGCGACGCTCCCATTCAGTGGCAGCTCAAGGCGGTATCAATGCGGCGCGGGCACGACGAGTCGACTCGGACAGCGTGCAGCGGTTCGTCACCGACACGATTAAGGGCGGTGATTTCCGCGCCAGAGAGTCTGAAGTATGGAGACTGGGTATTGAATCGGCGCGCGTCATCGACCACATGAACGCGCTGGGTGTGCCGTTCGCCCGAGAATATGGCGGATCATTATCCACACGATCATTTGGCGGCGTGCAGGTTTCGCGAACGTACTACTCGCGAGGGCAGACGGGCCAGCAACTTCAGGTGGCAGCGTCCTCGTCCCTCATGCGTCAGGTGGCTGCAGGCCGCGTGACGTTATGGGTGCGCCACGAAATGCTCGACGTCGTCGTTGCTGACGGCCGGGCCGCCGGTGTGATCACGCGTGACATGATCACCGGACGCACCCGCTTCCATCCCGCACACGCAGTTGTGATTGCCACAGGCGGATACGGCAACGTCTACTACTATTCGACGCTGGCAAAGAACTGCTCGACAACAGGCATATGGCGAGCTCACCGTGCCGGCGCCGCCCTCGCTTCACCGAGCATGATCCAATTCCACCCCACCGCATTACCTGTCTCATTCCCGTGGCAATCCAAGACCACGCTCATGAGCGAATCTCTGCGTAACGACGGACGCATCTGGGTGCCACGCAGCCCTGGCGATGACCGAGACCCGAACGCCATTCCCGAAGAGGAACGCGACTACTACCTGGAGCGCAAGTACCCCGCGTTTGGAAACCTCACGCCTCGCGACATTGCCTCTCGCGCTGCGCGCGAGCAGATCGAATCGGGGCATGGGGTCGGTCCCGAACGAAACAGCGTGTACCTGGATTTTAGGGACGCACTGGAGCGGGTGGGCCGACGCGTCATCGCTGAGCGCTACGGCAACCTCCTTGACATGTACCTCGATGCAACAGGGGAGGACCCCTACACTCGCCCCATGCGCATCGCTCCCGGCGCGCATTTCACAATGGGTGGCTTGTGGGTCGACTTCCGCCTCATGACCACCATCCCGGGACTGTTTGCAGCCGGCGAGGCGAACGCGGCCTACCACGGGGCCAACCGTCTGGGAGCCAATTCCTTGCTTGCCGCCTGCGTCGATGGTGCTTTCACAATCCCGCGCACAGTACCCGACTATTTGGCAGGCATTTTAGGCCAGGAGTTGCTCTCCGTCGATGATTCCCGCGTGATCGCTGCCCGTGAGGGGGTCGAATCGCGACTGCAGGGCCTGCTCCACATCGATGGAGCTACTCCGACGGACAGTTTTGCCCGCAAGTTGGGCGATATCATGTACCAGGGGTGCGGCGTTGTGCGCAGTAAGGAGAGCCTGGAGGCTGCGCTCAGCGACATCGACGCACTCCAACAGCGCATGGGTGCCGACCTGCGTGTCAGTGGCGAGACAGGACACTTCAACACCGACTTGGTTGCAGCTGCCAGGCTTCAGGACAGCATTCAGATGGCCACACTCATGTGTGTGGACGCGTGGCATCGCGAGGAATCCTGCGGCGCGCACTTCAGAAGTGAATACCAGACGGAGCAGGGGGAGGCGCAGCGCCGCGACGACCAGTGGATGAACGTATCCGCCTGGACCACTGACGGGTGGCATGACCTGAGGACAGATGGCGCAGCTCCCTTGGCAATTACCTGCACTCACCACGCCGAAGAGCTGACGTTTACTACCGTCCCCCTGGCAACGAGGAACTACCAATGAAACTGATCGTCGACGTGTGGCGGCAAAAAGCCCCGGAAGCTGTCGGAACATTCCACTCCTACGAACTGGACGGGTGCGATGAACGCATGTCGATTCTGGAGCTCCTCGATCACCTCAACCGCAACCTGAGTTCCCGCGGCGTCGAGCCGGTTGCGTTTGATTCGGATTGCCGCGAAGGAATCTGCGGTGCATGCGGCATTCAAGTTGATGGAAGGCCCCACGGATTCAGTGAGAATCTGCCGGCTTGCATGCAGAGGGTCGGCGCTCATGCCGATGGCACGCATGTGCGCCTGGAACCGTTGCGATCGGGCGCCTTTCCAGTGATCCGTGACCTTGTGGTAGATCGCAGTGTCCTCGACCGGATCACGATGGCGGGAGGATTTGCTTCCGTTGATACCGGTCTGGCTCCTGATGCGGACGCGATTCCGATTCGTCATCAAGATGCCGAAGGTGCACTTGACCTGGCCGCGTGTATCGGCTGCGGCGCGTGTGTTGCGGCGTGTCCGAACGGCTCAGCCGCGTTGTATGCGGGTGCACGGATGGGTCACCTGGCAGCGTTGAACATTCCGGGGTTGGAGCGGGCAGAGCGTGCCCGGCGCATGAATGAGGCGATGGATCAGTACTTTGGCTCGTGTTCTGGCTACGGCGAATGCATCAGAGTGTGTCCTGCGAATATTCCTTTCGACGTTGTTGCCGTTGCCTCACATGAACGTCTCAGGGCACTATGGTCGAGGTGGCCTCAGCCTCGCTAAAGCACCACTACTATAGACATTGAGATGAGATGCCCGACGATGGGCTGACATGAACGGAGGATATTGTGGGAAATCGGTCCGAAGAAGATCTTTTGGGAAGTCGCGACGTTCCGCAGGAAGCCTACTGGGGTATCCACTCCTTGCGCGCGCAGGAAAACTACCAGATTTCCGGTAGGACGATCAATGAAGTGCCTGAGCTGATTCGGGCATTCGCTCAGGTCAAGAAAGCCGCCGCGCTGGCGAATAAGGATTTGCGAGTGCTCAAGCCCGCCACGGCAGATGCAATTGTGCAGGCCTGCGATGCCATCATCGACGAGGGCGCGTGCCTCGACCAGTTCCCGATCGACCAGTTCCAGGGTGGTGCGGGCACATCGGTGAATATGAACGCCAACGAGGTGATCGCCAATCTCGCTCTCGAGATGACCGGTCAGGAGCGAGGGCGCTATGATCTGATTAATCCCAACGACGATGTCAACCACTCCCAGTCCACCAACGACACGTATCCCACAGCTTTTCGACTGGCCGCCTACGAGAAGGTCGACCAGCTGCGGCACGCCGTGAATGATCTGGCCGACGCGTTTGAGCGCCTCGGTGCCCGCTATCAGCATGTCCTCACTATGGGGCGCACACAGTTGCAGGATGCCGTCCCCATGACGATTGGTCAGGAAATGACCGCGTTCGGCGTGACTTTGCGTGAAGAGGACCCACGTCTGGTCAACGTAGCCAACCTGCTTCTGGAAACAAACCTGGGCGCCACTGCGATTGGCACTGGGCTCAATACGCCTCCGGGCTACCAGAAGGCAGTGGTCGCTCATCTGCGTGAGATCACGGGCCTGGACGTGACAGCCTCCGAAGACTTGATCGAAGCGACATCGGATGCCGGGGCGTATATCTCCATGCATGCCACGATGAAGCGCACCGCTGGCAAGCTGTCCAAGATCTGCAACGACCTGCGTCTGCTCTCATCGGGTCCGCGAGCCGGCTTGAACGAGATCAACCTTCCGCAAAGGGCTGCCGGATCCTCAATCATGCCCGCGAAGGTCAACCCGGTGATACCCGAGGTGGTCAACCAAGTCTGCTTCAAAGTCATCGGCAACGATGTGACGGTCACGATGGCAGCCGAGGCCGGCCAGCTTCAGCTCAACGTCATGGAACCGGTGATCGCCCAGTGCATGTTTGAATCGGCCACGTTGCTCACCCACGCATGTGACACGCTGCGTGAAAAGTGTGTGGACGGTATCACCGTCAACGAAGAAAACTGCCGAAACATGGTGATGAATTCGATCGGTATCGTCACCTATTTCAACGATGTCATCGGGCATCATGCCGGTGACGTGGTGGGTAAACGAGCTGCGGCAGAAAACAAGAACGTCGGTGATCTGATCGTTGAGATGGGCTTCCTGTCTCAGGAACAGGTCGATGAGATCCTGTCTCCGGAAAACCTGGCGAACCCGCAGTATCGTGGCGCCAAGATCAGCGATGATCCTGAAACCCCCAAGCAGGCGTCAAGTAAGCACTAGCGCGTAATTCTGCCAATTGCAGACACACGAAGACGCCCTCGTCACTCTCACTGAGTAGCGATGAGGGCGTCTCCACGTCTGCGTTCACATCTTATTCGTCTGAAGCTGCAGCCTCATCGGCACCGATGCGCACATTGTGCAGCTGGTACTTCTCGATGGCCTGTTCGATGACTGCGCGGTCAACCTGGTTTTGATCGGCCAGTGCCTGCAGCGTGCGCACCACCATTGATTCTGCATCGATGTGGAAGTAGCGTCGTGCTGCGCGGCGCGTGTCGGAGATGCCGAAGCCGTCTGCGCCCAACGTGTACAGGTAGCCGGGAACCCACGGACGGATCTGATCAATGATCAGGGCATCGTAATCGGACGTGCCAATGAAGGGGCCTTCAGAGCCGGACAACTTGGTTGTCAGGTAGGCGTAGCGCGGATCCTCATTCGGATGCAGGAAGTTGTGCTCGTCAGCTTCCACGCCATCGCGACGCAGTTCGTTCCATGACGTCACCGACCACACGGCGGCGTCCACGCCCCAGTCCTCGGCCAGGAGCTTGCGGGCCTCACGTGCCCACGGCACCGCCACACCTGATGCCAAAAGCTGAGCCTTCGGGCCCTGCCCTGTATGGTCATCAACCTTGTAGATGCCCTTGATAATGCCGTCCACGTCCACATTTTCAGGTTCTGCCGGCTGATGAATCGGCTCGTTGTACACCGTCAGGTAATACATGACATTCGGGTCACGCGTATCCGAGGGATCGTGCTCGCAGAACATGCGCTTAATGCCATCCCACATGATGTAACGGATTTCGTAGGCGTAGGCGGGGTCGTACAGCACGAAACCGTGGTTGGCTGCACCCAGGATCGGGGAATGGCCGTCCAAATGCTGAAGACCCTCGCCGGTCAGGGTGGTACGTCCAGCTGTCGCGCCCACGACGAAGCCACGAGTCAGCTGGTCGGCAGCAGCCCAGAACTGGTCGCCGGTGCGCTGGAAACCGAACATCGAGTAGAAGATGTAGAACGGAATCATCGGCAGGTTGTGCGTCGCATACGAGGTGCCCACGACCTGCAAGGCAGCCGCAGATCCAGCCTCGGTAATACCGGTGTGCATCACCTGCCCCTGTTCGGATTCCTTGTAGGACAGCATCATGTCCGCGTCCACGGCAGTGTAATTCTGACCGTGCGTGTTGAAGATCCTGGCTGACGGGAAGATAGCGTCCAGACCGAACGTGCGTGCCTCATCGGGAATGATCGGCACGATGTGCCGACCAATATTCTTATCACGAAGCAGGTCTTTGAGCAGTCGGACCAGTGCCATTGTCGTGGCCACTTCGAGTTTTCCTGAGCCCTTCGACAAAGCCTCGAACGGCTTCATCGCAGGTTCAGGCAGGTGTGCATCGTCATGGGCACGACGCTCAGGCAGGTATCCGCCCAGCTTCTCCCGACGTTCCTTCATGTACAGCAACGCCGGATCGTCTGCCGGTGGCATGTAATACGGCGGCTTGTACGGATCCTTCTCCAGCTCCTCGTCGCTGATCGGGATCTGCAGACGGTCACGCAGCGCCTTCGCATCCTCCAGAGTCAGTTTCTTCATCTGGTGCGTCGAGTTGCGTCCTGCAAAATGCGTGCCGAGCGCGTATCCCTTAATGGTGTGCGCCAGGATGACGGTAGGCTGTCCGGTGTGCTCCATCGCAGCCTTGTAGGCGGCGTACACCTTGCGGTAGTCATGGCCACCTCGGCCCAGAGCCCAGATCTGCTCATCGGTCCAGTCCTTCACGAGCGCCTTGGTTCGCGGATCACGTCCGAAGAAGTGTTCACGAACGTATGCACCATCTTTGGCCTTGAACGTCTGGTAGTCACCGTCGAGGGTCTCATCCATCAGGTGAACGAGGGCATTGTCCTTATCTGCTGCCAGCAACTGATCCCAGCCGCGTCCCCAGATCACCTTGATGACGTTCCAGCCGGCGCCCTTGAAGAAGGCTTCGAGTTCCTGAATGATCTTGCCATTGCCACGTACAGGCCCGTCGAGGCGCTGCAAGTTGGCGTTGACGACGAAGGTGAGGTTATCCAGGCCCTGCTGTGCGGCAAGCTGCAGCATGCCGCGCGCTTCCGGCTCGTCCATTTCGCCGTCACCCAGGAATGCCCATGTGTGCTGCTGAGAAGTGTCCTTGATGCCGCGCAACTGCAGGTAGCGGTCAAACCACGCCTGGTAGATTGCCTCGGCAGGCCCCAGTCCCAGTGACACGGTGGGGTATTCCCAAAAGTTAGGCATTTGGCGTGGGTGGGGGTAGGAAGGTAGTCCACCGTCCACACTGACCTGCTGACGGAACCCGTCCATCTCTTCTTCGGTCAGGCGACCTTCGAGGAATGCGCGTGCATAAGGGCCAGGGGAGGCGTGTCCCTGGAAGAAGATGTGGTCGCCGCCGCCCGGGTGGTCTTTGCCGCGGAAGAAGTGGTTGAGACCCACTTCGTACAGGGTAGCGACTGATGCGTAAGAGGAGATGTGGCCGCCTACTCCGACACCGGGGCGCTGAGCGCGCGTGACCTGAACGGCGGCATTCCACCTGATCCAGCGGCGGTACTGACGCTCCATCGCTTCATCGCCGGGGAAGTAGGGTTCCTGGTCAACGGGGATCGTGTTGACGTAGGGCGTGGTGTATTCCTGAGGCAGCTGCACATCGCGTTTGCGAGCCTCGTCCATCATGTGCAGCAGGATGTAGCGTGCGCGAGGTCCGCCTTTTTCATCGATCAGGCTGGTGAGCGAGTCGATCCATTCCTGGGTTTCGTCAGGATCGTTGTCTGGAATTTGACTGAGCAATCCGTTGATGACGGGATGCTTTTGGTTTGTGCTCACAGATACCCCTTTTTATCTCGTGCTGACAGACCTGAAGGTCGCCAATGTCCTGGTGGTTCTATTCTCACCCGAAAGTCCCAGATTTGCGACTTCTTTAGGGCTTAAGACCCATGAGAATCGCCTCAATTTTGATTCATTGACGAGGGTGACGCCTTCCGACCGTACTCGCAGGTCCCGTCAAGCCACATCGGCGGCGACTTTCGGCGCAAATATTCTTCCCAGGTGCAGATCTGCTCTACTATAGTGCCGTTAGATAGTTCACGAGCCCAGCGGGTTCGCGTGTGGAAGGTGGTTACACAACGTGGCGATCAGCCTCGGATTCACCCAAAATCAGGTTGTCCAGGAATTCTACGTAGACGATGACAGCGATGAAGCTGTTCGCGATGCTGTCGCACGCGAGACTGGTCACGAACTGGTCGATGTCGATTATGGCGACGTTGTCGACGGCGCACTGGTATGGTGGCGCGCTGACGACGCTGAAGAGGAAGACCTCGGTGACGTTCTGGTCGATGTTGCGTCAAACCTTGACGACGGCGGCATGATCTGGGTTCTTTTCCCCAAGCCTTCTGATCCGAACACTGTGCCCGTGGCGGACATTGCCGAAGCAGCCAGTGTGGCAGGTCTTCATTCTACGTCCGCGTTCTCAATGGGGGACACGTGGACCGGAATCTGCGTCACGGCTCGTCCGCGCGCACACCGGTAAGACATCTCACGCACGTCTCAAGTGCGTCTGCGTACCTGTGTGCGTTAAAGTATCCCTCGTGCCACGTCAGTGGCACGTGTCGGGCCTGTAGCTCAGTTGGCCAGAGCGCTGCGTTTACACCGCAGAGGTCGTCGGTTCGAGACCGGCCGGGCCCACCGTTAAAGCGCCAGTAGCGCGCGTACCACAGTCATGACACCGTGATCAATATTTGACGGCGCGCGGTATCGGGCTCGTGCTGTCACATCCGGATGAGCGTTAGCCATCGCGTACGAATAGTCGGCATGGTCGAAGAGCTCCAGGTCGTTCAGGAAGTCGCCAAACACAACCGTGTGCTCCGGACCGATCCCCAGCGATTCCTGCAGGGCAGTCAACCCTCGTCCTTTATTCGCCACAGGATTCATCATATCGACCCAGTGGCGCGAAGATTCTGCCACCTGATGCGATTGACGCAAGTGGGGAACCTGATCATCAACGAAGGCAGAAATATCCGTGAAGTCATACGTTGCGAGTTTCAGGACGTTATCGTGCGCCGCGGCCTGCTTCAAGTCGTCGACGACTTCCAGTTGTGCATAGTATTTGTGGGCTTCAGCGTAAAACTCGGCATCTGTGCGTTCAACGTACGCGCTGTTCTGCCCGCACACGACCAGACCGAGGTTGTAGCTTCCGTCAGAGCTCACACGCCGCGTCACATCGATCATTTCATTGACTGTCGGCATGTCGATGCAAGTGGTCGACACAACCTGCCCGTGGAACGTGACGATGGAGCCATTTTCAGCAATGTAGGAGTGACCGGCGTCTGTGCCGGAAAACATGGTGTCGAGGGTGGCGAGCTGACGGCCTGACGCGGGCACGAACGCAATCTCACGTACAGCCAGTTCATGCATGAGCGGCCAGAACTCGTCCGGCAGTTTCGAGTTGCCGTCCAGCAGCGTCCCGTCCATGTCGCTGGCGATCAGTCGAATGTCAATTGGCCCATCGGGCAGTGTCATCATGGGCGTATCGTTCACGTCGGCTCTCCGTTCTTGTCCGGTCATGACTGTATCATCGACCGGCCTCCCGCACGGGTCACCCTCGTCAATTCACTCCTTCATGCGCGTTGCGTGACGACGCTGCACATAGCAGATCGAAAGATAGATGCCATACATGCCGAAAACAACAGTCAGGACTATTTCCTGCGCCGCTCCCGCACGCGCACAGATATCTGAACGGGGGAGCCGGCGAAACCGAAGTCCTCACGCAGACGCCTCTCAATGAAACGTCGATATCCGGGGTCGAGGAAACCGGTCGTGAAGAGCACGAAGCGTGGGGGAGCGGATGACACCTGCGTTCCGAACAGGATCCTGGGCTGTTTGCCACCGCGCAGCGGATGCGGGTGTGCGGCCACAAGCTGCCCCAGAAAAGCGTTCAGCTTACCTGTCGAGATTCGTGTTTCCCACCCGGCAAGAGCCGTATCCAACGCCTGCACGATTCTGTTCGTATGCCACGTCGTTGCCGCCGAAATATTGATGCGCGGCGCCCACGCGACCTGCACGAGTTCGCGTTCGAGTTCAGATTTGAGTTCCTTTTGGCGTTCCTCGTCCACCAGGTCCCACTTGTTGTTGACGATCACGAGTGCCCGCCCGGCATCAACAACCTGCTGCACGACGCGCACGTCCTGCTCGGTCAATACTTCCGAGGCATCAAAAAGGACGAGGGCGACCTCGGCTTTTTCAATCGCAGCCTGTGTTCTGATCGACGCGTAGAAATCAGCTCCCGTTGTTCGGTGCATTTTGCGGCGCACACCGGCCGTATCCACAAATTGCCACTGGCGGTCGCCCAAAGTGACGATCTCATCGACCGGGTCACGCGTAGTGCCAGCTGTTGAGTCTACGACGACGCGCTCATGTCCAACGAGCGCATTGAGCAGTGAGGACTTGCCGACGTTCGGTCGTCCCACCAGAGCCACGCGGCGAATGTTGGGATCGCGTGGTTGACCGGCTCGTGCCGAGCGCTCAGGGAGAACTGCCAGCACTCGATCCAGCAGGTCACCCGTGCCTCGACCGTGCAAAGCGGAGATGGCGTATGGTTCGCCCATACCCAAACCCCACAGGTAGGCAGCGTCTGCTTCCTGCATGGCGGAATCCACCTTGTTAGCCGCCAGAATGACCGGCTTGCCGCTGCGGCGCAGCAACTCCACGATACGTTCATCAGTGGTGGTAATTCCCACCGTCGCGTCGACCACCAGCAGCACTGCATCTGACAGGTCGATCGCCACCTCGGCCTGGTCGGCCACATTGCGATCCAGTCCGCGCACGTCGACTTCCCAGCCGCCCGTGTCAACGACGAGGAATTCGCGACCAGCCCATTCGGCCTGGTAGGTGACACGGTCACGTGTGACACCCGGCGTGTCCTGCACAACCGCTTCGCGACGCCCCAGGATACGGTTCACCAGCGTGGACTTGCCGACGTTGGGTCGCCCGATCACAGCAAGGACCGGTAAGCCGTCCATCTCAGTGCTGGAGGGCAGGTCGCCCTCGTGATCGTCAAGGATCTGCAAGTCGGATTCACTGAGCTCATAGTTGTCCAGTGACGACCGCATCGAGCGTGCGCGGGCTTCACCTGTGTCAATATCCTGCTCTTCGCTCACGTTTGTCATCCTCGCTTGCGGGGTTCACTGTATTCCAGCACTTCGCGTGCAACCGGCACGTCATTGTATCGGTGATAGACATGATCTATCTCCTGATACCACTCGGCACCCTTCCCGGTGATCAGGACGATGTCATTCGCACTGGCGTCCTGAATCGCGCACCGTACCGCATCCCGGCGGCACGTTGTAACCTCCGTGACGTTGGTCAGGTCGGGACGCACGTTGCGGATTCCCTCCATCAGCTCGGCGCGAATTGCCGCCGCGTCCTCGGTTCGGGGGTTCTCATCTGTCACCCACAACACGTCCGCGTGTCTCGCCGCAACTTCAGCCAGCGGTATGCGTTTGGAGGCATCCCGGTCACCGTCCGTGCCAAAGACCAGGACGACGCGGCCGCCAGCCAGTTCGCGCGCATCCTTGAGAATCCATTCCAGAGCTTCGGGGGTGTGCGCGTAATCAACGATCACGAGCGGCTGATCGTCACAGTCCGGATTGATTTTCTCCATACGCCCAGGAACCTGCGGTGCCCGCTCGAGGGCAGTGACCGCCTGATCTGAATCCGCACCCACTGCCGTCGCCGCTGCGATTGCCACAGCGCAGTTTTGCACGTTCACTTCTCCGAGTACCGGGCTGTGAACCTGGTGGGTGTGCCCCGCCGGATCGGTCAGGGAGAAAACGGTTTGTGCGGTCTGCGGATCCGGATGAATATCACTGACGTGCCAGTCTGCCTGTTGCGAGCTCAAGGCCGCAACAGTCGTGATCGGGATCGTGGCCTCACGTGCCAGTCGCTGGCCCCATTCATCGTCCACGCACACGATTCCACGCAGGGCATGCTCGGGCGTGAACAGGGATGCTTTGGCCTGGAAGTAGTGCTCCATGTCGTGATAGAAGTCCAGGTGATCGTGCTGCAGATTCGTAAAAATGGCGACGTCAAAGACAATGCCGTCAACACGATTCAAGCTCAATGCATGAGAGGACACTTCGATGACCGCATTGTCAGCGCCTTGTTGCTGTGCGCAGGCAAGAAAGCGATGCAGGACCGGTGCCTCGTTCGTGGTGCGCGTCGCCAAGATCGTCATGTCACCGATGCGGGTTTCCACGGTGCCGCACAGCGCAGGAACATCGTGTATGGCGCCCAACGCGGCGCTGACCAGATAGGTTGTGGTGGTCTTTCCGTTTGTGCCGGTCACTGCTGCGGTCGTCAGTGACTGATCGGGGTTTCCGACCACTCGTGCAGATACGAACGCTGCCGCCTGGCGAGGGTCGTCGACAACTGCAATAGGGACGCTCGCGCCACTGTCACGCAGGATCCGCGCACCTTTCTCATCAGTGATGACGCCGGCCGCGCCAGCCTCAAGCGCACCTGCGGCAAATTCGGCGCCGTGGTGGGAGTATCCGGGGATTGCCACGAACACCCATCCGGCATCAATGTCGCTGGAAGAGACCGTCACGCCAGTGACGGGACAGTTGGCCTTGTCTTCATTCACCCATTGATGAACATCGAGGTCGCGGACCAGTTCACGAAAAGTAATCGCTGATGTGCGAGGACGCAGTTCATTAATGGTAGTCATGGCGCACACTTTACTACTCGGGCGCGCCCCAATGCCTCAACTCGCGCGCGCTCTTACAATCGAGACATGTTTAACCTCACGCGATCCCAGGCACGTCAGCGTGCTCAGACAGTCTCAGTGTCCCACATTGACGTGACGGTGGATCTGACGCGTGCAGGTGATCTTGACGAGACACATTATCCTGTCACCTCTGTGTTCACAATGACGCTCAACCGTCCCTCAACATTTGTTGACGTGGTGGGAACGGTGGACGAGGTTCTGGTCGATGACGCTCCGCATGCGTTCCACCATGACGGATCTCGCCTTGACCTTGATGACCTTCCAATATCACGTCCGATCACGCTCACCGTGCGCGCCCACTGCAGCTTTTCACGCACAGGGGAGGGGCTCCACCGCTATCTCGATCCTGAAGATCACCGCATCTACCTGTACACACAGTTTGAGCCCACCGATGCGCGCAGGGCCTGGCCGTGTATGGATCAGCCCGATATCAAGCCGCGCTGGACCTTCCACGTCCTCGCGCCGAAAGAATGGACTGTCACGTCCAACGGCATCGACACACCGACGGATGCCGGCACCTTCATTCGGCACGACTTTTCCACCACACCACCTCTGTCCTCCTACATCACCGCAGTTGTTGCAGGCCAGTGGGCCGTAGTTGACGGCGGTACCTGGGAAGGTGGAGCCGGCGACGGCACACATGTCGCGATCCCGCTGCGTCTGATGTGTCGCGCCGCCCTCGCGCCTTTCATGGACGACGACGATATTCTGACTGTCACCCGACAGGGCCTCAACTTTTATCATCAGCACTACGGTGTGACATTTCCGTGGGGATCCTACGATCAGGTGTTCGTGCCTGAATACAACCTTGGCGCAATGGAGAATCCCGGGTGCGTCACGTTCAACGAACATCTCCTGTCGCGCGACACCCCCACATTCGCGCAGCGTCAGCACCGTGCCAACACGATCCTTCACGAAATGTGCCACATGTGGTTCGGTGATCTCGTCACGCCCGCATGGTGGGATGACCTGTGGCTCAAAGAATCCTTTGCTGACCACCAGGGCACCAACACGGCTGCTCACGCCACCGCCTACACAGGGGAGTGGACGTCATTCGCCATTGGCCGCAAAGCCTGGGCCTACGAGCAGGACCAGTATCCAACCACCCACCCCATCGCTGCAGATATCCCGGACGTGGAGGCAGCCAAGAACAATTTCGACGGCATCACCTACGCCAAGGGTGCAGCCGTTCTCAGACAACTGTTCGCCGCCCTTGGTGAGGACGCGTTTTTTGCCGGTGCACGACTCTACTTCACCCGCCACGCCAACGGTGCGACGAAGCTGACCGACCTTCTGAAAGCCCTGGAAGAAACGTCCGGGAAGGATCTGACTGAGTGGAGCAGGCTATGGCTGGAAACCAGCGGCCCATCCAGGCTCTCCGTCGACGTGCAATTCGACCATTCGGGCCGTCTTTCCCGCTTCGACCTGGTCCAGGACCGCCTCGTTCGTCCACACACACTTGAGGTATCCACGTGGGCGATTGACGAGGGAGCCCTGAGGCGCACCCACACCTATAGCCTGCATACTGAGGCCGCCCGTATCCGCATCACAGACGACACACTTTCACGCGGGGAATGCGATTTGATCGTGTTGAACGACCACGATCTAACGTATGCGATCTGCAGGTTTGATGCGCACAGCGCGGACACGGCATTGGCTTACATCGGAACCTGCCCTGATCCGCTCACGCGCGCCGTTGTGTGGGCGAACCTATGGAATATGGTGCGCGATGGGCTCATGCGCGCAGACCGCTATGTTCGCGCAGTACTCACGCAGGCACTCACCGAAGATCACGACGCGGTTGTGGACAGACTGCTGTCCAGTGTTCAGTACGCCATCGCGCATTACTGCCCGCGCTCACAACGAGCAGCATTGCACGAACAGGTCGTCGCCACTGCACTCGACATCCTCTCACACACCACTACCGTGGACCACCAGCGTCTGTGGCTCGGAGCGTTGCTCAGCTCAGCACCCTGGTGCCCCTTGTCACCTGCAGCGACCAGCACGATCACAGCCGTGGCGGGCCGGCACAGTATTCATGGACTGGAAATCGGTCCCGAACTTGCCTGGCGTGCACGCCGCGCGCTTGCTGCGCGCGGCGATGTCGACCGCGCTCGCCTCGACCAGTGGCTGGACAACGAACGCACAGGGGAGACTACCATTTTCCACGCTCGCGCTGTGGCTGCTCTGCCCACAGCCACTATCCGTGAACAGTCATGGAAACGAGTTCTCACCGGGGACATTTCCAACGAGGAAACCTCAGCGATCCTCTTCGGCCTGGCGGAGTCCACGTGGGAGGGCGATGAGCTCGACCGTGAGTTCTTCGCGCACCTCGCTGATTTTTGGGCCACCCACTCCATCGGCATGGGTATTCGCTTCGTGCGTGCTGGCGCTCCACATCACGTCGACTGCGATGATCCGAATGCGGTAGCCACCCTCGTCAATGAATATGAACAATGGCTGGAGGGCAATACGGATGCACCTGCTGCCCTGCGACGGCTCGTAATCGAGAACTTTGACGACGTTCAGCGTGCTCAACGCGTCCAGGAACTTTGGGAGGAGACGCTATGAGCACTGCCTCGCCCCGAAAGGACCCTGCCGCATCGATGTCGCAGCTCAACCAGCTTCTTCGCAATCCGCTCGATGCTGCCTACCACGCATACGCAGCCGATCCGAATGCCCGCCGATCCGGCCCGGCAATGCGCGTCCTCGTCATCATCATGGCGATCGCGCTGGGGATCGCCTCCGGAATCGCAGTGCGATACTTACGCGCCCCCGCTGATACGACAGTGCGAAACTCATTGACCTCGCGCATCGAAACCGTCCAGACGCAGGTTGACTCGCTCAGCCAGGAAGTGTCCGACCTGTCCTCCACGATGCGCTCAGCTGCCGATATCGCCCCGACATCTGCACCGCAACTGGAGGCAAGCGTGGCGATGGCCAGCGCGGCTCACTCCGTGCACGGACCGGGTCTGACTGTTGCCCTCAGCGACGCCACAGATTCCAAAACTGAACGACCCCAGGCGGTTGTGCGCGATCAGGACTTGCGAATGGTGGTCAATGCCATGTGGGCGGGCGGAGCTGAAGCCATTGACGTCAACGGCATTCGCATCGGGTCGGGCACCTTCATCCGCACCGCAGGTTCAACGATCCTGGTCAACACCACGGCCATCCAGTCTCCCTACGTCATCAATGCCATCGGAGACGGGTCGGATCTGTCGGTGGCACTGGTGCGTGGCGGCACCGGTGATTATCTGTCTACCGCCCAGTCAGCTCGAGGTATACAGATCACGACACGGGCCGCAAACTCCATTGAGATGCAGGGCGTTGATCAGCGCTCGACGCGCTACGCTGAAACTCGAGATGGTGCTGGAGGCTAAACATGATTGCTGTCCTTGGACTGATTGCAGGAATCGTCATTGGATTCATGGTCGATCCCACGATCCCGGTGTGGATTCAGCCATTCCTTCCCGTTGCCGTTGTCGCTGGGCTTGACGCTCTTTTCGGCGCCGGGCGCGCGTGGCTCGAAGGTGTCTTCTCCGACCGTGTCTTCATCATGTCGTTCTTCTGGAATGTCCTCGTAGCCTGTCTGTTGGTATTCCTAGGACAGCAGCTCGGCGTCGGATCCGCCATGACGACCGCTGTCGTCGTCGTTCTCGGTATCCGTATCTTCTCCAACGCCGCGTCCATCCGTCGTCTTATTTTCAAGGCGTAGGTGCACGACAATGGCACGTAATTCTGCGAACAAACCCCAGATATCGCGCGGTTCACGGCTGCGAGAGGCTCTTTTGGCCAGTCCGAGGCCGATCCATATTCTTCTTGTCGTCATCTGCATGATGCTCGGTATCGCATTGGTAACTCAGGTGCGCGCCCAGCGTGCCGACCCGCTCGACCAGATGACCGAGCAAGACCTGGTGGTGCTGCTCGATGAGCTGTCTGGACGCGAGGAAACACTGCGCGGCGAGAAGGCTGAGCTCGAGTCTGAGCTGGCTGACCTGGAGAATGCTGTCTCCCAGCAGCAGGCTGCCGACGAAGCGGCCCGCAAGAGTGTCGAGCAGGCACGTATCAATGCCGGAACGGTCCCTGTTGAAGGCGAAGGCCTCACCATGATCGTTACCGATCCGCAGGGAGGTGTCAATGCAGTCCAGTTCGTCATGACCCTTGGGGAACTGCGCAACGCCGGAGCTGAAGCTGTGAGCATCAACGGTATCCGTGCCAACGCGCAGACCTGGTTTTCCATGTCGGATGTGGGCATCATCATGAACGGTCAGGTGATCCACTCGCCCTACCAGTGGAAAGTGATTGGAGATTCGGACACGATTGCCACTGCACTGGAGATTTCTGCAGGTGCGGCTTGGCAGATGCGTTCCAAGAATGCGGACGTGGAGATCATCAAATCCCAGCAAGTCGTGATCGATGAAGTTGCTCCTACTCCGATCCCTCAATATGCGGCAGAAAAATAGAGGCGTGACATAATTGTTATCAATGAAACAGCAATGCGCCGGCGTACCTTTTTTGCGTACACTGGGGTGCATCTGAATTCCGGTGTACTCGCGGAAGAGGGAAATGATGGAAGATCACAGTGACTTTGACCCGACGGCAACCTCGGTCTTCGGCCTGCCAGGCTCGGAGGAAGAAGAGGAGACTGCTCAACCGCTGCCGTTGTCTGCTCGCGACCGCGAGGCAGTCGAGGCCCTTCCTGCCGGTTCCGCACTGCTCATCGTTCAGCGTGGCCCGAACTCCGGTGCGCGCTTCCTGCTCGATCCAGGCACAACTAACGCCGGACGCTCACCCAAGTCGGACATTTTTCTTGACGACGTGACTGTGTCCCGCAAACATTGCCAGTTCATCGCACAGGACGGTGGCTACATTGTCCGCGATTCAGGCTCCCTGAACGGCACTTATGTCAATCGTGAACGTGTCGATGAGGCACATCTGCAAGAAGGCGATGAAGTCCAGATCGGCAAGTACCGCATGACCTACCAGCCGTCCCCGCAGCAGGCATGAACACTGCCCACGCATACGCACTCGAGGAGAATCCACAACAGGGACAGTGGCCACGTGGCTTGAGTGCAGAGCCGACAATGGCCATCGGCCAGGTCACAGAAGCTCTGCAAAAAGAGTTCCCCACTGTCTCAGTGTCAAAGATTCGTTTTCTGGAGGATCAGGGACTCATCTGTCCGAGCCGTACGAGTGCGGGTTACCGAAAGTTTTCCGAGTCCGACCGTGAGCGACTGCGCTATATCCTGCGCCGCCAGCGCGATTCCTATTCGCCCCTCAATGCCATTCGCGATGAGCTGCGAGCCTTGGACGCCGGCCATGACGTGGATCTTGCTCCGAGCGCACGCATTGTTGCTTCCGATGGGGAAGTGGTTGTCCCTGCGAACCAGTCAACGATTTCCACGCGTGACTTGGCTGATCTGACGGGCGCCACTGTCGAAACTCTCGAACGTTACACTGCACTCGGATTGATCGCCCCTGACATTGCTGGCTATTTTCCATCTCGCACGGTTCACGTCGTGCACCTGCTGGTGGCCCTTGAAGCTGAGGGCATGAATGCGAGGATCTTGCGTTCTGTGCGCACAGGTGCCGAGCGCAGTGCGGATGTGATTGATCAGGTTGTGTCCTCGCAGTTGTCACGGCAACGCGCTACCGATCGTGAGCGTGCACACGCACGCTCAATGGAATTTGGTGAGAAGCTCGCTGACCTGCACCGGGAACTATTGCGAATTTCATTGTCGAGGCTCAACGGCGACTCACCTTCAAGTTGAACTTGAGGCTCGCCGTTTGAATTGTTGACCGACGACCGTTCGGGAATTAGCGTTAGAGAGTACACACAGTGAGCCCATTCAGTGGCTAAGAGTCCGAGGAGCATACGTGAGCGCGAATCCGGCTGATTCAGTAGCCCCACAACCACGACAGGCCATGCTCTTCGGCGACCCTCTTGAAGGCCTCAACGAAGACGAGACCGGCTATCGCGGCCCGGTTGCGTGCTCCGCGGCCGGCATCACCTACCGTCAGCTCGACTACTGGGCTCGCACAGGGTTACTGCAGCCTTCGGTGCGCGCTGCGCGTGGATCCGGTTCACAGCGCTTGTACTCATTTCGCGACATCCTCGTCCTGAAAGTCGTCAAGAAGCTCCTTGACGCCGGCGTGTCACTCCAGCAAGTTCGCCAGGCAGTCACGCAGCTCGGTAACCGTGGAATCGATGACCTCGCGTCGATCACGCTGATGAGTGACGGCGCATCCGTGTATGAATGCACCTCATCCGATGAGGTAATTGACTTGCTCCAAGGCGGACAGGGCGTGTTCGGTATCGCAGTGGGGCGAGTGTGGCGCGAAGTTGAAGGTTCCCTGGCTGAACTGCCAGTCGAGCGGCGCGACGAAGATGACACGGTTATTGACGATCTAGCTGAACGCCGTCGCCGCAGGCACCGTTCCGTTTCCTAAGTTCACATCGGAACAACGTTCAACGCTTCGCGAACCTTCTCGGGCGAGAGCGTTCGGCGCTGCGTAACCGCCACCGCCGAACCAATGAAGCTCACCAGGCCCCATCCGATCAGCGACAGGAGCGGGGGCACCCACGAGGATCCCACACCCAGAACGCTGGTCTGCAGGCCTCCGGCAAGTTCTCCCAACGGCAGCAGCGCGTTCATTGTAGATAAGGCGTCAGGTGAATCCTGGTAGGGCATCAGCCCGATGAGGGCAACGACCTGCAACGTGAAGAACAGGAGCGAGACGACACGCCCGATCCGGGCACCGCACACTGCCAATAGCATCTGGTGGACCAGGACTGCCACAATTGCGCCGACTATGATCAGTGCACCTGTACCAGCGAGACTGACAGGAAAGACCTTGAACAGCAGCGCTACACAGATCACGCCCAGCACGGAGATTGCCACTACGCCGGACGGGGCGCGCAGCGAATCAATGACCGCCCGAACTGCACCGACTGGACGAGCCAAGACGCGACCGCGAAGGCCCGGCATCATCAAGAATGCACCAAACGCACTGATCCAGATCAGGACTGCAGCGGTAAACGGGAAAGCTGTTCCGATGGTGCTCTGCGTCGTGGCATCTTGCTCTGTTTGCACCGGACGCATCGCCATGGACACAATCCGAGTGCGTTCCGCATCTGAGTAGACGGGGATTTGCGAGACGCCCTCGTCCAGGCCACCCGCGAGCTGGGACGATCCGTCGCGTAGCTGGTCGATGCCTGTGGAAAGCTGATCGGCTCCGTTTCCGAGCTGTCCGAGTCCGTCTGCCAGTTGGCTGGAGCCGTCAGCCGCTCCCTGGGCTCCGTCGTTGAGCTGGCTAATGCCACCCGAGAAGCGGCCCACTCCAGCCGACAATTGTGCCAAGCCGTCGGCTAGGCGATCGGCTCCGGTGACGAGTCCAGGCTGGCCTTCTGTGCCGTCAAATCCGTCCTGGAGCTGATGCACCCCGTTCTGTAGCTGTGTGACGCCCTGAACGAGGCCTATCGTCGAGCCTGTTCCATTGATGCCATCCGCCATTTGACGCGCTGCACTGGCAAGCTGTTGGGATCCTGTGGCCAGTTGGCTCACCCCTGCGAGTAAACCATCCGGACCGACAATCTGGGCGATGTACTCGTTGTAGTGGTCAACGAAATGTTGCGCGTCGGCAAGGCCGTCCGCGAATTCGTCACTGGAAATCTTCGCCAGGAAATCGTCGAGGGCAGCGAGGGAATCGGTTGCAACCGTGGGCAGGCCATCAATGAAAGGCACAATCAACTGCCCAAACTCTTTCATATCGGCACAGTATTGTGGGAACGTTTCAGCGGGGCATCGATCGATAAGGCCGAGCAGCGAGCTACGTAGCTCGTTAATGACATCCTGATCGGTCATGATTGGTTCAAGCCTGCTGAGCACATCGCGCGCATCCCGAGCCACCTGTTTCATCACATCGACAATTTGCTGAAGATCGATGGTGATCGTTGGCAGGTCAGCAGGATCGAAATCCTCGGGAATGAGGGCACGGATCGTGTCCAACCCGTTGTCAAGTCGCGCGATACCGTCGGCCAGCTGTTCGGTTCCTTCTGCCAGCTGGAGTGAGCCACTGGCCAGCCCCGGCGTCGTACCGTTTCCCAGGATGCCGTCCGCCAGCTGGTCAACGCCGCCGGTCAGACCGGGGGAGGAGGCTGATCCGGCGATTCCGTCGCGCATCTGGTGGATGCCGCCTGACAGTTGTTCCGCACCGGCATGGAGCTGTCCGATACCGCCCGAAAATCCTGCCACACCGCTCTCCAGTGCTGCCGTGCCGTCGGCAAGTTGGGCAAGTCCGCCGGCAAGTTCATAGGTGCCATCCGTGCTCTGGTGGACGCCGTCGGCCAGCTGATGGGCACCCTGTCCCAAGGACCCGATACCGGAATCGAGTTGCCTGGCTCCGTCTGCAGCTGCTCCCAGCTGGTCTTTCAGCTGGTCGAATCCCAGATAGACACCGTTGAGAACCTGCGTGCCCAGCGTCTGGCCCAAGGATCGCGCGGCGGCTTCCGTCACCGCATGGGCCAGTTCGTTCATCATAGGTGCAGTCGCATCAGAGCTGGTCAGTGAGACAATGCCGGGATTTGCGTTAGTTTGCCCGATCGTTGCCACCGCTGTCGAGAAGTTTTCCGGAATGGTCACGATTGCAGCAACGTCACCGTTCTTAATTGCGTCGTGCGCACTGTTGACCTGCATCAGCTCCCATTGGAACGTTGCGGTTCCATCGTGCGGTTTGAGCAGTTCGGCGGACAGTTGGCGTCCGAAAGGGACAAATTGAGTTGAGCCGTCGGGCAGCGTCATTTCCGCGCCCTTGTCCAGGTTTACGATCGCCGCTTTCAGGCGTGTAATGTCCGAGCCTGTACTGTTCCCACCGATTGACCACATGGACAACGCGGCGAGCAGGATCGGCACGATGACGGCGACCAGCAATAGGCGTGCATCTCGTAATCGCATTTATGCGTCGCCTCCAATCTTTACCGTCCGTGTGACCACAAAGCCACTGTTGCCAGCCTGAGGTCCCACAATCAGTGCACCTTCTTGTTCCACTGTCGCACTGATGAGCTGGTCTCGCACCTGTTCGGTTACCGGGCAGTCCACGAGTACCAGGTTCTTGTCCGACTCTTCAGCATCCGACGCAATCATGTGGGCCCATGAGGCTCGCAACATGATCGGAATGTTAGCGCGCATCCAGCTGGATCGATCGCGCGCGTCGTTATCGCGCACCACGATAATTCCCTGGTCAGCGCGGATAAGGCCCGCAGCCGCGCACATGAGTGTGCGCACCTGGCTGGGTGGCCCGTCCAGTTGGATGACCTCACCGGGCCAGACAATCAGCTCATCGCACGAGGCCACGGTCTGTCCACCCTCGTTAATGCGGACATCTTCCATGCGCAAGATTGCCGGTCCGTTGACACGTTTCCACTCCATGTGATCGCTGAGGTGATCCATAGCGACGCCCTCGACGTCGACGTGAGGCACTACCCGGTCCAGTGCGCGCGGAAAACGCCAGGCTCGCTTACCAAGCACCATCATGACCGCTGGAATGAGCGTCATGCGCACGATGAATGCGTCAATAGCAACGCCAACCGCCAGCGCCAGTGCGATGGGCTGGACGTAGAAGGAACCTGAGGGAATGAATCCGAAGAAAACCGACACCATGATCAGCGCTGCAGCCACCACAACAGGTGCGGAGGAGGCGAATCCCTTCTTGACTGCCTGCCGTGCATCCTCGCCGTGAGTCCAGTACTCGCGCATGCGGGTGACGAGGAAGACCTGGTAGTCCATCGCCAGGCCGAAGAGCACACCCAACGCCATGATCGGCATGAAGCAGATGACCGGCCCGGTATTGGAGATGCGCAGCGGTCCGGTGAACCATCCCCACGAGAAGATCATGGACGTGACGCCGAATGCTGCGCCGATCGACAGGAGGTATCCGATCGTTGCGGTCAGCGGCACCCACAGTGACCTGAAGACTACTGTCAGCACAATCAACGCCAGCCCCACCACCAGTGAGGCAAACGGCACCAGCGCATCCGTCAGGCGAGCGGTCACATCCATTCTGGCGGCAACCATGCCGGTCACATGAATATCCTCGACGCCCAGTTCACGCTCCCACGTGTCGGCAGCTTCGCGCAGGTTCTCCAGTGCTTTTTCGGTTGCAGGATCGTTCGACGCGGCCTCGGGGATCGCAATGACGGCAGCAAGGTCAGCGTTCCTGTTCGGGGTGGCTATCTGAATTGACCTGATGCCATCAACCTGTTCAACCCGGTCAGCAAGTTCATCGACCAGACCGAGCGGGTCCTCAGACTGGATGATGCCACCGATGATCAGCAGGGGAGCGTTGGCTCCGTCTCCGAATTCGTTCGCCACCAGCTCGTAGGTGTCTCGTGCGGCAGTGCCCACCGGCTCGGTTCCATTGTCGGGAAGGGACAGGCGCAGATCTTTGGCAGGAATGACGACGGCGGACAGGAAAACCAAGACGACAGCGATCGTGATCCACGGGCGGGCAGTGATCACTGATACCCACCATTGGGAAGCACTCTGCTTCGAGTGCTTCGCTGCATGTTTGCGAGTCTCTTCCTGACCGGAGCGCCGCGATGCGCGTGCGTAGCGTGGGCGCAGTCGCTCACCCATCAAACCCATCAGAGCCGGGATGGCGGTCACCGCAATCACAGCGGACACGGCCACAGCGGCCGCGGCACATAGACCCATCACTGCCAGGAAGGGGATGCCGGAGACGATCAGACCGCATAGTGCGATCACAACGGTGATGGCGGCGAAGATTACGGCACCACCTGATGTCGCATTGGCCATCGCAATGGAATCAACGACGTTCCAGCCGTGAGCCAGCTGGGAACGATGGCGGGAGACGATAAAAAGACAGTAGTCAATGCCGACCGCCAGACCGATCATGATTGCCAGCGTGGGAGTAGTGGTGGAAATGTCCACCCACTGCGCAACAATGAGTACACCTGTCATCGCGATGCTCACGCCGAGCAGTCCGGTGATCACGGGCAGGACTGCAGGCAGCAGTGCGCGGAACGTGATCGCAAGGATGATGAGCGCAATGGCCACACCAGCCAGTTCAAGAGGGGAGAGGGGCACTGATGTTAGCTGGTAGATCTGGCCTCCGACCGATGCCGGCATCCCGGCCTTGGTGCTGTCGGCAGCGACCGTTTCGATAGTGTCCAGTGCGCCGTCGTCATCTTGCCCGAGCGCCAAGTCAAGTTGGACGTTGATCAGCGCGAATCGTCCGTCCGTACTGATTGTGGGAGTGCGCAGCAGTTCTGACCACGGGTCGGCTGCCTGAGTGACGTGAGGGACGGCGCTCAACTGATCGACGACGCGCTGCACCTGGTCGCGGTGTGTCTCGATGGGGTGGTCATCAGGAGATTCCACGATGACCTGTGCGGTCAGTCCGGCCAGTTCGGTGAATCGTTCCGAAATAATGTCGAGGCCGTCTTGGGCCTCTGTGCCGGGAATCTTGAAATCATTTGACAGTTGCGGGCCTGCCTGCCACACCCCGATCCCGCCAATCAGCAGGACGGCAATCCACACGAGGAGCGTGCGGATCCCGTGGCGCGCGCAGGCGGCACCTAACTGACGCAGAAAAGTAGACACATTACATTGTCTAACGTTTGAGGATCTCCTGCAGTGTTATTTACTTCCCAGTGATTGCGAGACAGTGTAACCCGTGTCGCAGTCGGTGATGGCGACGTAAACGATACCGTGCCGATCCACCGTGTACTTTTCTTCGATTAAGGGTCCGTCCTCCGTGCGGCGCACACTCACGGCATGGGGGTCGAGGGCGTCGCCCATATCCTGCAGTTCGCGGGCGAAGGGGAAAATCAGCTCGCCATATGGCAAGACGTCGCCTCGCGGCACGCCCTGGTCGTCGGTTGCCGTGTATTCAACGAAGCGGAACCACCCGATATTGTGAGCGGCACGGTAGCGACGCGTGACGCTGACGGAATCCTGTGTGGAGACTCTGAGGTGAGCATCCAGCAGAGGATCAAACGACACCATCTGCCCTGACTGCATTTCGCGGAATACGCCGACTCCACGTGAAAGCTGTTCACGCAGGGTGAAGCCGGACTCGGGATCAGCTGCGATGGCCAGGCCGATCGCGGTTGATGCTGCGGTGTGAGGGGAGCGGTGGACACGTCGCCCGAAGCGGCGTCGCAGTTCGCGCAGGACGTGCGGCAGTTGGGACCCACCACCCACGACGTACAATCCCGCAACGTGAGGTCCCAGTTCCTCTCCGCCTTCTGAATCAATGGCGAGCAGCGGCTTCATTGTTTCGACGGTGGAATCGATCAGGTCGATGCAGTGAGCATAGAAGTCCGCGACCGGCACTGTGACATCGCGTGCGCCCACCGTCAATGAGATTCGCCTGGTCTGAGGTGTCAGTGCTTCCTTTGCATCGCGTGCCTGTTCAAGCAGATCGTCCATATCGGAGTCGCTCAGATCGGCAAAGGTTGCGCCGGCTGCGGCCAGTGCGCACTGGGCGAGTACCTGATCAAAGTCGTCCCCGCCGAGCAGGTTATTGCCGTGTGATCCGAGGATCTCGTGAGAGGTTCCTTCCACGCTGACCAGTGAGGCGTCGAAGGTTCCGCCACCGAGGTCATATACGAGGATCTGTTGCCGGTTGGTCGATAGCGAAGCGCGATGTCGACTGGTGTATTCGAAGCCTGCTGCTGACGGCTCGTTGATCATGGCAAGAGTGGTGAAGCCGGCTGCCCGGAATGCTTCCAGCGTCAGGAAACGTTGTGCCGAGTAGGCGTGGGCGGGAATACCGATGACGGCTTCCAGTGGTTCTTCGTCTGGGATCTGACTCACTGACGAGTTCGTGCGAATTTCGTGGGCCACGTAGGTGAGGAACTCGATCAGGAGCGTCAGGACGTTGATGTCGCGGCGGTCAACCCGCACCGTTGTTTCGCTTGTGACAGCTGGATCGGAGATCAGGCGTTTGAAGGAGCGCAGATGCGGAGCACCCTGGCGCGCCAGTTCTACCGCGTCGAAGCCGTAGACGCGATGGTCACCGTCAAGCGCCATGAGGGAGGGGATGTATTCACACACGTCGTCATCGACGTCACTGAAAGCTACAATAGGGTAGTTGCCTCGATCAGCTGCCGCAACAGTGGTGCGTGTCGTACCGAAATCTACTCCAAGTCTCATGTTTCCTACTGTAGTAGTCGATCGGCAGAATTCGAACGACGCCACATGATGATCACCGACATTGACACCGATAGGTAGGCGGCGATCGCCAGGATGAAGAATTGGTTGGTGTAGGAGGCAAGCGAGTTGACCACAACGAGGTCAATGCCGACCGCCGCGAAGGCGATGCCGAATGGAATCTTGATGGAGGAGCGCTTCGGGAGCATCATGACTCCTGCAACCACGGCAAGCGCACCCGCGATGACGCCGCCGATGACAGCTGCGATTGACAATGTGCCCGTCCAGCCGTCTTGTGTCACATCGGGAACGACCTGGTCGAGCATGGCATGTCCCGACGCGTACGACACGAGGGCAATCACGGCGCGTGCGACGTCACCGATCGTCTGAATGAAGAGCATAACGGCTGCGACGCTCTGGAAGCGAGACGTGGGAACGTTTCTAACCCAGCGTGTCAGGCGTGTGCCGGCGTCAGATCCATCTCCGGGCAGATCATTTGCCAAGTCACTGAGCGCGTCGATGAGCAGGTGTTGTGAAGGAGAGGGGTTGAGGTTTCGGGCTTTGTCCAAGTGTTGTGCCATCTGGGCGCGGCGCATAGCCGGAAGGGTGCGATCCACACTCTGTTCGGCAATGTCGAGGGCCAGGTGCAGGTGCGCGGCAGCAGTACTGCGGCTTGGTCGTTGGAGAGCAAGCGCCCCACCAGCTAACAACACCAAGAACACGTAAATAATGGTTGCGGCAAGAGGAAAGAAATAGTCATTATCTTGTGTGATGAATTTACCGACCTCATCCACGAATAATCCGGCACCGACGCCACCGAGGATCGCACCTGCCCAGGACGCCCAGGAATTCGTCAATACCATCGCGCCGATCAAGCCAATAATGAGCAGCAAGCCGCCCCAGATCGCATGAGCAATGTGAAACACTTCGCCGCCAACTTGGGGATAACCAGTCAGAGCAAGGTATGCGCGCGTCACAGCGATCGTCAGCGCGCACACCACGCCAAAGACCACAACAAGCGCGGGCGCGTCGGATTTAAAGTAGGGACGCAGTGACAGACCGCGCGGCTGGGTTGTCCCTCGCGTGCGCTGACGTTGAGCGTGGACCGAGCTGCTGACCTCGGGCATGAAGATTTCCTTTCGCCAAGTGAGAGGGGATTTCACGATTTCCCAAATCTGACATAATGTACATTATCGGATTGTGGTGGAGCGTGCGAACCTCTATCAGTTACAATATTCGAGCTCGCACGCATTTAGGAGGATTCATGGCTGATCGCGCCCTTCGCGGTATGCAAATTGGTGCAAAATCGATGGAATCAGAAGAAGGTGTCATCTTCGCCGACCGAGCGACTGCAACATACCTGTGCTCCAACGGCCATAAATTCCAGATTCCATTTTCCACCGAAGCGAATCCTCCGGCGACGTGGGAATGCAAATGCGGCGCCACCGCTGAAATTATCGGCGAAGAAGGCGAAGAGGAAGAACAGAAACCAGCCAAACCGGTTCGCACGCACTGGGATATGCTGCGCGAGCGCCGATCCCTTGAAGAACTCGACGTTGTCCTGAACGAGCAGCTCGAACTGCTGCGCTCGGGCCGTTTGCGTCCAGAAGGCGCCTACCGAAAGAATTAACGTCGCCGCACGCTGATGAGTGCGCGCACCACGGCGCAGATGGTGACGACTCCCCCTCCACACATTATTCCGACTGACGGAATTATGCCGAGTCTGGCTGCCCACGTCAGTGATGTACGCAACGGCAGCTGCGCCACCATGTGATCTGCAGTCTGTTTCGCTGTCTGGCGGACGATCGTGCCATCAGGGCGCACAATCATCGAGACACCATTGGTGGAGGCCTGGATTCCCGATCGGCCGTACTCCATTGCTCGAAAACGCAGCATCTGAGCCTGCTGAGCGGACTCAGCTGAATACCGAAAATGGTAGTTATTCGTTGGAATGGCAATGATCTGACCGCCTCGTTCCACACCGTCTCGAATCAGATCCTCATAAGCCACCTCGAAGCAGATTCCCATCACGAAAGGCACCTCGCGCCCATCGTTGAGCGTCACGGACAGCAGGCTCGGATTATCGACCGCAACCATGTCGACGTTGACCTGAGCTGCCTCGGTAGCCAGTTTTGAAATAAAGGAGCGCCACGGAATGTATTCACCAAACGGCACGGGGTGCTGCTTACCGTAAAGCTGATCGCTCAGACCCGAATCCGGGTACCACCAGCCAACCAGATTCGTGCGCGTATTGTCCTGACTGTCATACCCGTTGAAGCCGACCAGAATCGGAACGCCGAGCGCATCGACTGCTTCATCGACCAGGTTCGCTACGCCTGAATTGGCACGTGGATCGCGATCGGCTGCCGTCTCACCCCACACAGCCACATCCACCGCGTCGCCTTCCTCGGCCATTCGCAGCGTTTCGCGCGTGTGATTGCCAGTAACTTTCAGCGGCACGCTGTACGTTGCATTGCCCGGGATTTCAACGTTGCCCTGGACGACACCCACGCGAATCGATCCGGCTTCCTGCGCATTCGGTAGTGTGATCGCCAGCGGCAGACACGCCAGCGCAGCCGCCAGCACCAGCATCAACGGTCTGTTCCACCAGTGCTCATCCGAGCGCGTTCTCAGGAGCGAAAATGTGCGCCGCACCAGCACTGCGAGCATCATAGTGACTGCACTGACCAGCACTTCCCCACCCCACGGCGCGAGCTTTCCCCACGGAGCATCGACCATCGCATACGCCGTCTTGCCCCACGGGAAACCGCCAAATGGCACGGTTGAACGCAGCTGTTCGACCGCGACCCACAGAACGGCCCACGACAATGTCTGTCCCCACCAGGTGCGCACCCACACCAGTGCCCTGCTGATCGCAGCGCACCACGCCCAGATGCACAATGCAATGATCTGCGTGGCTGACAGTGTCACCCACGGCAACCAGCCGCCTGTTGCGATGGATGACCAGTGGATGTGCGGTAGCCAGAAAAGCGCGCCGACCAACGTTGCGTACCACATGCCTCGCCCAGTCGACGATCGATCGACGAGGGCGACTAGAAATGCCAGCCCGATGACGAAAAGCGGCCACCATCCCACATCCGGGAATGCCGCCCACAGACATACGCCGCTGATCGCGGCACACGGATAATCCAGCCATCTGCGCCGCGGGGGAAGTTTCAGTTTCAAACGGTCGACCATTCCACCACTCCATGTACGAGCATCCGTCGAGCGTCCCGGGCGCATGTGGCCAGGCCACCCTGATCAGCGTGCGAGAGCTGGTCGAGCAGATCCATCACCTGTCGCACCCAGCGCACAAAATCGCCGCCCGACAGGTCAGCTACTTGCAGTGCAGTGGTCAGCGACGCACCGTGCGCCCACGCATGCATAGCACCGACCAGCGAGATATCCGGCGGAGGAGTGGGTGTAGCTCCCGCAGACGTTTCTGCTTGTTGGATCTCCTGGCTGGCACGCCACGTTGCATCCAGTGCACGAGCGATCGCTGAATTGGCGCCACCAGGAATTGACGTGTCGGGATTGTTTTCCGCACGCGCTTCATACACGCAGGTGGAGACCACCGCTGCCAATTCAGCCGGATCTAGGTCGTCCCACGCCCCACATCGCACGGCGTGAACGACCAACAGATCCCGCTCACCAAACACGCGTCGCAGCTGTTGTCCCGCCGTTGTCACACGGTCGCCGTCAAGGAAGCCGAGGGATTCGAGCACCGCACACACACGGTCAAACTCCTTCGCGACCGTGTCGGTGCGCTCATTGATACGTTCAACCGTTCGCAGGTACTCCTTGCGAGCACGTGCCCATTCATGCCCCATCGCTGCATGCGACTCGCGCTGCGGGCAACGGTGAACCGGATGGTGACGAATTTCGTCTCTCATATACGCAATGGTGGGATCGTCACGGTGGGCTGACCGACGCGGTGCATCCAGTGCGCCTGAGCGTACACGGCGGCGAATTTCGCCGGCCACCTTCTCGCGCACCACACGTTTGCGCAGGTCACGTCCCATCGGGATTTTCATACTTCCAACCACGGCAAAGGCACGCATTTTCTGCGAAATAATCACATCGTGAATCTTCATATCCGTGCCGATTACGTCGATTCGCGGTGCTCGCCCCTCGTCGGCAGGCCGGATCACCACCCCATAGCGGGTCGCTCGCCCGGGCTGGTAGGCGACGATATCTCCGCGGCGCGCCCGGCGCAGATCCTTTTCCATGTCCTGCCGCACTACTGCCGACCGCGCCCTCGCTGAGGATTTCTCCAAACCGGACAGCTCTTCACGCAACTGGAAGTACTCCAGGGCATCGCCGTATTCACACTTGACGTGCGAGGCGACCTCATCCATATGTTTCTTCACCCGCGCAGCTTCGCGCGCAAATTCGACGACTCCGCGGTCGGCCTGGAACTGGGCGAATGAGGACTCGAGCACTTCGCGCGTCGACGCGCGAGAGGACCGTGCCAGCAGGTTCACCACCATGTTGTACGTTGGTCTGAAGGCACTGATCAGCGGGTAGGTTCGTTTCGACGCGAGCGATGCAACCTCTTCAGGCTCAACGCGTCCCTGGTAAAGCACCACTGCGTGGCCCTCACGGTCAATGCCGCGCCTGCCGGCACGTCCCGTCAACTGCGTGTACTCCCCCGCCGACAGTTGAACGTGCGCAACGCCGTTCCACTTCTGCAAGGATTCGATGACAACTGTCCGGGCGGGCATGTTGATTCCCAGCGCCAGCGTCTCGGTTGCATAGACCGCTTTAATTAAACCGCGAGTAAATAACCGTTCCACCGTCTCCTTCATGACGGGAAGCATTCCGGCATGGTGAGCCGCTATCCCTCGCTCCAGAGCGCTCGCCCATCGATGCAGCCCCAGCACGACATGGTCAGTGACAGGAATCTGCTCCATTGCCTTATCGACCGCATCCCTGATCTGGCGCGCTTCTTCCGGAGTCGTCAGCACCAACGGTGAGGCAGCTACCTGCTGTACCGCATCGTCACACGCAGCCCGAGAAAAGATGAACACAATTGCCGGCAGCAGGTGGGCCCGCTGCAGTGTCATCAGCACGCCGGCTCGACTTTCGCGGCGCTGCAGCCTGCCTCGTCGATTATGCTGCAAACCTCGGCCACTACCCGGTTGCGAGCTGCGGGCAATTTCATACCTGAGCTGCGGATTCACACCCGCCCGGCGGCTCGACCCCGGCGCGTACAGATCAAACAGGTGCGAATTGGCAATCATGTGCTGGTACAGGGGAACGGGGCGTTTTTCGGAGACAATCACGCGGCACGTGCCACGCACCTGCTGCATCCACGCGCCGAACTCTTCGGCATTCGACACTGTGGCCGACAGCGCAATCACACTGACACGCTGCGGCAGGTGGATCATCACTTCTTCCCACACCGGGCCGCGGAAACGGTCAGCCAGGTAGTGAACCTCGTCCATGACTACGTGCGTCAGATCATCGAGCGGCGCGCCCGCATAAATCATGTTGCGTAGAACCTCAGTGGTCATCACGACCACTGGAGCACCCGGATTGATGGACGTATCACCGGTGAGCAGACCCACCGATTCTTCCCCGAACCGCTTTTGGAAATCCATGAACTTCTGGTTGGACAGGGCTTTGATCGGGGTGGTGTAAAACGCGCGGGTTCCACGCCCAACAGCCAGATAGGTGGCGAATTCGCCGACAACGGTCTTTCCTGCTCCGGTCGGCGCGGCCACCAGCACAGACTCGCCACCCTCAACAGCTTCAAGCGCTTCCCACTGAAAATCATCAAGCGAAAACCCAAGCGAGTCGGCAAATGCACTGCGCGCACTCGAATCGACGGCGCGCTGAGCCTTGGCAGCCTCGAAGCGTTCAGCCGGACTCATCTGATCCATTTCGCGGGTTGGTTCGCCTTCCTCGCGGACGCGGCGGCGGCGTCTTTTCGGTGACATGCTCGCTTACTCCCCTACTTCCCCATCGCCCACACGTCGCGGGCCCGGCGCGCCACGCGCGCAGCACGTTCTTTCCATTCGGAGGGCTCAACCTGCACAACATGTGGGGCAATGTCGATCAGGAAGTGAGTCACCCATTCCTCGTCCCACACTGGCACATCGACACTGAATTCGCTGCCCGAGTCACTCACGACGCTCAGCGGCACGGCGTCAAGAATCCATCGTGCCTCGCTCGTACACGTCATACGCACCATTGCCGAGGGGGACCCATCCGCTGCTGCAGGGTGTGTCACCGGCTGATCGCTGACGCTGATATCGCGCATACGGTCTATCCGAAATGTCCGCTCAGCTGCAGCGTCGTGATCCCAGCCGGTCACTGTCCAGCCGGTTTCGAAACGCTTGATGTTCCACGGGTCAATGGTGCGCTCGCGGTCATGGTCGTCATGCGGGTAGGTGAATCTCACCGCTACTTGGGCAGACAGCGCGCTCAAAATGTCATCGATTCGGGCCTGGTCGCTTCCGGAGGGCGAATAGGCCAGGGATTCTTCAAAGGCCTGCGCGTCACGTGTCACCGCCAGCGCCGTGTGCATGACGTGATCGTGCAGGTCAGGACCCAGGATCGGTGTGAGGGCCTGCAACCCCACAATGATCAGTGCTGCTTCCTCTTCGGTCAGCCTGGGCGGGACGTCTGCGCCGAGCGTCGAATGCATGGCGACGCGTTCTTCACGCGCGTACAGATCCCAGTCAATTTCCAGCGAGGCCCCCGGCAGGGAGTCGCGCACACTGCCCAGCACTTCGATGTCGCGTTGGACCTGCTTGCGTGTGCGACCAAAGTGCTCGGCAATGTCGTTGACCAAGGATCCAGGATGATCACCGATCCAGGCGACCAGTGACAGCAAACGTGCGGCGGCTACTTCTGTGCGTTCAGGCATCGTCACTCCCCCAGCCAGCAGCGGCGTCCAGTCGCGTCATGATCGCTTCGCGCAGCCATTCAGGTGAACGCACCACTACGTGTGAAACGTGTGCGAGGATCGCGCTTATCCATTCGCTGCGTTCGGCGGCCTGTCCGCGATACAGCATCCATCCGTCAGCAACACTCACCTCGCCCTCGCAGCTGCGGGCGCCCTCGGCACGGCACATATCTCGCACTGCCTGCGCCTGTCCGTCTTGAATTGCCAGGGTGGGCGAAACCATGAGGCGTTCGAATGGGTCGCCCAAATTGTCCGGGATAGGGCCGGCGTCTCCGGGTTCTCCCAGCAGCGTGACGCCTGACGTTATGCGGGAGGTACGGAAGAGCCGTGGTTCGTCGCAATCCAAATCCAATCCCCACACGTACAGGCCGCGTCCTCGCATGATGATGCGCCACGGTTCGATTGCGCGCTCTGAAACGCGGGTGGATTCGTACATGAATGTGATCGGTTGGCGGTTGCGGATCGCGGTGAGAATATCGACGATCATGTGAGCGCCCGACAATCCGACGCTGAGCGGTGCACACGGTTTTTCTGCACCATCGCTGAGGGCACGCAGTTTCGTGGTCAGCATTGCGCCGCGCTCGGCTCCATCCTGCTCGTTCCACGCGCCCAACGCCATGTTGATCAGCGCGCCGTCCACTGCGTCGAACGTGGCGCGACGGTCAGCAAATGAGTCCGGCGAAATCGCATATCGCTCTCCGTGACGGCCGGGCGTGACGGTCATGATGATGCCAATGTCACGAAGAGCGTCCTTGTCGCGTTGGAAGGCGGAACTGAAGGCTTCTTCTGACAGATTTCGATAGCCTTCCAGCCTCCAGATCTGATCGCGTGTGCGCCCCACATCGGACGTGAGTAACTCAAAGAACGTGTTGAGAACACGGACGTTCGTTGATGACATACTCACTGTTTCAGCCTAGCGGATTGAGTCGCGCCGACATGACGTGGCGGATGGCGTGTGCAGGGTGCGGGGCGCGCGTGAACCGTATGAACGATATCCCCATTCGAACACCCCGCGGGGCGCTGCGATCTGAACCATATGGTTCCCTATCAGATCGGCGGGCTGCCCGGGCACACCAATATGGGCACCCTCGGGCCCCTGCCGTGGCCGGATCGACGCTGTTCAGATACGTGAAGCAG
Source organism: Pauljensenia sp. C0170B4 (assembly GCF_056590235.1). Taxonomy (NCBI): domain Bacteria; kingdom Bacillati; phylum Actinomycetota; class Actinomycetes; order Actinomycetales; family Actinomycetaceae; genus Pauljensenia; species Pauljensenia sp. C0170B4. The sequence continues at coordinate 89,473 of NZ_JBWPVS010000002.1, read as the reverse complement.
CCAGTTTGGTCACGATGATGGCGCGCGCGCCCTCCGCGTAGAGACGGTCCATCACCGAGTTGATGTTCTCTGCCTTCACCATGACGCGCACGGCGAGCCACTCGGTATTCATCAGGGGCGAAATGGTCGGGGAATTCAGGCCCGGCGTAATCGCAATCGCGGCGTTCAGGTCGCGCTCACGCACGTTGTAGTCGACCAAGACATACGAGCGTGCAACCAGGACGCCTTCCAGGCGTCGGTCGAGCGTCGCAAGCGCTGCGTTATCCCGCATGTCCTCACGGGCAATCAGCAGGGCCTCCGATTGCATCAGAGGGTCACCGAACACTTCCAGGCCGGCTGCGCGAAGCGTACCACCTGTTTCGACGACATCCGCGATCAGGTCGGCAACGCCCAGACGAACTGAGGATTCCACTGCACCGTCAAGGTGGACAACTTCGGCATCGATACCGGCCTCATCCAAGTAATCTCGCACGAGTTTGTCATAAGAGGTCGCAATGCGGCGCCCTTGTATGTCCTCCAGTGACGTGAACTCACCGGCTGGTCCCGCGAAGCGGAAGGTTGAGCGGGCAAATCCGAGCGCCCGATGCTCCACCGCGCCCGAAGGCGAATCGCGCAGCAAGTCACGCCCGGTGATACCGACGTGAATCGTGCCATGACCAACGTGGACCGCAATATCGCGCGGACGCAAGAAGAAAAACTCGACATCGTTCGCGTGGTCGCTGATCACCAGTTCACGGCCGCGGCGGTGCAGCTGATAGCCCGCCTCGGTGAGCATCGTGATAGCAGGTTCGGACAGTGAGCCCTTGTTGGGCACGGCAATTCGTAGCATGGTGAGTCCTTCGCAGGTGCGGTGCTGTGAGCTTACAGGTGCTTGTAGACGTCTTCGAGCGTCAAGCCCTTCTTGATCATCATGACCTGAGCATGATAGAGCAGCTGAGAGATTTCGAGCGCCAGGTCGTCGTCAGTTTCATATTCGGCTGCCATCCACACTTCAGCCGCTTCCTCGACGACCTTCTTGCCGATGGCGTGAACGCCGCGGTCAAGTTCAGCGACCGTTCCAGATCCCTCAGGACGTGTCTGGGCCTTCTCGGTCAGTTCTGCAAACAGTTCATCAAATGTAGTCACATGATCACATTACTCGAGCAATCAGCGGCTTGCGAACTCGTTCGTCACCGCGGCGTCAACATCGGGAGCCTGCGTGAGCACACCTGCAGTGTCATACAGGAATTGTCCCATCTTGTTCCATCTGTCGAGATCCTGCTTGCCGCTGGCGGCTCCGTTCCCTGTCGTCATCAGCTTGATCGTGGCTTCGAGTACTGCTCGGGCACCCTCGAACGATGCCGGATCGTTCAGCGTGTCATCGTATTTCTTCGCCACCTCCAGAGCGTGCTGAGGATTGTCCTTCGCTCGTTCAATCCCCTGCGTCGTACCGTCCACGATGGCACGCGCCGCATCAGGATGTGCGTCAACCCATTCGCGGGTGCTCACCAGCGTGGCGGACACCAACGGTAAAGCGTCTTGGTCGACGTCAAGGGCGCGCACCTTCATACCATCGAGCCCGAAACGGACCATCTCGTTGTTCGTGAAGACGACGACTGCGTCGACCTGGCCAGCCGCCAGGGCAGCCTGCTGCGTGAAGCCGATCGACACGACGTTGACATCCTGCGTGCTCAGCCCAGCGTTGTTCAGGATTGCGAGCAGGCCCAGCCAGTTGGAACCGAATTCGCCGGGGATACCGATACTGTGTCCGCGCAGATCGTCAATGGAGTCAATGTCGGATTCTTCTGGGACGGCGACAACCACCGGGTAGGTGTGGTAGTAGGAGCCAATGGCAACCACATCCATTCCCTGATCACGAGCCTGCAGTACCTCATCACCCGAGGCAAGCACGACATCTTCTTCACCGGCTGTCAGAGCGGTGAACAGTCCTTCATCGGCGCCGTGATGACGCAGCGTGACGTTCGCTCCCGCATTCGCGTATACCGCGTCTTCCTCGGCAATGTATGTGGGCGCGAACTGGACGTTGGGAATGTAAGTCAGCCCGAGCGTGACGTCAGTGGGCTCTTGCAAGTCAACTTCGCTTTGGGCATTAGCGGCCGGCGAGGGCGACTCGGAGGAGCTGCAGCCACATAAGGTCACAGCGCTCGCCGCTACCACTAGTGTTGTCAAAGCGCGTATGCCACGTGCCATCAGTAATCCTTCTTTCATCTTTTCAACTGCGGTTATACCGCTTTTCAATCCGGTAGATAACGATGTAAATGCTCATTGCCAACACGCAGAGCACAATGATGGAGACGAACATTCCGGGCGTGTCCATGTTTTGGCGTTGCTGGACAAGAATGCCGCCCATACCGTTGCCCCCCATGACCATCTCCCCCACCACGGCACCGGTCACCGACAGGGTGAAACCGTTGCGCAGGCCAGCCAGGATTGATGGTGCTGCCATTGGAGCTTCAATTTGGCGCAGCATTATCCACCCTGACGCGCCGTCCAGTGAAGCAGCTTCCAGCACGTCCTGGTCAAGGTGACGCAGTCCGACAACGGTGGACACGAGGATCGGGAAAAAGACCATGATCGCGCACAGGGCAATCACTGGGGCCAGGCCGAAGCCGACCCACAGGACCAGCAGGGGTGCCAGTGCGATCGCGGGGATCGCCTGGGTTGCACCCAGGAACGGTTCGACTGCTGCGCGGAACCAATTCACTTTGTAGATCGCGTACGCCAGTGGCAACGCCACAAGGGCACCTGTCGCACAGCCGAGCACTGCTTCGCCTGCGGTGATCAGCACCCGTTGCCACATCCAGGGCTGTGTGAGCAATACCTGTGCTCGCTGGAAGACTTGTGCGGGGCTGGGCAGTCGCCACGGTTCGAGTGAAAAAACAGTGGTGGCCAACGCCCATACGGTCATGATCAGCAGGAGGAAAATGAGGGGTGCGCACACGTTCATCACGCTGCTGATTCCTCGAGCGCCGCGTCGCTGGCTCTGGCTGGTTGCCACCTGTTCGTGTCCTCCGCGCACCGGGGGCTCACGCAGCACAAATGACGAGCGCGTCCAAACGCGCGGTCACGCTTCCTGTGCTCCTCCCATCCGGACTTTCACCGTCGGTACCGGAGTTTCACCGGTTCAGCCACGCGTATGAACGCGCGGGTCGCGGACTCTCACCGCCGGTTCGGACTTACACCGACCCCGGAGCATGTGGCAATTATGGCACGCCAACTGGGAAAAGGAAAACTAGATTCCTCAGCTCAGTGACAGTGCGAACCGGCAAGTTCGCGCAACGTCGCAATCTCCGTGTATGCATCCTCTGCCTTGAAAATCGCCGACCCGGCAACGAAGTTCGTGGCACCAGCCTGTGCGCACTGTTCAATCGTCTGGCGTGACACGCCACCGTCAACCTGAATCGACACGGGCAGGTCAGCCGACCTAATCGCATCACGAGTGCGGCGAATCTTGGGCAGCATTGACTCAAGGAACTTCTGACCACCGAATCCCGGCTCGACCGTCATGATGAGGATCATGTCGAATTCGGACAAGATATCGACGAATGGTGCAATGTCAGTTGCCGGGCGCAGCCCCAGGCCCACACGCGCACCCTGGTGTCGGATCTCGCGCGCAAGCCGAATCGGTGCCGCTGCAGCTTCGACATGGAATGTCACCGACTCACAGCCAGCCTCAGCGTAGGCCGGCGCCCACCGGTCAGGATCCTCGATCATCAGGTGCGCGTCCACCGGCAGGATGCCGGTCTTCACGCAGGCTTCTACAACCGGAAGGCCCCACGTCAGGTTGGGCACAAAGTGATTGTCCATCACGTCAACGTGAGCAATGTCAGCTGAGGAAATCGATTCGAGCTGGCCATGCAGATCAGCAATATCGCAATTGAGAATCGACGGCGAAATAGTCAGATGCATGCTCTCAGGATACCCGTTTCATCAGAGCCATAAACATCGCATCGGTGTCATCACGATGCGGCCACAACTGCAGGGTCGGTCCGTCAGCGCTCAACGGCTCAGGCGAGATACCCGCAGCAACCGGCACAGCATCGATCAGTTCCACGCGTCCCGACTCGCTCAGGCGTCGGACCTGGTCAACAGTTTCCGCACGATGCGGCGAACAGGTGACATACGCAACCACTCCCCCAACGCGAACCAGATCAACAGCCCGGTCCAATAAGTCACGTTGAAGCGCAACCAGATCCGCCAGGTCCCCCTCGGACCTGTGCCAGCGTGACTCCGGGCGACGGCGAAGTGACCCCAGGCCCGTACATGGCGCGTCGACCAGGACGCGATCGAATGAGCCAAGCTGCCACGGTGTTCCCTGCCCGCCGAGCGTGCGCCCATCAGCGGAAATGACCTCGACGTTGGTCAGGCGGGCCGTTGCGCGCTCAACGAGGCGTGCGCGGTGAGTGTGGACTTCGTTTGCCAACAGGTGTGCCCCTCGCTCGGCTCCCTCAGCCGCCAGAAGCGCGGCCTTCCCGCCCGGACCAGCGCACAGGTCAAGCCATGCGGTGTCCGACCCTTCGATCGGCGCGGCGGCAGTGACGAGGGCGGCCAGCTGGGAACCTTCATCCTGCGCACCGGCCAGTCCGCGTCGAACAGAGCCGATGCGTGCCGGGTCGCCCGACTCCAGGACAACAGCAAGCGGCGAACGCGTGCCCGGAGCTACCCGCGTGTGGCATGCATCAATCGCTTCATCAGCCAGGTCCTCCACGTCAATCAGACCCGGGCGGGCAACTAGAGTCACCAGTGGTGCCTCATTATTGGCAGCCAGTGTTTCTTCCAGCTCATCCTTGGAGCAGCCATGAGCTGTCAGGGCGTCGCCCAGTGCCGAAACAATCCAGGTCGGGTGTGAATAACGCACAGCCAGGCGTTCGACCGGATTCTCGATTGCGTCAATGTCCGCGTCGATCTGATCAGCGCCGGTGCGGATAATGGAGCGCAAAACAGCATTGACCATCTTCGCCGGACCGTCAGTGAGGACTTCGCGGGCAAGGTCAACGGTTGCGGCGACGGCCGCATGGTCCGGCACGCGCATGTTGAGGATCTGGTGAGCTCCCATGCGAAGCACCGTGCGCAACGATGGATCGAGCTGGTCGACCGGACGTGTCGAATGGGCGTTGATGATCCAGTCGAGGCGGCCCTGTGCGCGCGTTGTGCCGTAGACGAGCTCAGCGGTAAATGCCGCATCGCGCCCGTCGAAGGATGCGAAGTCTTCTTTCGCAGCACGCAGAGCTTTAGGTAGTGCAAGGTTCGCGAACGCGCCGTCCTGCTCGATCGAATCAAGGACCTCAAACGCGACGAGCCGGGCAGGATCAACGTTGCGTTTCGCTCGGTAACCATCCGCATATCGTCCTGTTGCCATCTCACTCCTCCGTTGCCATAACGCCGACACGTTCCTCGCCGCTGAGGCGTGCCCCACGCGCCCAGGCCGCTGCGTCCATCCAGCCTTTACCTGCTGGTGCGACCTGGCCCAGTCTGACGCACGCGTCAGCGCACCCGACCATGACCTCATGCTTTGTCACCTGCAGCAGACCTGTGCCGAGTGTGGGCTGATCGGTGGGCTCGGCCCCCGCAATCTTGAGACGTTTGCCGTCAGGCAGAACAGTCCATGCACCTGGGTTCGGAGTGAAGGCGCGGATGTGACGCGACACCTCTGCCGCGCTCTGGGTGAAATCAATGAATCCCTGGACGGGGGTGAGCATGTGAGCATAGGTGACACCATCTGTATCCTGCACGTGTGCTGATGCGCGTCCGTCAGCCAGTGCATCCACCGTGGCCACCATCTGGTCAGCTCCGAGACGTCCCATTCGTTCCAGCAGTTCCCCGGCAGTTTCAGACGGGTCGATCGTGACCGGCAAGCGCGAAAAAACCGACCCGGTGTCCAGGCCGTCTTCCAGCTGGAAGATACTCGACGCCGTTCGAGCATCACCCGACCAAATCGCATACTGGACCGGGGCAGCTCCGCGCCAGCGCGGCAAATCCGAGAAGTGCAGGTTCACCCACCCCAACCGCGGCATTGTTAAGACAGAAGGCGGAATGATCGCGCCGAATGCAACAACGACGCCAAGGTCCGCGTCATAAGCATCAATGTCGTGCTGAAGCGACGGATCGGTAAAACGTGACGACTCGATCAGCTCGAGGCCATGGTCAGCCGCGTATTGCGCGACAGGTGACGGGAAGGTTTTCTTGCCTCTGCCCCGTCGAGCCGGCGGACGAGTGATGACCGCGACCACGTCATGTTTCGAATCGTTCAACGCCGACAGGGTGGGCACAGCGACGTCAGGAGTTCCAGCAAAAATAATGCGCACAGCTATATTCTAGTGGGTTCGCGAGGCGGCAGCATTCAGGTGCTTCACGATGTCAGCCTGACGTTCGCATTCAGCTACGAGGGGCCCGCTGACACTCTGTTCGATGACTTCGCTGATCGACCGAGTCAAGCGCGAGTGTGCCCGGCGGCGAGCACGGGCTGCTCCTATGCGCACGCCAACCCACGACAGCAGAGCCACGATTACCGTCAGGGCCAGCCCTCCAAGAACGCACCAGGTGGGAACGGGCAGACCGCGCCACATCGGCACGTCCCACCGGATCATGAGGAACTGGTCGGCCCCACGCACCGCCAGGATCCACAGCACTCCGACCAGTGCCATCAGCCATCCGATGCCTTGGAGGATCGCGCTCGCACGCCACCAGGTACGTCGTTCTTGCAGGCCAAAATCGGTTCCGGCAACAGCCTGGTCGAGCCGTGTGGTGACGCTTTCGGCACGTTCGCGGGCTAGTTCACGTACGCGGCGCTGCCACACCTGCGGTCTGCCGTGCGCAATCTGCCCGGCAATGGTTCGCACGCCAGAATTCAATTTGGCACGGGCGACGGGTGTTGCTTCGGGCACAGATGACACTGATGATTCCGAGCTTTCCAGATGGAGGCGTGCCAGCGGGTCGGATTTGAATCGGGCAAGCAGACGGAACGGAAGCCAGCCGCACACTTTCTGAGCACGGTGACGATACCCCGCATCAACAGCTGACGTCACGTGTCCCACACCTGCAGCGCCCGCTGCAACATTAACCAGCTGTAAGGTCAGGTTCTTCGGCACCTTCGGCAGTTCAGCAGTTTCAATCTCCAGGTCCCGGCGCGCCACATCAACGGCTTCATCCAGGACGGCGCCAACACGCTCAGCCTGCTGACGCACAATACGTGCGCGCTCAGAGATCATCGAGCGAACCGCATCAATGCCCTCCCCTGTCACCGACGAGGCACCCACCAGCTTCATGCCGGCTGCCTGATCAGCTTCCAGGAGACGACGAATGTCCGCTTCGATCTGGCTACGATCAGTCGGCGAGAGCTGGTCGACGTGCGTGAGCACCATACACGCCGGCGCACCGTAGGCAGCGAAACGCGCAATCCACTGCGAATGGATAACGTGGTCGGCATACTTTTGCGGATCAACGACCCATACGATCAGGTCAACGCGGGACGCAAGACGCTCGGTGAGCGCCACATTGTCCTGCTGAATAGAGTCGATATCAGGCAGATCAACCAGGGCCACACTTTCCGGAAGGCCGGCGCCCGACGGGATCATGACCTGCTCGCGCACGCCCATCCATTCGACCAGTCCAGGTGCACGCGTGCCCGCGCCGATAGCGGCCAGAGCCTGTGTGGTGGTGGGGCGGCGTACGCCAACCTGCGCGATGTCGTGCCCCAGGATCGCGTTAAAAAGCGACGACTTGCCTGACCCGGTTGCTCCCACGAACGCAACCACGGTCGTGTCAGGATCGAGCCCTGTGCGTTCGTGTGCGCGCAGCAAGCAATCCGCGACGCGGTCCACGCATTCATTGGACACATCCGGTCCGGCAAGCTCCATAGCGGAGGCAATATGATCCACGCGTTCGGCAGGGTTGGAGAGACCACGGGTCATTATTCGGCTCCTACCGACCATTGTTGGCTCGCCTGCGCAATCGCCTCGGTCAGGCGCGCGTAGTCACCTGCTTCGGGCAGAGCGTCGCGCGCCGGCTGCAGGATTTGGGCGATCTCCTGGTCAGCTGCCTCCACGAGGTTGCGGTGCGCCTTCTTGGCCATGTCACGCACCGCCTGGTCGCCGAAAATCGCTTCGAGCAGTTTGTGCGCCACGGCCGCGGTTGCACCAGCTACACCCACTTCAGCTCCGGTCAGTCCACCCGTTGACGCAAAAATGACGATCATCAGCGCCACGCCCACCACGTTGACACCAATGGCCATCATCTGGGCTCCGGCGCGCTTGGACTGGCCCTCGCTGCGCACCATCGCAAGCAGTTCGCGCTGCCATTGATTCGCGACGCGCTGAGCACGCTCGGACGGATCCAACGCCGTCATGATTGACGAGGGCGACGCGCCTACCAGTGCCGGATCAGTGCGCGACAGCTCGGCCACCTGGTCACTCACGTCAGCAAATTCATCTGCCAGCAAGCTGGTCAAGCCAGCTTCAATGGCATCTTCAACAGGTTCGGACGGGGTCGGGCGCCCTCGAAAGAAGGCAGAAATGCGGTCACGCAGACGCGAAATGCCTCGCGACAGTATGCGCGTGAAATCTGCCGCGCCGACAACTTCCTGCCAGCGGGCCAGCACCTCACCACGCAGCAGCGTGCCGTCGGCAGTGCCCTGGCGGACACGACGCCCGGCAGCCTCCCCGATCCGGTCTATACGCTCCACAGTTGCCTCAACGGCGGCACGTTCCTCGTCGAGAGCCTGGCTGACTGCGCCGGCCGATTCGATCACCTCTCGCACCGATCCGCGGATCGCCTGCTGAGCCAGTTCGCTGCGGCGTTCGGCGTCTGCTCCCAGTGCGTGTAGTCGGTCAACGAGCGGCTGGACGGCATCGCGGGGCAGCAAGCCATCCTCGAGCGCCTGTTCATCGATAGCGAGCACCGGGGCGTTGCCAAGGCCGCGCTCGGACAATAATGCATTCAGGTCGGCCGCGACCTCCTGGGTTGCCCCAGGCGGAATGCGGTTGAGGACGATCACCGTCTCGATGCCGCGACTTCCGGCCTCTTCGAGCACCTGCCACGGCACGGCATCCGCGTAGCGGGCCGCAGTCGTGACGAAAATCCACAGGTCAGCCGCGTCGAGCAGTTGACGAGCCAAGGCACGATTGTCGTCCACGACCGAATCAAGATCAGGTGCATCGATAACGCCGACACCGTGGGGAATGGCTTCGAGGGCGCGCACACGTAGCGAGTGAGGATGTGATTCGCGCTCAGGATCAGCATCCGCCTCTTCACGCCTGCGCGTCAGGGAGGTGAGAATCCGGTTCGAGTCGAACCACATGGCGTCGCTGGGATTGTGCAGCAGGAGCGGGTCGCGTGTCGTGGGACGTACGGCTGACGACGCCGACACTGCGTACCCAACCATCGTGTTGACCAGGGTGGATTTCCCGGCCCCCGTAGATCCGCCGATCACGCACAGAATGGGTGCCTGGGCATGTTCGAGGCGCGGGATCACATGATCGTCGAGGCGCCGCAGGGCTCGAGCCTGTTCACTACGTGCACGGCGGGCTGACGGCGTTTCGACATTGATCGACACGTCCGCCAACGCATCACGCATTTCACGCGCACTGTGCAGTGGTGAACGCTCCATAGTCAGCCTAGTCCTCCTGTGTGGCCGACGCGATGCGCGGATGCATATCCTCTGCCGGAGGCATCCATGTCTCGCAATCGGCTTCGACCTGGTCACCCGATCGAATGTCCTTGACAGTGTCACCTTCCGAGGCGCCCGGGAACCAGACGAATGGTATTCCTAATCGATCAGCGTAGCGGATCTGTTTGCCGAATTTGGCCGCTGTAGGCGCAACATCGGTGGGAATACCGCGTGAACGCAGGGTCGCTGCGATCCGGTTGGAGTGCCCGCGGTCTTCCTCGTTCATGACGGCGACGACCACCGCGGCCGGTGAGGTACGCGTGGCGGTCACCATTGGCTGCGCGATCATGCGGGAGACGAGGCGAGAGACACCAATGGACAGCCCGACGCCCGGGTAGCTACGTTTGCCGTCCGATGCCAGAGAATCGTAGCGCCCACCTGAGCAGATCGATCCCAGTGACGGGTGTTCGGTCAGCACTGTTTCGTAGACCGATCCAGTGTAGTAGTCCAGTCCGCGCGCTATCTTCAAGTCAGCAAAGACAGCGCCGGGCATGCGCTCATGCGCGTCACTAATCAGCGCACACAGCTCATCCAGCCCCTCGCGCAAAATGTCGTTGGACAGTTCCAACGCGTCAATACCGTCGCGAAGCTCGGCCACATCATCGGTGTGGATCTGCGCCATTGTCAGCAGGGTGCGTGCCTGGTCGCCTGCTATTCCGGCTTCTGCCAGTTCCTCGGTCACACCCTCGGGCCCAATCTTGTCCAGCTTGTCCAAACCGCGCAGCGCTGCGTCAACGTCGCCAACTCCGAGCGCTTCGCATACGCCCTGAACGACCTTGCGGTTGTTGGCCAGGATCTTGAACGGGCCGATGGGCAGTGAGGACAGTGCTTCGGCCATCACGAGCGGCAGGTCGACCTCGAAGTGGAACGGCAATGCACCGTTGCCGACGATGTCGATATCGGCCTGAGTGAATTCGCGGAAACGTCCTTCCTGCGGGCGTTCGCCGCGCCAGACTTTTTGAATCTGGTAGCGCTTGAACGGAAAATGCAGGTCGTTGACGTTATCCAGGACGTATCGGGCCAGCGGAACGGTCAGGTCGAAGTGCAGTCCGATCCTGCGGTCCTTATCGGTGTGTTCGCCTTTCTCGAGTCCCTGGAGACGTTCAAGCAGGTACACCTCTTTGGAGGTTTCCCCTTTGGACAGCAGCGAGTCGAGGGTTTCGACGGCTCGGGTTTCAATGTTGGAAAACCCGTGGAGTTCGAACACATGACGCAGCGAATCGAGCACATGCAGCTCGATCAGCCGGCCCTCAACGCTCCATTCGGGAAATCCAGACAATTTTGTCCGTGCCATCGTATGTGTCCTTCGATTCTTTTACTCTGTGTCTAGCCTTCGCGTCGTGCGCGCGCAACGTACTGATTGGTCTGAAGTTCGTGTGCCCACGTCGTCAGTGGCCCGTGCCCCGGGATCATGACCGTTCGCGGATCAATGGCGTTGGCCATGGTGCGAAGCGTATGTTTCATTTGGCGTTCGTCTCCACCGGGCAGGTCGGTGCGTCCAACCGACCCGGCAAAGATCACGTCAGCACTCAGCGCCCACGGAATTGGATCGTCATGCTGCCACAGGATTGTGCCCTCGTGGTCCGCGATATTGACGTCGCACTCCCCCAGGAACAATGCCGACCCCTCTGTGTGGCCTGGCGCAGGAAGCATCTGCAGCCAGATGCCGGGCTGGATTTCGAACGTGTCAGAAGGCACGTCGCGCAGATCTTCCGGCTTGTGCCACGTCAGGTCCATGCCGCTCGGTTTCATCGGCAGATACGACATCGGGTCATCCATGCGGTATCTGTCAGGGCCAGGGATCCACACCGGTGCAGGCGCGTCAGGTGCCCATGAGGCCACCTCGTGAGCATCCCAGACATGATCAGGATGACCGTGAGTGCACAGAACGGCGCCCACCTGAGCATCAGCGCGATCCAGTGCCCCGCGGATCTGGTCGCACACACCTGCCGACGGGTCAACCACTACGACGTTCGCTTCTGCGTCGGGCTGAAGCACGATGCAGTTAGCCCCGAAAAACGGGGTCGGTATGACAGTGATGAGCACGCGTCACTCCATTGACGAGCGGATCTGATCCAACCACGCAGTCTTCGTTGCCAGTGTTTCGCGCAACGACTGTACCTGATCGGAATTTCCGGCGCTTTCGGCCTTCTCGATGTCGGCTTTCAGTCGGTCGAGCTGGTCTTCCAGCTGCCCCAGCATGCCTTCGGCGCGGGCACGTGTCTCCGGGTTCGAGCGCTTCCACTCGCGTTCTTCAGCCTGGCGCACCGCATCCTCCACGGCGCGCATCCGGCCTTCAACCTGGCCGACGTGGGCCGATGGCACGCGGCCAATCTCATCCCACTGGTCCTGGATGGCGCGCAAACGAGGCTTGACAGCGTCCATGTCTTCGATCGGCAAGAGCGCCTCGGCCTGCTCCAGCAGCGCTTCCTTGGCCTTGAGGTTTTCTTCAGATTCGGCATCTGCTGCTTCATCCTTGGCGCGGCGCGCATCGAAGAACACCTGCTGCGCTGTCCTGAAACGTGCCCACAACGCATCGTCTTCCTTGCGAGACGCGCGAGGCGCTGCCTTCCAGCGATCCATCAGGTCCCGGTAGGCCGACGAGGTTGGCCCCCAGTCCGTTGAATTCTGAAGGGCTTCAGCTTCAGCAATCAGCCCTTCCTTCACGCGACGCGCCTCAGTCTGCTTCTGGTCAAGTGCCGAGAAGAACTGGCGACGATGACGGTCAAAAACAGTGCGTGCACTGGAAAAACGCTTCCAGAGCTCATCTTCGGTGGATTTGTCCAGGCGTGGCCCCTTGCGCTGTAAAGTCTTCCACTCTTCAAGCAAGTCACGCAGTGCCTGTCCTGAATGCTTCCAGTGGGTGCGTTCTGGGTCCTGTTGAGAAATTTCTTCGGCCCGCTCGACCACGCTGGTGCGATCTGCAATGGCCTGTTCGCGAGCAGCCTGGCGCTCGGCCTTGGCTTGAACCTTGCGCTCCTCACCAGCCTGAGCGGCCTTGTCGACGCGCTCACGCAACGCGGGTAGGTCACCGATTGCTGCCGGCTCCGCAACGGCCTCACGCAGCGTGGCTACGGTTTGGTCGATGTCGCGTGCCCCCAGGTGAGGCAGACGGTCTTCAAAAAGGCGGATCGTGGCTTCCAAGTCGCTGTAGCGCCGCTCGTACAGTTCGAACGGGTTGTCCGGAGCGCCCTCCGGGTAGGATCCGATGAGGCGTTCGCTCTCACCGTCAGTGACGTAGATATTTCCTTCAGTGTCCATTCGCCCGAACTCGGTACGAGCAGGTTCGGATGCGGTTTCCGGGGAGCCAGTGGATGGCTGCTGTGGATTAGGCGAGATAGTCACGATCTTCCTTCTCGGGACGTGGATGGACCGATCCATCCGTGCGCGGTTATGTGTCTTGACTGACACTTCCTTATCCTACGCAAAATCACGCTCGAGGGGCGAACTGTCGGTCTCCTCGTTCACGATTCGTCTGCACGGGATTCACGCGCACGTTTCCGGGTGCCCGTCACGCGACGCGCCTCAAAAACACCATCAACACGTCTGAGAGCAGATAAAACGGCGTTCAGATGTGCCATGTCCGCAAGTTCGAATGTGAAGCGCGTAGAGGCCACCTGGTCAGCCGACGTCGACATTGATCCGGTCAGAATATTGACCGAATAATCCGACAGGACCTTCGTCAGATCCGACAGCAATCCAGCCCGATCCAGCGAACGCAATTCAATTTGGACGCGGTACTGCGCGTTCGAACGGTTCGTATCCCACGAGACATCGATGAGACGTTCAGGGTGGAGCTCTTCCAGACGGGCTGCGTTCAAACAGTCACTGTGGTGGACGGAAACACCTTGCCCACGTGTGATGAACCCCATAATTGGGTCGCCGGGCACCGGCGAACAGCATCGGGCCAGCTTGACCCAGATGTCATTGGAACTCATTCCAGACACCACGATGCCCACATCCGAGGTCGCCTTGCGTGTGCGCGTATCGCCTGGTGTGATGCCTTCAGCAAGCGTCTCTTCAGTGCCGGCTCCCCCGCCCAGGTTCTCCACCAGTTTGGACACGACATTGTGGGCGGACAGGTGGTTCTCTCCTACTGCCGCGTACAGACCCGACACGTCCTGGTAACCCAGGTCAGTTGCCACCGACAGGATCGATTCATGATTCATCAGGCGCTGCAGAGGCAGGTTCTGTTTGCGCATCGCGCGCGCCAGTGCTTCCTTGCCGGCTTCGATGGCTCCCTCACGGCGTTCGCGCGAGAACCACGATTTGATTTTCGATCGTGCACGAGGGGACGCCACAAATGCCAACCAGTCATGAGACGGGCCGGCCTTTTCTGACTTCGAGGTGATGATTTCACACGTGTCGCCCGATTCCAGCTGCGTATCAAGAGGAACGAGGCGGGCGTTGACGCGTGCACCGACAGTGTGATGGCCGACTTCGGTGTGGACGGCGTAGGCAAAGTCGACGGGTGTGGCGTGTGCAGGCAGCACGACAACTTCGCCTCGCGGGGTGAACACGTAGACTTCTTCACCGGCAATTTCGTAGCGCAGCGAGTCGAGGAATTCTTCCGGGTCGCCTGTTTCCCGTTCCATTTCCACCAGAGCACGCAACCAGTTCATCTGCTCATTGGTGCTCATTGCGTCGGACGTGCCCGATGTTGCGTTCGGGTTCTCCTTGTACTTCCAGTGAGCGGCTACGCCATTTTCGGCACGCTCGTGCATCTCATATGTGCGTATCTGGATTTCCACCGGCCTGCCGCCCGGCCCGACCACCGTCGTGTGCAGCGATTCGTAGAAGTTGAACTTCGGCATGGCGATGTAATCCTTGAACCTGCCCGGAATCGGATTCCACCTGCCGTGCATTGCGCCCAAAACGGCGTAACAGTCTTTGACACTGTCAACAAGGACTCGCACCGCCACCAGATCGAAAATCTCATCGAACGCTTTGCCGCGCACAATCATCTTCTGGTAGATCGAATAGTGGTTCTTCGGGCGCCCGCCGACCGTTCCGCGAATTCCGGCGCGCCGCAGATCCTCTTCGATCTGCGCGATCACGTCACGCAGGTAGGTTTCGCGGCGCGGTGTGCGCTGCTGAACAAGCCGGTCAATCTCCTCGTAGATTTCCGGCAGCATCGTCTTGAATGACAGCTCTTCAAGCTCCCACTTGATCGTGTTCATGCCCAGGCGGTGAGCAAGCGGCGCATAAATCTCCAGCGTCTCTTTCGCCTTGCGTTTGGCGGATTCAGGCGAGACGTACTTCCACGTGCGCGCATTGTGCAGGCGATCTGCAAGCTTGATCAGCAACACGCGGATATCCCGACTCATCGCCACGATCATCTTGCGCAGTGTCTCGGACTGGGCTGCGGTGCCATAGCGGATCTTGTCAAGCTTGGTGACACCGTCGACCAGCAGTGCGATTGACTCACCAAAGTCAGCGGTGAGCTGCTCAACCGTGTAATCCGTGTCCTCAACCGTGTCATGCAGCAGCGCCGCCACCAGCGTTGGCGTCGTCATGCCCATTTCAGCCAGAATCGTCGCCACTGCGACGGGATGAGTGATGTACGGTTCGCCAGATGCGCGTTTTTGGCCTCTGTGGTGAACTTCAGCCGTCTCATAGGCACGCTCGATAATTGAGATATCTGCTTTCGGGTGGTTGGCGCGCAAGGCACGCACCAATGGTTCAATCTCAGGTGCGGTCGTGCGCCCTCGCGAACCAAACCAGACCAGTCCCGACCGCACAAAGGACCCTGCCGACGGCGCTTTCGGCCTGCTCGGTGGTTTAGTTCTCTCACTCACACAGTCATCATAGGCTCAGGCGCGCCCCCACGTGTGAGGAAGCGCGCCTGAGCTGGAAAGTTACCGGGTGATGTCAGACAGACAGTGCCACTGCAGACTGCACATCCAAGCCCTCAAGCTTGTCTCGGCCCTTCAATTCCGTCAGTTCCAGGAGGACCGCCACACCTGCAACCTCGGCCTTGCACTGCTCAAGCAGATTCACCGAGGCACGTGCCGTGCCGCCGGTCGCCAGCACGTCGTCAATGATCAGGACGCGTTGTCCCTCTACGACAGAGTCCGGGCGAAGCTCCATGCGAGCGATGCCGTATTCGATGGAGTAATCCTCACCGATCACCGGTCCGGGCAGTTTGCCGGCCTTACGAATCGTGATCATACCGATGCCCATACGTGTCGCCATCGGTGCAGCCAGGACGAAGCCTCGTGACTCCAGGCCTGCGATAGCGTCAATGCGTCCCTCGTAGTGCTCGCAGAGCAGATTGATAGTTTCCTGGAACGCCGGGCCGTTGGCCAGCAGCGGTGTGATGTCGTGGAAGAGGACGCCTTCCTGCGGGAAACCGGGGACGTCACGCATATTGTCGACGACCAGTTTCTTGATGCGCCTTCCGAGTTCTTCTGTCATTTGCGCTTACGCTTCTTTCGTTGAGGTTGAGCATCATTGCCAAGACGGTGCCCCGGGATGACCGGTCGCGCCGCCACAGCGTGTGCCTGAACACTGTCGGATGTTGGGGCGTGGTCACCCTCGTCAGTCGAATCGATTGAGCGTTGCCTGGCGACGATGGTGTTGTGTTCACGGGCGCGTGACCGATGCTCCTCCAGCATGACCAACAGCGGCGAGGCGATAAATATCGACGAGTAGGTACCCACAATCATTCCGACGAACAGTGCCAGAGCAATATCCGTCAGCGTGCCCGCACCCAGAAGAACAGTACCGATCACGAGGATCGCTCCCACCGGCAGAAGTGCGACAACGGAAGTGTTAATGGAACGCACCATCGTCTGGTTGACGGCGAGATTGACCAGTTCGCCATATGTGTAGCGCTTCTGCTCCCACACATTCTTCGTCAGGCCGCGCACGTTGTCGAAAACGACCACCGTGTCATACAGGGAGTATCCCAAAATGGTCAGGAAGCCAATGACGGTTGCAGGTGAGACTTCGACTCGAGTGATCGCGAAGAACGCGACGGTCAGGGCCACGTCGTGCAGCAGAGCCGTCATAGCAGAGATTGACATGGTCCACGAGCGGAAGTACACCGTCATCAAGGCGGTGATGACCGCCAGGAAGATGACCAGAGACTGCAGTGCCTTCCCGGTAACGTCTTTGCCCCATGACGGGCCGATCGACGAGGACTGGACATCATCTGTGGATATATCGTATGCCTCTGCCAGCGCGTCGCGAACTTGCGCTGTCTGGTTGGGGTCCAGTGACGGTGTCTGGACGCGGATACCGTTCTGACCCAGATTCGACACGCGCACGTCGGTCACGCCCGCGGATTTGGCTGCATCATATGCAAGCTGCTGTTCACTTTGGCTAATGCCGATCATGGAGAATTGCGAACCACCGGTGAATTCGATGGATTGACGCAGTCCCAGCACTGACACGAGGAGCGCACAGACAACCAGCGTGATGCCGGCCGCGTACACGAAAATCTTGCGGTTCGGGACGATCCGATAGGATTTCTCGCCCGCATACAGGGCGTTTCCCCACTGGGCGTAACTTCTCATCGTGCTTCCTCCTGCTTAGCCGCAGCGGCTTGTTCTCGGCGCTGCTCAGCAAGCGATTTACGGGTGCCGACCGCTGTGCTCCCCGATGGCGTTGATACTGACTTCGTCTTGCGCACATCAGTGCGTGCACGCGCCGCGTAGATGGCACTGGACTTTGCACCGAGGTGTTCGGGATCCAAACCGGACAGCTTGTGGCCTTCACCGAAAAATGGGATGCGGATGAACAGCTCCATCATCGGGTGCGTGAAGAAGAAGATCACCGCAAGGTCAACCACCGTCGTCACGCCCAATGTGAAGGCGAATCCCTGCAGGCCACCCACCGCGAGCATGTACAGCACCACGGCGGCCACGAGGTTCACCGCGTCCGAAATCATGATGGTGCGTTTGGCCCGCTCCCATCCTTCGTCGACGGCTGCCACGAGCGGGCGACCGTCACGCACCTCGTCGCGGATGCGTTCGAAGTAGACGATGAACGAGTCAGCGGTGACGCCAACTGCAACGATCAGGCCAACTACGCCAGGCAGTGAGAGGCGATATTCCATCAGCCATGACAGCAACGTGATGACCAGGTAGGTGATCACGCCCGCCATCAGGAGTGAACCGATCGAGATGATCGACAGGCCTCGGTACTGCCAGATCATGAACAGGACAACCAGGATCAGACCGATCAGACCGGCCCACAGGCCCTTGGCCAGGTGGTCGGATCCGAGCGTTGCAGAGATCTGCTGCTCGGACTGGACGGTGAAGTCCAATGGCAGTGAACCGAAGTTTAGCTGATTGGCCAGTGCCTTGGCACTGGTTGGCGTGAAATTACCGCTGATCTTGGCATGACCGTCAGTGATTGCTGCATTCATCGACGGTGAGGTAATCACCCTATTGTCAAGGACGACTGCGAAGCGGTTACGCGTGGGATCAGAATTCTGGAAGCCGACCAGACGAGTTGACGCTTCCTTGAATGCTTCGGTACCGACTGAGTCGAATTCGAGGCTCACAACCCACTCGCCTGTTGCCTGCCCCGTCTGGTTGTAGTCCATTGCGGCCTGGGCTGAATTCAGGTTCTCACCTTTGACATCGATCGGGCCAAGCAGGAATTTTTGGGTTCCGTCATCCGAGCACGTGGCATAAGGCTTGTCGGGATCACCGGGAGTGGTCTGGGTGCGTGCCTCAGTCGACATGCAGTCCAGGGTCAGGAAGTCGAACACGACCTGCTCGGTCATCCATGCCGAGTCCGAGTTGTTCTCCGGTGTGGTCGCCGGCTCGGTGCTCAGTTTCCCATCCTTATCCTGGTCGGCAGCCTGGCGGGCCTCATCCTCGGACATGGCTGTGGACACAAGGGTTTGCGACTGCGGCTGGTCGGCTGCATCTCCAGACTGCGCGCTGCCGGCTCCCGACTGGCCGGAATCGCCGCTTTGAGCCGCTTCCAGTTGTTGCCTGGGTGCAACTGCGGCACCGACCTGCAGCACTGGACGGAAGTCCATCTGAGAAGATGAGCGGATCAGATTCAGCGTCTCCTCTGAGGGACGGCCAGGCAGCGAGACCACAATGTTGTTCGAACCCATTGAGGTGATTTCCGATTCGGAGACACCCGAGGCGTCCACGCGGTTACGGATAATGTTGATCGCCTCAGTGATGTCCTCATCAGTGATGTTGCGGTCGTCTTCGCCTGTCGTATTCGGCGTCAGAATCAGCTGGGTTCCACCTTCGAGGTCCAGAGCCAGCTTCGGATGGAGTGATGCACCTTGAGTTGCGCGTCCGATCAGCAGTGCTGCGATGCCGATAGCGATCACAACAAAGAGCGCGACAAGTGTGCGCACCGGGCGACGTTTCTTATTAGCCACAGTGATGGAGTCCTTGGTCAATGAAGTCGATGAATGGATGAATGAATTAGATGACGGGCGGAATATCGTCCTTGTTGCGGTTCTTGTCCCGCTTATCCTCGTCCTTAAGATCCGCTGCGAGCGTGTCGCCCTCGTTCACTGACGAGGGTGTCTCAGGTTCGATGGGATCATACCCAAGTACAGCAGGCTCATCTTCTTCCTCGGAAATGGCTTCTTCGATGTGATCAGCTGATTCCGTGGCGAAAGGTGGCTCGCCGACTTCGCGGATGACGGAACGTTCCCAGTAAGTTTCGGTGCCGTCCGACGTTTCCAGGATGACGATGTCGCCATCCTGATCCACGTAGCGTCCCCAGAACCCTACGGCGGTCTTCACCCATGCACCGGGCACCATCTGTTCGCTGATGATCCGTTGCTGTTCTTCCTGCTGTTTCGCCATTTTCTTGCGAGCGCGTGATGAGAACCAAAACATCACAATCAGCATCAACAACAGCGGCAGCCAAAGCATTAACGAGCCGGTACCTTGCACGGGGAAACCTCTTCATCCTCGACAAATCTACGTATATGACAGCACCGTGACAGTACACGGCGCCCGTTGCAGTCTACCTGTTCGTCTTCTCGATCGCGACGAACGGCGCCACTGTGCGTGCTACCTCACGTTTAAATCAGCGTGTCCTGATCGCTCGGAGGGGTCAGATTCAGGTGTGACCATGCTTTCGGTGTAGCTGCACGGCCGCGTGGGGTGCGAACAATGAACCCCTGCCTCATCAGGTACGGTTCAGTGACAGTTTCAACGGTTTCAGCTTCTTCGCCCACGGTGATAGCCAACGTCGACAGCCCCACCGGCCCTCCGCCAAAGCGCACGCACAGTGCTTCGAGGACGGCGCGATCCAGTCTGTCCAGTCCCGACTGGTCCACTTCAAACAATGCCAGTGCTTCACGCGCCGATTCCAGTGTGGGTGTTCCGTCCCCATGCACCTGCGCGTAGTCAAGTACGCGGCGCAACAGACGGTTTGCAATACGTGGCGTGCCGCGTGAACGGGAGGCGATTTCATGGGCTGCCTCATCGCTCACCGACACTCCCAGTAGCCCTGCCGACCGGTTGATGACCTGAACCAGGTCCTCTGTCTCGTAGAACTCCAGGTGCCCGGTGAAGCCGAAGCGGTCGCGCAGCGGTGCAGGCAGCAGCCCGGCACGCGTGGTCGCGCCCACCACTGTAAACGGTGGCAGTGTCAGCGGAATCGACGTGGCGCCCGGACCTTTGCCAACGACCACGTCGACACGGAAGTCTTCCATCGCCAGGTAGAGCATTTCTTCAGCGGTGCGTGCCAGGCGGTGAATCTCGTCGATAAAGAGGATGTCGCCCTCCTGCAGGCCAGACAGGATCGCGGCGAGGTCGCCAGCGTGCTGGATCGCAGGTCCGGAGGTTAGGCGCAGTGAGGATCCCATCTCCTGCGCAATGATCATCGCCAGGGTTGTCTTTCCCAGTCCAGGCGGTCCGGCCAGGAGCACGTGGTCGGGTGTGACAGAGCGACCGATCGCTGCTTTCAACACCAGTTCGAGCTGTGTGCGCACGCGCGGCTGACCCACGAATTCGCTGAGGTGTTTCGGACGGAGAGCAGCTTCAGCTGCGCGCTCCAGTTCCGTCGCATCGGGCGCGACAATGCGCTCAGACAGGTCGTCATCCATCTCATCCACGGGTGCCTCCCAGCTTGATCAGTGATGCGCGCAGAAGGTCGGATGCCCCCATCCCCTGCCCGGCAAGTGAGTCGACTGCTTTTCGGGCAATCGCCTGTGTCCAGCCGAGCTGTACCAGTGCAGCGGTGACTTCCTCGGTCACTTCATCACTGTCGGGTTCGCTGGGTACATCTTCAGCGTGTGCAGCGGGCCCCAGCTTGTTCCCAATTTCAAGGACGATCCGATCAGCAAGTTTTGGCCCCACTCCGGGGATCTTCCTGATTTGTGCGCTGTCTTTTTGGGCGAGGGCGTCGCGCAGCTGGTCGGGTGTGAGAACTGCCAACGCCGCCAGGGCGATGCGCGGTCCCACTCCGGAGACGGTGCGGATCACGGTGAACACGTCTTTCTCGTCACGCGTCGGGAAGCCGAACAAAGTGATCGCATCTTCCTTGACATCCATGACGATGTGGAGCGTGACCTCATTGCCACGGATCAGGCTGTGCGCCGTTGGTGGAGTGACCTTGACGGCCCATCCAATTCCACCGTTGACCACAGTGACTTCATCCAGGCCGATGTGCTCAACCGTTCCAGTCAGCAGTGCGATCACCGTTATTCCTCCTCGCTACGAACATCTGTTCCATCTTAGCGGCGATGCCAGCGCGGATCGACCGCACCCGTGCGGTGTTGCGTCGCCTGAGCTTCTGCCCAGATCTGCTGAGCCCGTGTCATGGTGCCCTTGGAGGAGACTTTGCCTGACAGGGACACGGTAATCTGAGAATCATCCCCCGCGCCGAGCAAGCCTGAGCCTCGCCAGGCGTGACAGATTGCAATTGCAAGGGCGTCAGCCGCGTCTGCTGGCTTCGGCGGAGTATCGAGGCGGAGGATGCGAGCCACCATGTGCTGCACCTGCGCTTTCCCGGCGGTGCCAGAACCGGTGATCGCTGCTTTGACTTCTGACGGTGTATGGACTGCCATTGGCAGACGTGCCTGCCCGACACATGACATGGCCACGCCCATCACCTGCATTGTGGTGGTTACTGACTGAAGGTTGTCCTGTGCGAAAACCCGTTCAATGGCCACCACTTCAGGCTGAAAGGTCTCAATGGTGTGCCGGATCTCCTGGGCAATGGATGCGAGGCGAAAATGGGTGGCCAGACTGGTTTTGGTTCTGGCCACGCCCACGTGAACCAGCGCCGCTGCGCGTGACGCATCAACATCGACCACTCCGATTCCGCATCGGGTGATGCCCGGGTCAATCCCCATTACGCGCATTGGTCAACCATCTGCACGAAGAGAGAATGGATCCGGTTGTCTCCCCCAATTTCAGGGTGGAATGATGTCGCAAGGCAGTGCTCGTTACGCAGTGCGACAATCGGCCCGTCAGCTTTGTTGTCGGCACGCGCCATGACGCGAACAGATTCTCCGACCGTATCGACCCATGGAGCGCGAATGAACAATGCCCGAAATGGCGTGTCAAATCCATCCACCTCCAGGTCTTCTTCATGGGAGTCGACCTGCCGGCCAAATGCGTTACGTCTGACAGTCATGTCCATTGCGCCCAATGCGATCTGGTCGCTGCGCCCGTCAAGAATAGTGCTGGCCAGCATAATCATGCCGGCACAAGTCCCCCACATCGGCATTTTCTGATCCACAGCCCCATGCAGTCCTTCGTCCATACCTGTGGCATGCATGAGGATAGACATGGCGGTTGACTCCCCACCGGGAATAACCAGGCCGTCGATCTGTGTCAACTGGTCAGGGTGGCGCACATACACAGCGCGGGCGCCGGATTCTTCCAGCGCCCGCACATGTTCTGAGATATCACCTTGAAGCGCGAGTACGCCTATGGTTCTCACGCTGGTGTCACCATCCGCGCTCAGCCAGGCGGTGGTCAACCGGCAAATCGTCAACGTTGATGCCGACCATCGCTTCCCCCAGTCCGCGTGAGACTTCCGCAATGGTGTCAGGATCGTTGTAAGCCGCTGTTGCGCGCACAATCGCGCTCGCGCGCTTAGCCGGATCACCGGACTTGAAGATACCGGATCCAACGAAGACACCCTCGGCACCCAGCTGCATCATCATCGCGGCATCCGCAGGAGTGGCGATGCCGCCGGCGGTGAACAGGACGACAGGCAGGCGGCCTTCTCGTGCCACCTCTGCGACCAGTTCATACGGTGCCTGCAGTTCTTTCGCTGCCACATACAGCTCGTCCTCGGGCAGCGAGGTCAGGTGCTGAATCTGGTCACGGATCTTGCGCATATGCGTCGTCGCGTTCGACACGTCACCGGTGCCGGCCTCGCCTTTGGAGCGGATCATGGCCGCGCCTTCACTGATGCGGCGCAGAGCCTCACCCAGGTTGGTCGCACCGCACACGAACGGCACGGTGAACTTCCACTTGTCAATGTGGTGCGAGTAGTCAGCCGGGGTCAGCACCTCGGATTCGTCAATGTAATCGACGCCGAGGGACTGGAGCACCTGCGCTTCCACGAAGTGTCCGATGCGGGCTTTGGCCATGACGGGGATGGAGACGGCGTCAATGATGCCGTCGATCAGATCCGGGTCTGACATGCGGGCCACGCCGCCCTGGGCGCGGATATCCGCGGGGACGCGTTCGAGTGCCATGACGGCCACGGCACCGGCGTCTTCAGCAACCTTCGCCTGCTCAGGGGTGACGACGTCCATAATGACGCCGCCTTTGAGCATTTGCGCCATTCCACGCTTGACGCGGTCGGTTCCGACCTGGCGTCCTTCGTCGGTGGGTGTGGCAGCAGAGGGATTTTCGCTCATTCCTCCTCCTGTTCAAGTTGAGCGCGAACTTCATCGCTCAGTGACATGTTGTGGTAGACGTTCTGCACGTCATCAGAATCTTCGAGGGCGTCCACGACACGCATAACCTTGGTGGCACCTTCAATGTCGAGTTCCACCTGTGTCGAGGCAACGAACTGCGCCTCAGCAGAGTTGTAGTCAATTCCTGCATCCTGCAGCGCGGTGCGCACAGCGACCACCTCGGTCGGCTCACAGGAAATGACGAAGACGTCTCCTTGCTGGGCGACATCTTCGGCACCTGCATCGAGTACGGCTTCCATGATGGAATCCTCATCCACACCGTCGGCCTCCGGCACCTCGACGATTCCGCGACGGGAGAAGAGGTAGGACACCGAGCCGGAGTCAGCCAGGTTGCCACCGGAACGGGTAAATGCCAGGCGTACATCTGATGCCGCGCGGTTGCGGTTATCGGTCAGACATTCGACCAGAATCGCAACACCTGCGGGACCGTAGCCTTCGTACATGATGGTTTCGTACTCAGCGCCACCGGCTTCTGCACCGGAGCCACGCTTGACAGCGCGATCAATGTTGTCGGCCGGAACGGAGTTCTTCTTCGCCTTCTGGATGGCGTCATACAGCGTGGGATTACCTGCGGGATCTCCTCCACCTGTGCGGGCTGCCACCTCAATGTTCTTGACGAGCCTGGCGAAGAGTTTTCCACGCTTGGCGTCGATGGCTGCTTTCTTATGCTTTGTGGTTGCCCACTTGGAGTGTCCGGACATGAATTCTCCCCTTGGGTATGGTCTAGTACGCGTATAGTGTAGCGCCCTGATCCCAGTACGGGCGCCTGGTGCACAGTATGAGAACCGTTGAGGTAAGTGTTTTCACACTTTCGTCACGCTGGCTCGCGAAAAACTTCCATTTCGCACGAGTTCTCGGCCAGCTGCGACCAATTGCCCTCGAAAGTGAGGACGACGGCGGTACCCGTGGGAACACCCCAACGGACTTTTTCCTTACAGGATCGGCGTGCCCCCAGCGATGCCGCCATTGCTGAAATAGCTGGCTCGTGGCCGACCATCATGACTGAGGTGACTGACGCGGGCAGGCTCCGCGCCTTGTCGAGCAGACTGTCAGCGCCGGCCAGATACAGTTCGTCATCAACTGAGGTGGTGCGCACCTCGATCGATGTGTGGAGCTGCGCCGCCGTTTCCTGTGTACGCACGGCGGGCGATGTCAGTGACAGATCAACGTGGTCAATCAGGCGTGAGACTCGTCGTCCCAGTCGCCGAGCCTGCTCAACACCTTCTGGAGTCAGCGGCCTTTGACGGTCACCGGAGCTGCTCGAACCGGCAGCAGCGTGACGTACCAGGATAAGCGTTCGTGTCGTCATAGTATCTACAATAGCGAGGATCGAGGAGGGATTGGATGGCACTGGCACCCGGGCCAGAGGATTTGGCGTGTTCAGCACGCGGATGCAGCCGTAAGGCTGAGGTTGCGATCATCTGGTCAAATCCGGCCATTCACACTGGCCGATCCAAGACATGGCTGGCGTGTCGTGATCATCGCGACTCGCTCCAGCAATACCTGGCCTACCGGGATTTTCCCACCCGTGTCGTCCCAATTGACGAGGTCGACTCTTAGCGTCCGACCACGTTAACCTGCAGTTTCTAGGTAAGTGTGACCAGGTCCAGGTACGACTCATCCCACAGATCCTCATCGGCGTCAGGCAGCACCAGCACGCGGTCCGGGTTGAGCGCCTCGACCGCGCCGGGATCGTGCGTGACCAGGACGACGGCGCCCTCATAGGTGCGCAGCGCGTTGAGAATCTCCTCGCGAGAGGCTGGATCAAGGTTGTTCGTCGGCTCATCCAACAGCAGCACATTTGCTGCAGAGACGACCAGCGTCGCAAGGGCCAGGCGCGTCTTCTCTCCGCCGGATAGTACGCGCGCCGGCTTATCGATGTCGTCCTCGCCAAACAGGAACTGCCCCAGCACGTTGCGAACGTGCGTGGTGTCCAGGTCAGGAGCTGCGTGCGCCATGTTGTCATACACCGTGGCGTCCATGTCCAGGAAGTCGTGTTCCTGGGCGTAGTAGCCAAGTTTGAGGCCATGCCCACTGATGACTTGCCCCAGATCAGGCTCTTCCACGCCGGCCAGCAGGCGCAGCAGCGTCGTCTTACCAGCACCGTTCAGACCCAGGATCACCACACGCGAGCCGCGGTCAATTGCCAGATCCACACCAGTGAAAACTTCCAACGAGCCGTAGGATTTCGACAGGCCCTCTCCTGACAGTGGCACGCGTCCGCATGGCGCAGGTTCGGGGAAACGCAAACGCGCAACCTTTTCATGCTGGATTTCCTGACCAGCCTGCTCAATCAGTTCATCGGCGCGGCGCAGCATCTGCTGTGCCGCAACAGCCTTCGTTGCCTTCGCGCGCATCTTTTCGCCCTGCGCACGCAGCTGTTCGGCTTTCTTGAGCGCGTTGGCGCGTTCGCGGCGGTGACGGCGTTCATCCTCGTCGCGTTGACGCAGGTAGGCAGACCATCCGAGGTGGTAGACATCCAGTGCCGTGCGGTTCGCGTCCAGATAGAACACGGAGTTGACCGTGTCATCCAGCAATTTGACGTCGTGGCTGATCACCATGAATCCGCCGGAGTATGCGCGCAGCCAATCGCGCAGCCACAGGATTGAATCGTGATCAAGGTGGTTGGTCGGCTCATCCAGCAGCAAAATATCAGCCTCTGAGAAAAGAACCCGAGCCAGTTCGACGCGGCGTCGCTGACCACCGGACAACGTGTCGAGGCTTTGCTCCAACACGCGATCGTCTAATCCCAGTGAATGAGCGATCTGCGATGCCTGAGCATTGGCAGCCCACCCTCCAGCATTCGTGAAACGCTGGTCGAGCTTGACGTAACGCTCCATCGCCCGCTGTTGGCGCTCCCCTTCCAGGGTGGACATTTCATGCTCAGCTTTGCGGATCTTCTCTATGAGGGTGTCGATACCTCGAACGGAGATGATGCGCTCACGCCCCGTCATCTTCTGGTCGCCAATGTGGGTGTCCTGTGCCAGGTATCCGATGGTGCCGCTGCGACGCACGTGCCCAGTAAACTCAGCGGCACCGTGATCGCTCTCCCCTGCTAAGAGGCGCATCATGGTGGTCTTGCCGGCACCGTTTCTGCCAACCAAACCGATACGCATCCCGCGGTCAATCCTGAAGGTGGCGTTCGAGATCAGTACGCGTGCACCGATCCGAAGCGAAAAGTCCTGCACAGAAATCACCTATCGAGTCTAAGCGGTGTCAGAACAACTCGGGAGGATTGACTTCCATTCTCACAGGTGCCAGCTTGTGGGCTGAGCGGTGCTGCCGCACCTGTGTCAGCTGGTCAAGCAGCGTATTTGTATGCGAAATCGGCGTGCGGACAAGAGTGCGGATGTGCTGGTCGGGCTCATGTTCCGGCATGGCGAGGGAGAGCTGGGCACTATCAGCTGCACGGCGTGTGGGCGCCTGTTCGATCGGAACTGTGCCGAGCAGCTCCGCATCTGAAAGACTTGCCACAATCGCGTGAACGTCAGGTGCAGGCCCGTCGAGGGCAACGATTGTCGTAAAGGGGAAGAATCCTACAGAACGACGTTCTGCCAGCTGATCGGCAGCAACTCTGACCGGATCCCACCGCACGAGGGCCTGACCCAGTGTCGGATCTGACAGACCGACAACGATGGCAGGGTGTGCGGGCGCTACACGTGACAATGCTCCGAACCAGCGGCGCATGGCTTCCTCGTATGCCCACAGTTCAGGGCGTGCGGCTGTTGTATCGGCATCGAGGATAACGGCTGCCTCATAGCCGCCATCGAGGGTAGGTTCTGCGCCGGGTGTTGCCACCACGATTCGTGAATCCGTCGGACGCAGTGTGTCGATCCGATGGTCTGCAGAAGAGACCACCAGTGGCAATCCCGGTAAAGCTCGAGCCAGTTCCTCTGCCGTGCGTTCAGAGCCGATTTGGCGTGCGCGCACCGCGTGCGCTGCGCAATGCGGGCACGTGAACGCCGACGCATCCCACTGACACCATTGGCACACAATCTGGCGATCGCCTCGCATCGCCAATGGGCCGTGGCATCTTTGACATCGCGCCGTCCGATGACACTGTGCGCAAGCAATAACCGGCACATAGCCGCGTCGTGGCACCTGAATCAGGACATGCCCGCTCTGCGCACTTTCCCGGATAAAGCGCTGCACGCTGGTCGGAATATTACCTGCCGATGGGCCTTCCCTGGCCGCGTCAAAGTCATCGAGGACACGTACGCGCGGCGCATGTTCGCGCAGCGCGTGGCGCAGCGGTGTGAGCGGCACTGCCCATGAGGAATTGACCAGCATATGCGATTTCACCGACCGTGCCAGGCTTGCGCTGAGCAGGTCGACCCCTTCCAGGTGGGCACGCGCGATCGCAACATCGAGCGCGCTTGTGCGTGGAGACCGCTCCTCGGTTAAACGGTCATCACCGTCATCCCACACGATGATTGCTCCCAGATCCTTCACTGGTGTCCACACAGCTGATCGTGTTCCCACCAGGATGGTCAGTTCTCCGGCTAGTGCGCGCAGATGAACGGCAAATCGATGAGCTGCCGAATCATCCGACCCGACCGTCTCGACACAGTCGGTACCGACGATCAGGGCGATCTGCGCAGCGATTCGATCCACCTGTTCACGCGTGGCGGCCACCACGATGACAGGGGCGCGCACCGAGCGGATTGCCACAACGGTTGCCAGCTGGCGTATCCAGTCATGGGGCACGACCTGCCAGACGATCCGCCCTGGCGCAGTCGGGTCCCCCTCGTACCACGACAGGAATTCCGTGTCCATTGAGATTGGCGAGGGCACCGCGCAGTCTCGGTGTGCAGCGAGAACGTCTTTTTCACTGCGTGCATGCCGCGCCGGGATCGCCAGTGAGAGCACCTGTGAGGTGGTCGCCAGATGTTTATGCGCAATGTAGCGCGCCAGTGTCAGCGTGGATTCGTTGAGCACCGGAGTGCGTGAAACAACGGACTGGATGGGTGACAGGGCGCGGTGGTGCGGTACGGTCTCCCGACCCACAACCCACCCTCGTTGGCGTGTACCGGCCAATGCAACGCGCACGGTGCAACCGACAGTTACTGCAGAGTCAAGTTCGGGTGGGACGGCGTAGTCAAGCGGATGATCGAGGTGCGCCAAGTCGACGTCGACCAGAACGTGCGCGACAGTCAGTGGGTCACGGGAATCCTCACGTGGCGGTGGTTCGAAGCCCGGCAGGTATGACTCCATTGCGTCTCACGCAATGAGCTCCGGGCCGTACTTAAGGACGATCAGTGCGGCGATGATGACAAGGATACCGCTCGTGATCCACCAGTCCGTGCCCGAGGCTATGAGGGAGCGAATGCTGGCACTTGAGGGCAGCGTTTCGCGGACCAGGCAGATACGCGTCATGGTGGCGAAGATCAGCAGTGATGACACGAACACCACCAGGCACCACGGGCACAATACCTGGATGACAACGTAGGACTGGTAAAACAGCCATAGTGCGCTGGCCAGACCGCCGGCGGCGAGGACTTCCGCGCCGATGAGGAACAGACGTGACAGGCGCGAGCCGGTGAGAAGGGCGCATGCAATAGTGAACACCGCTGCGCCAAAGGCGATTCCGAAAAATGCGTTGGGGAATCCCAGGACGCGGGCCTGCGGTGTCAATGCGACTGCCGAGCATGACAGTGCATCGCTGACATCGCATCCGAAGCGGCTGTTCTGGTCACCTGCAAGGATCCAGGCTTCCACGGACAGGACGAATGAGGCGATCAGGACTAGAGCCGACATAATGGCCAGCACTACGACGCTTCGCATCATCCACGCGCGCGAGGGAGCATGGTCGAGATCGAAATCGTCCCGGTCCGCCATAGTCTTAGCCTTTCAGTGCTGCGCGCAGATCCTCTATGCGGGTCACGTCTTCCCACGGGAATCCCGGTCGGCCGAAGTGGCCGTACGCTGAGGTCTCCTTGTAGATCGGGCGCAAGAGAGCGAGGTCCTCGATCATACCTGCTGGGCGCAGGTCGAACACGTCGGTGATTGCGCGCGCGATGGTCGCATCGTCTACCTGCCCCGTATCGAAGGTGTCGACGTACAGACCTACCGGGTGTGCTCGGCCGATGGCGTAAGCCACCTGAACTTCGCAGCGTTTCGCGATGCCTGTTGCAACGATGTGCTTGGCAATCCAGCGCAGCGTGTAGGAAGCTGAGCGGTCAACTTTCGATGGATCCTTACCTGAGAACGCGCCACCTCCGTGCCGCGCCATTCCGCCGTAAGTATCGACGATGATCTTGCGTCCGGTCAGGCCTGCGTCGGCAGCTGGTCCGCCGTACACGAACCGTCCCGATGGATTCACGAGGATTTCGGCGTCTTTCCAGGACACGTTGAGACCTGATTCGTCCAGCACTGGTTCGATGACATGGCGGCGCACTTGCCGAGTCAGGTCTGCCAATGTGAGTGCCTCGTCGTGCTGGGTGGACACAACGATCGTCTCGATACTGACGGGCGTGTGGTTCTCGTCATATCCGAAGGTCACCTGCGTCTTGCCATCAGGGCGCAGACCGTCGATGGTGCCGTCGTGTCGAACCTGTGCGAGGCGATGAGACAGCTTGTGTGCCGTCCAGATCGGGGCAGGCATCAGATCCGGTGTCTCATCGGATGCATATCCGAACATGAGGCCTTGGTCGCCGGCGCCCTGAAGTTCGCGCGGGTCAGCTGTATCAGCCCCTTCACGTGCTTCAAGGGAACGTTCCACTCCCCCGGCAATGTCCGGGCTTTGTTGGCCGATCGACACGGAGACACCGCAAGAGGCGCCGTCGAATCCAATTCGCGACGAGGTGTATCCGATGCGGCAGATTTCCTCGCGAACGATCTGCGGAATTTCCACGTAGGCGCGGTCCGTGGTTACTTCACCCATGACATGCACCTGGCCAGTGGTGGCGAAAACCTCGATCGCGGCACGTGCATGTGGGTCTTGTTCGAGCAATGCATCAAGGATTGAATCCGCGATGCGGTCACAGACTTTGTCTGGATGACCTTCAGTTACTGATTCCGAAGTAAAAAGTCGAAGCGATGTCACCGGGTTATCTTACCTATCCTCTGTGCGACCTCATCGATGATGCCGGCCGCAATTGTTACCTTCGATCCGCTGACTGTTTTCACGGGCTGTCCCTCGCGATCAACCAGCACGACCTGAGATTCCACGTCACCGAATCCCTGTCCGTTCCCTACGGCGTTAATAGCCAGCAGGTCGGCTGCCTTTCGCCGAGCTTTGTCGGCACCACGCTCGAGCACAACCTGAGGCGAGCCGGTTTCGGCGGCAAAGCCGACAAGCACCGGTGGACGCTGGGGCAAGTGGGCAACCGACGCCAGAATGTCGGTGGTGCGTTCAAGCTCGATGGCAGGCGCATCCTGAGTCGACGGATCTTTCTTGATCTTGTCGTCGGCAACGTGGATGGGTCTGAAATCTGCCACCGCAGCTGCCATGATCGCAATGTCCGTTGTCGCGATGCGGTCAGTGACTGCCTGATACATCTCAGCGGCTGTCGGGGCCGGGATGACGGTAATTCCGTGCGGAATCAGGTGATCGTCGATGTTGGCGGCAACCAGGGTCACGTCTGCCCCGCGTCGACGCGCTTCAGCTGCCAATGCGCATCCTTGCCGGCCGGATGAGCGATTGCCAATAAAACGGACGGGATCGATCGGTTCCTGGGTACCGCCAGCCGTAATGAGGACGCTGCGTCCGGCAAGGTCCCCCTCGTGCGGCTCGAGAGCTTCAAGGACGCGTTCCGTGATGATGAGCGGATCAGGCAGACGGCCTGTGCCGCTGTCTCCTGAGCTCAGCGGACCGTCATCCGGTTCGATAATGATCATGCCACGCGTGCGCAGTGTCTGGATGTTGTCCTGAGTTGCGGCGTTAGTCCACATCGCACTGTGCATGGCGGGTGCCAGAATGACAGGCGTATCGCGATGCGCAGCCAGCACAACGGTGGTGAGCAGATCGTTTGCCATGCCCGCTGCCAGGCGTGCAATGAGATCTGCCGTGGCAGGTGCAATCACAATGGCCTGCGCGTGGCGGGCAATCTCGACGTGCTCGGTTGCTCCACCGTCAAATACGCTGGTTGTGACGGCCTGCCCACTGAGCGCATGCCACGTGGTATCACCGACAAAGTGGGTGGCAGCCTGAGTGGGGATGACTCTCACTGCATAATCGTGGTGCTGGAGTTCGCGTACTACGCGGGTCACCTTGTACGCAGCAATGCCGCCGCCAACTCCGACGACGACCAGTGGCTTCATGGTCAGGCCTCAGGCGCAGATTCGAGCGTCAGCTTGCCTTCGTTGATTTCGCGTAGTGCGATTGACAGCGGTTTATCGTCGGGGTCACTTTCCACTACGGGTCCGACGAACTGCACCATGTTCTGCTCGAGTTGGAGCTGGTAGGTGTTGATCTGCCGGGCGCGCTTTGCCGCGAAGACCACCAGCGCATACTTGGAGTCGACGCGGTTCAGAAGGTCGTCGATCGGCGGGTTGGTGATGCCTTCAGGCTGGGCAACAATTCCGGACATGGGACCTCTTCTCATGTAAATCTGGCTAATTAGCTTGTCCAGTCTACTCCAGCCCCATCAAGACGGCTAGGTCCGTCACGGCCTGGTCAAGGTCGTCATTGATCACAATTGCGTCGAATTCGTGAGCTGCGTCAAGTTCGGCTCGCGCGGTGGTCAGGCGCCGCTCCTGCTCCTCGAGCGTTTCGGTGCCGCGTTCAGTGAGGCGTCGTTTCAGTTCATCCCACGAGGGAGGCGCCAGGAAGATGAAATGCGCTTGAGGCATGGAAGCACGAACCTGTCGTGCGCCTGCCACGTCAATTTCGAGCAGAACGCTCTTTCCTTCTGACAGCCATTGTTCAACCGGCTTGCGAGGAGTGCCATATCGATGTGCGCCGTGTACCAATGCCCATTCGAGCATCTGTCCGTCATTGACCAGGCGATCGAATTCGTCGTCGCTCACAAAGAAGTAGTGCGTGCCATTGATTTCACCTGGGCGCGGTGCACGGGTGGTGGCTGATACGGACAGTGCGATCTCGGGATGGCGGCTCAGGAGGGCGTGCACAACGGTTCCCTTACCGACCGCCGTCGGCCCAACCAGAACAGTAAGATGGGGCTCATGAAGTTTCATGAGCCCCATCTTGCCACGTCATCCGAATTTCTTGAGTAATTCTTCCCGTTGAACAGGTCCGAGACCTCGCACACGTCGCGTGGGCGCAATACCGATGTCTGCCATCAACTTTGCAGCGGTATTGGTTCCGACGCGCGGAAGAGACTCCAGTAGGGACGTCACCTTCATCTTTGCGACTGCCTCATCAGACTCAGCCAAGTCAAAAACTTCACTCAATGTCATGGATCGAGACTTCAGCGCAGTTTTAATTTCAGCACGCCTGCGCCTCGCCTGCGTGGCTTTCTCCAGTGCAGCTGATCGCTGTTCCGGAGTGAGTTTAGGTAGTGCCACGCCGCTCACCTCCCTTAATTGTGACATGTGTTACTCACACTCTAAGTATGGCCCCAAAGCGCCACTTACGAGGGAATTCGAGGCGTGTCATCAACTCCGTGTCACTGGAACCTCAAAGAGTCACACACCTCCTTCACGGCACCAACCAAACGGTCTTTTTCCGGACCGCAGCGTAAGATCTGCCTGGACGAAGACGCCAGCACTCGATCGACAGCACGTCCAAAAACATCTCTGACCTGTTCCGATCCGGCACCCTGCGCGCCAACTCCTGGAGACAGGATTGGACCTGTGAAATCCTCAATGTTGATGTGCAGGTCGGTTAACGCCGACTGAATCGTTGCTCCAATCACCAAACCAAACGGACCAATGTGTTGGAAATCACATTTCGTGTTGAGGGTGTTGACCTCGCTGATGATAAGCCCTGCAACGCTGTGAGCATTGTCCACCGTCGCATGCTGAATGCCGTGACCATCGGGATTCGATGTCAGGGCCAGTGTGAACACACCATGTCCGGATTGTTGTGCCTGCTCGTAGGCAGGTGCCAGCGCTCCGACACCCAGATACGGACTGACGGTCAGTGCATCGCCGGCAAGCGGTGACCCCTCCCCCAGATATGCTGCCGCATACGCATCCATCGTGGATCCGATGTCACCACGCTTCGCATCCACAATGCATACCGCATCCGTGTCGCCGCAGCGGGCGATCACTTCTTCCAGGACAGCTACGCCGGCAGAGCCGTACTGCTCGAACAGTGCACTTTGGGGTTTAAAGGCAGCAACATGATCGCCCAGGGCATCAACAACCCGCATCGAAAATTCGCGCACACCCTGCGCGCTGCGTTCCAGCCCCCACTGATCAAGCAGCGCCGGATGGGGATCAATGCCCACACACAGCGGGCCTCGCTGGCGCATCAGATCCCACAGACGATCACCAAAACCTGGTGTGCTCATTTGTCTTCACCGCTCTCGTTTCCATGCGCACGCAACTCATCCCATCGCTGAAGTGAACACACGTCATATGTGCCACCCAAGCGCACGTCGATTGCCTGAACAGCGGCACTGAATGCCTGCAGCGTCGTGATGATCGTGCGGTTGTTTGCGGTTGCCCCTGCTCGAATCATGAAGCCATCCTGGCGATGCGCCGAACGCTGGGGCGTGTTCACCACCATGTCGACAAATCCGTCACGAATCAGGTCAATAATGGTCGGTTCCCCGTCGGGGCCAGGACCGTCAGACCCCTTGCGCACAATGTGCGCATCCACGCCGTTGCGACTCAGAACTGAGGCAGTGCCTTCCGTTGCCAAGATGTGGAAACCCAATTCAGCCAGACGCACGACCGGCAGAATCATGGCACGCTTATCACCGTCAGCAACCGAAATAAACACTGTGCCATCCGTTGGCAACTCGCCGTACGCGCCAGTCTGAGACTTGGCGTAGGCTGCCGGGAAACGCCAGTCAATTCCCATCACTTCACCGGTCGACCGCATCTCCGGACCCAGAATTGTGTCCACTACCCCGCCGTCAGCGCGGCGGAATCGTGAGAACGGCAATACCGCTTCCTTCACGGCAATGGGAGCATTCATATTGATGATCCGAGAGTCAACAGCGGGCAGGACACCCTCGTCGACGAGCTGCCGGATCGATGCGCCGACCTGGATGCGGGCTGCCGCCTGCGCCAGCGGAACGCCTGTCGCCTTCGATGCAAACGGCACCGTACGCGAGGCACGCGGGTTGGCCTCGATCACGTACAGAACGTTCGACATGAGCGCGAACTGGACGTTGATCAGGCCGCGCACTCCGATCTGGCTGGCGAGTGCTTCCGTCGAAGCTGTAATGCGGGCAACTTCCCGCTCCGACAGTGACATGGGTGGCAGCACACACGCCGAATCGCCCGAGTGGACGCCCGCTTCCTCGATGTGTTCCATCACTGCGCCCATGAACAACTCGGTGCCGTCGTAGAGCGCATCAACGTCAATTTCAATGGCGTCGTCAAGGAACCGATCGATCAGGAGCGGACCTGAGGTGAACAGCTCGTCAATGTCGGGGCGGTCGAGGTAGGCGCGCAGGGCGTCCGCATCGTTAATGACCGCCATTCCGCGCCCGCCAAGCACGAACGAGGGGCGCACCAGGACCGGGTATCCAACCGCCTGCGCCACACCCAAAGCCTGCGCCGGCGTGTGCGCAATATCGTGGGCAGGTGCGGGCAGCTCCACCTCGCTGAGAATATGACCAAAGGCTTCGCGATCCTCCGCCAGCGCAATCGACGAGGGCGTAGTTCCCAGAATCGGCACACCTGCCGCTTCCAAGTCGGAGGCCAGTGACAGTGGCGTTTGTCCACCCAGCTGGACCAACACACCCTTAACGGGACCAGCCTCGCATTCTGCCCGGTAGATTTCAATGACGTCTTCCAGGGTCAGCGGCTCGAAATAGAGACGATCTGAGATGTCATAATCGGTCGACACAGTCTCTGGGTTGCAGTTGACCATAATCGTGTCGTAGGTATCCTGCAGTGCGAATGCTGCGTGCACACACGAGTAATCGAACTCAAGACCCTGACCAATTCGGTTCGGCCCAGCACCCAGAATCATCACTGCTTCGCGACTGCGTGGAGTAACTTCCGTTTCCTCATCGTAAGAGGAGTAATGGTACGGGGTGCGTGCCGCGAATTCGGCTGCGCACGTGTCGACTGTCTTGAACACCGGGTGGATGTTGAAGGCGTGGCGAACCTGGCGCACAGTATCTTCGGTCAGGCTACGCAATACCGCGATCTGTCGATCCGAAAAGCCGTGCCGCTTGGCCGCGGTGAGCACGTCCGGAGTCAGCGCCGGCGCGTTCCTGACGCTGCGGGCGACCTCGTTGATCAGCATGATCTGGTCGATGAACCACGGGTCAATGCCGGTTGCTTCGCATACCTGTTCCAGGGTTGCACCCCCGCGCAGAGCTTGTTGGACCTGAACGAATCGGTGTTCGGTCGGGGTGGCGATGCGGGTGAGCAGGTCCTCGACATCCGCCGGTGTCGGATCGGCGCCGTCCCAGTGGAACTGCACGCCCGTCTTGTCGAGGGACCGTAGCGCCTTATTGAGGGCTTCGGTGAAGTTGCGCCCAATCGCCATTGCTTCGCCCACGGCCTTCATGGATGTCGTCAGCGTCTCATCGGCTTCAGGGAACTTCTCGAAAGTGAATCGTGGAACCTTCACCACCACGTAGTCCAACGTCGGTTCAAACGAGGCCGGCGTGGAGCCTGTAATGTCGTTGCGAATCTCATCGAGGGTGAAGCCAGTGGCCAAACGTGCCGCGATCTTCGCGATCGGGAAACCGGTTGCCTTGGAGGCCAGAGCTGAAGAGCGTGAGACGCGCGGATTCATCTCGATGACGATGATGCGCCCGCTCTGCGGGTGCACAGCGAACTGAATGTTGCAGCCACCCGTATCCACGCCGACTTCACGGATCACGGCGATCGCAATATCGCGCAGCCGCTGGAGTTCACGGTCGGTCAGGGTCAGAGCCGGAGCAACCGTGATCGAATCGCCGGTATGCACGCCCACAGGGTCAACATTTTCAATCGAACAGACAACCACCACGTTATCGGCGGCGTCGCGCATCAGTTCCAGCTCGTATTCTTTCCATCCCAGGATGGACTCTTCCAGCAGAACTTCGGTGGTCATGGACGCTTCGAGGCCTGCGCCAGCGATGCGGTCAAGGTCGTCGGGTGTGAACGCAATACCCGAACCCAGACCGCCCATGGTGAACGAGGGACGCACTACCAGCGGATAGCCGAGCTCTTCGGCAGCAGCATGGCAATCTTCCAGCGTGTGCGCAATGGATGAGCGTGCAACTTCAGCTCCGCAGCGCGCCACGATTTCCTTGAACGTCTCACGGTTTTCACCAGCCTGGATCGCCTCGATGGAGGCGCCGATCAGTTCAACGCCGTAATGCTCGAGTACGCCTCTTTCTGCCAGTTCAACGGCGAGGTTGAGGGCGGTCTGGCCACCCAGGGTGGGCAGTAACGCATCGGGTCGTTCCTTTTCAATGATGGAGGTGACCACTTCGCAGGTCAACGGTTCCACATATGTCGCATCCGCCATCGCCGGATCGGTCATGATGGTTGCGGGGTTCGAGTTAACGAGAATGACCCGCAGGCCCTCTTCTTTCAGGACACGGCAGGCCTGCGTCCCGGAGTAGTCAAATTCGCATGCCTGACCGATGACGATCGGGCCTGAACCAATGACGAGGACGGATTTCAGATCAGTGCGCTGAGGCATCGGAAGCATCCTCCTTATCGTGGCTCAGCATGGAAAGAAACTGGTCGAAGAGGTGTTCCCCATCGTGGGGACCGGCCGCCGCCTCGGGGTGGAACTGGACGGAGAATGCTGGAATGTCGAGGGCGCGTAAGCCTTCCACCACTCGATCATTGAGGTCAATGTGGCTGACCTCAACTCGTCCGTACCGTCCCTTGTCGAAGGGAGCAACTACCGGCTCACCGACTGGCACGTCCACGGCGAAACCGTGGTTGTGGGAGGTAATCTCCACTCGTCCGCTGCGCTCATCGCGCACTGGCTGGTTGACCCCCCGGTGACCAAATTCCAGCTTGTAAGTGCCAAATCCCAGAGCTCGGCCGAAAAGCTGATGGCCAAAGCAGATGCCAAAGAAGGGAATCCCCTGGTCCAAGATGGCGCGGAGCACACCAATCTGGTGCTCGGCGGTTGAGGGGTCACCCGGACCGTTGGAGAAGAATACGCCGTCAGGTTCGAGTTCGAGGATCTCACCGGCGGTGATGTCCTGGGGCACGACGTAGACGTCAACACCCCGTGCCGCGAGCTGCTCGGGTGTACGTGATTTGATGCCCAGATCCACTGCCACGACGCGTTTGTGATTGTCGGCTCCGTCTTCTGCTGCCGGCACCACGTACGTGTGCGACGTTGACACCGCCTGTGAAAGCGATGAACCGGCCATGTGAGGCTGGTCCTGCACGATGCGTACCAGTGACTCACACACATACTCGCTCATGTACTCGGCACCTGCAGGCAGCGCGGTGCCGGAGAAGATCCCCCCGCGCATCGCACCGTGAGAGCGGATGTGGCGTGTAATGGCTCGCGTGTCGACATCTGCGATTCCGACGATGTCCTGGCGGATCAGTTCTTCTTCCAACTCTCCTGAGGCACGCCAGTTGGACGCGCGACGGGCCGGGTCACGCACCACGAATCCGGCGACCCAGATCTGTGAGGATTCGGAGTCCTCCGAATTGACGCCGGTATTGCCGATATGTGGGCTGGTCATGACGACAATCTGCTGATGATAGGACGGATCCGTCAATGTTTCCTGGTACCCCGTCATTGACGTGGCGAAGACGACTTCACCCAATGTGCGGCCACGCGCTCCCCACGCACGTCCACGGAAAATGCGCCCATCTTCGAGGACGAGCAAGGCCAGATCATCGTGTGTGGTCATTGTGCGGTCCCTTCTGCCGCCAAAGCACCATCACGGACGGTGACCTTCCCGTTGAAGATCGTATGAATGATCCGACCTGTGACATCCATTCCGTCATACGGCGTGTTGACGGAGCGTGAATGCAAGTCAGAGCGGTTGACGCGCACACGCACGGTCGGATCGACCAGCGTAATATTCGCGGGGTTACCCACGGTGAGAGACAGCCCCTGATGGTCAACCAAGCCGATGCGCGCCGGGGTGCGTGACAGGACGCGGGCCACGTCGTGCCAGTCCATCAGTCCGGGCTTCACCATCGTTTCGATAATGATGGGCAGCGCCGTTTCCAGTCCAAGCATGCCGAATGCGCCGGCTTGCCATTCGCAGTCTTTTTCTTCCATGTTGTGCGGCGCATGATCCGTTGCGACGATGTCAATCGTGCCGTCGGCCAGGCCTTCACGCACCGCGTCCACATCTTCTCGTGAGCGCAGCGGCGGGTTGACTTTATAGATCGGATCGTAGGTGGCAGCCAGGTCCTCCGTCAGGAACAGGTGGTGCGGGGTCGCTTCGGCTGTCACATTGACACCCATGCGCTTACCCCAGCGGATCAGTTCCACCGATCCTTTGGTCGACACGTGACACACATGCAGGCGAGATCCCACGTGCTGAGCCAGCAGAATATCGCGCGCAATCACGGACTCTTCTGCCACTGCAGGCCAGCCGGTCATGCCCAGCTCACCGGACAGTTCTGACTCATTCATCTGGGAGCCCTCGGTCAGTCCAGGATCCTGCGCGTGCTGGGCGACTACTCCCCCAAAGGACTTGACGTATTCGAGAGCGCGGCGCATGAGCACCGGGTCCGACACGCACTTGCCGTCATCTGAAAAGACACGAGCCTGAGCGCGCGAGTTCGCCATCGCGCCCAGTGCGGCCATGTGTTTGCCTTCAAGACCTTTCGTGACGGCGCCGACGGGGCGTACCTCGGTCAATCCGATTTCCTGGCCCATCCACCAGATCTGTTCAACTGCCGATGCTGTGTCGGCTACGGGTAACGTGTTCGCCATGGCGTGCACGCAGGTGAAGCCGCCTGCCGCCGCAGCGCGGGAGGCTGATTCGACGGTTTCGGCGTCTTGTTTGCCTGGCTGACGCAGGTGCGTGTGGAGGTCTACCAGTCCGGGCAGTGCAATGAGCCCGTCTGCATCCAGCGTGTGTGCATGGGCGCCATCGACGCGAGCCTGGTCGCCCTCGGCAATGATGACTCCGTCTTCGATGAGCAGGTCGGTCTGACCGTCTCCTTCGATGTTGAGTCCGGTGATGAGCAGTTGAGTGGGGTGATCAGTCACGGTGGGTTCCTTCCGGGGCAAGCAGCATGTACAGAGCCGCCATACGGACGCTCACGCCATTGGCAACTTGTTCAACAACAACGGATCGCGGCGAATCGGCCGCTTCTGCGCAGATTTCGAGGCCGCGGTTCATGGGGCCGGGGTGCATGATGATGCAGTGGTCGCTCAGACGCGCATAGCGGTGCACGTCCAGGCCGTAGGCATCGTGATATTCACCCGGTGACGGGAAGAATCCTCCACCGGCACCGCTCATGCGTTCACGCTGGACGCGCAACATCATGAGCGCATCGGGAGCCTCGTCGATCGCATGATCAAGATCGTAGTCAATGTCGCAGGCCCACTGCTCCACACCCATCGGCAGCAATGTGGGCGGTGCCACCAGGGTCACGTGCGCACCCAGCAGGCTCAGCAGGTCAACGTTGGAACGCGCCACACGCGAATGCAGAACATCGCCCACGATTGTCACGCGTGCGCCCGCCAGATCCGTGCCCGCAGGAACAGGGTTGACGGACGGGTCGCTCACGTCACGCTTGAAGTGGCGACGCAGCGTCATCGCATCGAGCAGCGCCTGGGTGGGATGCTGGTGAGTGCCATCGCCTGCGTTGATGACGGGCAGGTCGATCCAGCCCGCGTGAGCGAGGCGGTGAGCTGCGCCCGATGAGGGGTGCCGGATCACGACGGCATCTGCGCCCATTGCCTGCAGCGTCAAGGCCGTATCTTTGAGGGTTTCACCTTTGGCGACCGATGATCCTTTGGACTGGAAGGTGATGACATCGGCGGACAGGCGTTTCGCAGCCGTCTCAAACGACCAGCGTGTGCGCGTGGAGTCTTCGAAGAACAGGTCAACGACGGTGCGTCCCAACAGTGTCGGCAATTTCTTGACTCGCTGGGACTGCGTGGCCGCCATTGCTTCGGCAGTGTCGAGGATGTCGATGGCATCTTCGCGGGTCAGGTCGCGAATACTGAGCAGGTGCGAGAAAGTCATCAGTTGTGTCCTCCCAGAATGACGGCGTCTTTCCCATCGGCTTCAGTCAGGAGAATCTTGACTGTTTCCTCACGCGAGGTCGGCAGGTTCTTGCCGACAAAGTCGGGGCGGATTGGCAGCTCACGGTGTCCGCGATCGACGAGGATGGCCAGTTGTACAGAATCTGCACGTCCCAGTGATCCAAGGGCATCCAGCGCCGCTTTGATCGTGCGTCCGGTATACAGCACGTCATCGACGAGGACAACCACGCGCGCATCGATCCCGCCGGCAGGGATACTGCTCGGGTGGGGTGTGCGGATGGGATGACGATGGAGGTCATCGCGGAACATGGTGGTGTCAATGATCGCCAGATCGGCTTGCTCGCCAGAGACTTCCTTGATCCGTTCAATGAGGCGGCGGGCGAGGTATTCACCGCGTGTAGGAATTCCCGCAATGACAAGGCCACGTGCACCCTTGTTGCGTTCGATGATCTCGTAGGCGATTCGGGTCAGGGAACGAGCGATGTCATCACCTCCCAGGACTTCTTTGCCCCGGGCATCTCGCTCGGTTGATTGTGGATATGACTGGCCCACAGTGGACCTCCCTTCCCCGCCTCACAGGACGGACCTTAAAGGTTGATCGTTCCGGTTTTTAGAGTAGCGCACTCGCGCGTCTGTCGGCGGGCGCGCCGAGGTGACATTACATACGTGAAGGCCGCTTCCGTTTAGTGGAAGCGGCCTCCAGGCTCAGTAGTCCGACAAGAGCTCGTCAAGCTCATCCATATTCATATTTTCAACATCCGCAAGGCTTGGATGCTGCTTTTCAACATCAGCAAAGCTCGGATTCTGCGTGTCAGCTTCGCTGCCGCTGTCCGGGGCAGGCTCGTCAAGACGTGCAGGCTCGTCCATCACA
Source organism: Pauljensenia sp. C0170B4 (assembly GCF_056590235.1). Classification (NCBI taxonomy): domain Bacteria; kingdom Bacillati; phylum Actinomycetota; class Actinomycetes; order Actinomycetales; family Actinomycetaceae; genus Pauljensenia; species Pauljensenia sp. C0170B4. Next base: position 47,820 of record NZ_JBWPVS010000002.1, on the reverse strand, counting down.
CGCTCACGCGTCCACGATGGCGTCTCGAGGCCACGCCGAATCGCATCGAGCACGGCATTGACAAAAGCAGGCGAATCATCAGTCGAAATGGACTTCACGATCGACACCGCCTCGTCAATGACAACCAGCGGAGGAACGTCGTCCTCGTTCACAAGCAGTTCCCACACTGCAACGCGCAGCACGGCCAGGTCAACGGCCGGCATCCGATCCAGACCGTGCACTTTTGCGTGTTGACGCAGCAATGTATCGATGTCGTGCAGGCGCTCTGCCACGCCCTCGATAATCTGCAGAGAGTATTCCGGCAGCGGTGTCTGCGCTGCGGTAACGACACGCCGCTCACGCAGAAGGTCGCGCAGAACTTCCGGGTTGCGACCCATACCGCGTTGGTCGGCCTCGTAAATGACGTCGGCTGCGCGCTTGCGGGCCTTGGTGCGGGCAGTGAAAGCGAAAGCGGACACGGTCAGTCAGTGACTCGTCCGGAGTATGTGCCGGTGCGGGTGTCAACCTTGATGCGGCTTCCTTCCTCCATGTACAGAGGAACCTGGATTTCATAGCCGGTTTCGAGCGTCGCTGGCTTGGTGCCTGCCGAGGAGCGGTCACCCTGAAGGCCGGGCTCGGTGTGCGTAATAGTCAGTGTCACAGTTGCCGGCAGGTCAATGAAGAGAACCTGGCCGTCGTGCTGGGAGACGATGACATCCTGGTTCTCCACCATGTAGTTCACGGCGTCGCCCACAGTTTCGCGCGGCACCATGATCTGCTCGTAGGTTTCCTGATCCATGAAGACGTAGTCATCGCCATCTTGGTACAGGTAGGTCATGTCGCGGCGATCCACAGTGGCTGTTTCGATCTTGACGCCTGCGTTGAACGTCTTGTCGACGGTCTTGCCGGACATCACGTTGCGGATCTTCGTGCGAACGAATGCAGGGCCTTTACCGGGCTTGACGTGCTGGAATTCGACAACCTGCCACAGCTGGCCGTCAATCACCATCACCAGGCCGTTCTTCAGATCATTTGTAGTAGCCACGTGCATTCCTTCACTCTCGACAAAACCTAATCGCCCGCTATCTTACAACGATTGAGCAATATTCCTCACCACGTCAGCGGGACTGACCCCAACCGTGTTCACACTCACGTCAACCAGTGGCGCATATGATTCCCGCAGTTCTTTCATCATCTGCGTCATCATCGCGCGCGGAGCGCCCAGGGCGACTGACCGAGGGGCGCCCATATTCTCTCGGCGTGCGATCTCTGCAGGGGTGGCAGCCAGCTCCACTACGGTTGTGCCGTTGCTGCGTGCTTTGAGCAGTGCGGCACGCACCCCTTCATCTGTCGGCAACGATGCGCTGAGGGTGACGATCTGACCACGTGCCTGGCCGTCTGGGCTGAGCAGACGAAGAGCTGTGCGCCGCTGCGCGTCTTCCAGGCGCGGATCGCGGCTCACAATCAGCTGGTGGATGGACAAATCCAGGTCACGTGAGACCACGTCGTCTGTCTCCATGAGACGCAATCCCAGACGGTCAGCCAAGAGCCGTCCCACCGTCGTCTTACCCGATCCTGTCACTCCAATAAGGACGACACTCGGTCCACTCTCAGTCAGCATGAATGCCTACCTTGCTCGCTGGAATGCGCAGCTGCTCAGGATCAACCACCTGCACAACCGGATGGCCACTACCGTCCAAAAGGACGAACCTGAGTTCGCCGTTGCGCACTTTCTTATCCAGCTTCATGATCTGGACAAGGTCGTCGAGGCGCGCACCGCTGTAGGACACAGGCAAGTCAAACGCGCTGAACAGGTCGCGGTGAAGCTGGACATCCTCGTCAGTGAGCATGCCGCGGGCGTGGGCGAGTTCGGCGGCAAAGATGCAGCCGACGGCCACAGCGTCACCATGTCGCCACGTGAAGTTTTCCTGCCGCTCAATGGCATGCGCGAGGGTGTGGCCATAGTTAAGAATTTCGCGCATACCGGATTCCTTGAGGTCGGAACTGACAACACGCACCTTGACGGCAACGGAACGCTCCACCAGTTCTCGCAGGTTGAGTCCGTGCGGATCGATCAGCACAGCAGTGTCTTCGATGTGGTCACGAATCAGGTCAATGATCGCGCGGTCTGCGATGAAACCGCACTTGATGACCTCGCCCATCGCTGAGCGCATCTGCTGGCTCGGCAGCGTGTCCAGCAGCGCGACGTCCTCGATCACAACGCGCGGCGTGTGAAATGATCCCACGAGGTTCTTGCCGGCCGGCGTATTGATACCGGTCTTGCCTCCCACCGCTGCATCGACCATGCCCAGGAGCGTCGTCGGGATCTGGATCACGTCCACTCCGCGCAGCCAGGTGGCGGCGATGAACCCTGCCAGGTCAGTGGTTGCTCCCCCGCCAATCCCAATCACGGTGTCTCGTCTGCCAATGTGAGCTTCAGCTGCTGCCTGCCATCCAGCTTCCGCGACCGCAAAGGTTTTTCCGCTTTCGCCATCTGGATGTTCCATGACGGCCACCTCAACACCGTGGCGCGTCAGGTTGTCAGCGATCTGGTTGACGTACTCGGCCACTGCCGGTGGGTGCACGATGAGGGTGCGTGACCCGGCGGGAACGTAGTGGGTCAACACCTGTGGCACAAGCGAGTGTCCGATCAGGACGTCATAGGGAGCGGGTCCGTCCACTGTCAGTGTCGTCACGTCACTGAACGTCATCACGATGTCCTCCACAACACGCTCCACTGGACCTGAATCCGAGGTCACACGTATGGTCGCCACTTCATCGTAGTAGCCTGCGCGTTCACTGCGTAGTCTGCGTAAAGCAGCATCGGCATCACCTGCCAGGAGCGGACGATGATTCTTGCCCGAGGTCCGGCGCACCAGTTCATCGTGGTCCGCGTCGATAAAAACAACGGTCTGACCTTTCAGCAGTTGCCGCACCTGAGGCGAGGTCACAGCTCCCCCGCCCAGTGAGATCACCGAACGGTGGTTCAAGACCAATTCGATCGCCTGACGTTCATATTCACGGAAAGCTGCTTCGCCCTCGTCCCTGAAGATATCAGTGACGGGACGACCCTGGGTGCGCACAACAATCTCATCAGTATCTTCGCACGGCACTCCGAGGCGTTCAGACAACAGCCGTGCGACGCGGGTCTTGCCTGCCCCCGGCAGTCCGACCAGGAAAATCGGCAGATGTGCGGGGATCGCGCTCATGCGCGCGCCTCGATAGCGGCCATGTAGGCTCGCAGATTGCGCTTGCATTCTTCCAGTGAATTCCCGCCCGCATGTGATTGAAGCGCCCGAGCCATGACGAGGGCGACCATCGCCTGCGCGATGACTGCTCCGGGGACAACCTGACACGTGTCGGAGCGCTGATGCAGTGCCTGAGCATCCTCACCGGTTGCCATATCCACGGTTCGCAACGCGTGCGGCACCGTGGAAATCGGTTTGAAGCCTGCGCGCACAATAATCGGCTGCCCGTTGCTGGTCCCGCCCTCAATGCCGCCCGCATGGTTGGAAGTTCGGGTCAGGTGGCCGTCGTCGGCATGAACTATTTCATCATGTGCGGTTGACCCAGGCATGCGTGCCTGCAGGAAGCCGTCACCGATTTCGACGGCCTTGACGGACTGGATGGACATGAGCGCACCGGCAAGCTGGGTATCCAGGCGTTGGTCAGCACTGACATGCGTGCCGATTCCGATCGGAACGTTGTAGGCGATGACTTCAGCAATACCACCGATCGTGTCACCGTTGCCTTGAGCCTTATCAATCGCCTCCGTGAATTTCTGTTCAGCCTGCGGATCCAGGGTGCGTACGGGCGACTCATCAAGGGCCTGGGTTTCGCGCGGAGTCGGAAGCGTGGTGGAGCCAACATAGCGGTCTCCGACAGCAACGACGTGGCTGACCAGTTCAATTCCGGCAACTTGGCGCAAATATTCCTCGGCAATAGCTCCCAAAGCGACCCGAGCGGCAGTTTCGCGCGCAGAAGCGCGCTCGAGGATATTCCGGGCATCCTCGTGGCCGTACGACAGCATTCCTGGCAGATCAGCGTGTCCTGGACGAGGCCGAGTCAGGCGTTTATTGCGGGCAACTTCGCGCTCATCGCCGGTTCCGGCATTGACGAGCAATGCGTCGGGATCCACCGGATCCGCACTCATGACGGTTTCCCACTTGGGCCATTCTGTGTTCTCGATGGTCACGGCGATCGGAGATCCGAGGGTGGTGCCGTGACGAATACCGGACAGAATGTGCACGACGTCTTGTTCGAAGCGTTGACGTGCGCCTCGTCCGTATCCAAGGCGGCGGCGAGCCAATGCCTGCGTGATGGTCTGCGTCGTGCATGTGATGCCGGCGGGTAGTCCATCCAGGGTCGCGACAAGAGCCGGGCCATGTGATTCTCCAGCGGTGATCCATCTGAGCATGCTCCGAGTGTGTCACATTGAGCGACGTCGAAGCATCTCATTCCACTACCGTGTGCCTCACGCAGGTATCTGCCAGGACGGGATGATCTCCCACAGGACCAGTGCCAGCGCTGCTCCGCCAATGAGCCACGGGCCCAGAGCGACGCGGGTGCGGCCATGAGCTCCCAGTGCAATGATCGCCCACACCGCTGCGATGCCCGCTCCCACAAAACAGATGACCAGACCACCAAACGTGCATGCCCATCCGGGGATACCTGTCAGTGCACCCAGCACCGGCGCAAGTTTGACGTCACCGTAGCCTGCTCCGTGCGAAATCTTCGCTGACAGCCACAAGGGCAGAGTCCACATCACCATTCCGCCGATCATGGAGATCCACCACGTGTCGTTGACCTGTTGAGCGTACTCGCTGCAGAAAATGACTGACGCGATGCCGATGATGGCACCCCCAGCAAGGACGAGGGTGTAACGCGTGGGCAACTTATGGGTCTTGGCGTCAACGAACGCGCTCAGAGGCCCGATCATCGCAAGAGTGACGATCGCGGGCGCCATCGGTGAGGCATGCGCGGCAAGCAGGGTGACCATGCCGGTGAGGGCACAGACCCATACCACCGTCATGCGATTCATGGGCCTCATGTTGATGGTGGTGAAGCAGCGACGCTGAACGCGCCATCCTGCGCGGTTCAGCCACATGGCGATCGCGATCCAGACCATCAGCGACAGCGCCAGTGACAGCGCTCCAACATCGTTGCCCATGATCATGATGCTCGAGGTACTTCCGCTGCACGATACACCGCATCCATGACGGGTTCGACTCGGGGTGTTCGACTGGTCATCACGCGCACCTGCGCCAGTCCCTGGAATACCAGCATGTCGAGGCCGTGAGCAATGCGCGCCCCACGGTCACGGTAGGCCTGAACGAGTGGTGTGATAGTCGGTGCATACACCACGTCCAGCAGAGTCTGTTCGGATCGTGGCCGTACACGTGCGGCAATGTTGTCACACACGCCGGCCGGCATAGTGGAGATCACGACATCGGTTTCATCCAGGCTGGCGATGACGCGTTCAGTGTCATCCCACATGATGTGGGTACTGGTCACGCCCAGGCGGCTTTCTGCCATAACAACGGATCCTGGCCCCGAAAAGCGCCGCGCGACGATACGGACATCATCAACGTGCATGCTCTTCAGCGCAGCCAGCGCGGATGAGGCAGTTGCGCGGCCCCCCAGGATCGTTGCGCTGCGAATCGGCTCGAGTCCAGTGCGCGCTCGCCTGACAGCTTCCACGATGCCTTCGACATCCGTGTTCAGACCGGTCAGTAACCCGCCTGCCGGGACGACAGTGTTGATGGATCCCACTGCTTTGGCCAGCGGATCAACTACATCCATGAGCGGGGCAATGACCTGCTTACACGGCATGGTCACTGACAGTCCCAGACAGTTCGGATCCCACTGCTGGATCAGGGATGCAACGCCGTCCCTGTCGCATTCGATGCGTCGGTAGGCCCACCGTGGGTCACACCCCAGATCGTCCCATGCGGTCCTGTGCAGGACGGGTGACAACGAGTGCGCCACGGGCGACCCAATGACCGCCGCCCAGCGGCTCGTGTCAGCACTTTCCGGGATTGGCTTCGCAATATTCATCGAACTTTACCTTGTTCTTTTCCTGTTCCTCGTTCGTCGTCGCGAACAGGGTTTCACCGGTGTCAAGGTCGATGGTGACGAAATAAAGCCAGTCACCGGGTTCAGGATTGAGGACCGCGTTAATTGCTGTGGATGATGGCGAGGCGATGGGCCCCGGAGGCAGTCCCTTGATCAGGTAGGTGTTATACGGGTTGTCGTTGGCCAGGTCATCCTTCGTAGGAACGCCGCCATACTTGCCCACACCGTACAGGACGGTGGAATCCATCTTGAGCTGGCCACGAGTTTCACCTTCAGTGTCCTTCAGGCGGTTTTCAATGACGCGTGCCACCATCGGCATGTACTTTTCCAGGTGCATTTCGCGCTCCACAATGGAAGCTTTAATCAGGACGGTCTGGCGCTGATCCTCGGGCACTCCTGCCTGATCCAGTGCGTCGACTCGCGCCTGAATCATCTCCGAGAGCAGGTCAGCAGGCGTATCGTCCTGAGATACCTCGTACGAACCTGGTTCAAGCCAGCCTTCGAGATTACCCTGAGCCTGCGCAGGCAGTCCCAGTGTTTCAGGGTTGTTGATGGCTTCCTGAATCGCCTCGTCACTGAAGCCGCTCACTTCACGCATTTTATCGAGAGTCTGCTTCAGTACCGAACCTGGGGTGACAGTCACGGTGTTTTCGGTACGGTTGGTTTCATCCAGCAACGCTGCCACGGCACCAGAAGCCGACATCTGTTTCTTCAGCTGGTACGTGCCGGGTTTGATGCCCGATGCCGCCTTATTTGCGTCAAACGCGCGGTTAAAGGCTGCAACTGACTTCACCACGTCGGCCTCGACAAGTTTAGCTCCAATATCGGAACCGATCTCGCCTTTGTTAATGGTGACTTCGACGCTTCCTGAGCCGGGGCCTGGGTAGTCATCGCTTTGGTCCGCCACAACTCCGGTGGACTTCAGTGCAGACACGGCAACATACGCCGCTCCGCCCAGAACAGCCAGCACGGCAATGATGACGATAAAGGTCCGAATTTTGCGTCGAGTTCGACGTTTGCGCTGCTGACGAGCTGCATTGCGGCGCGCCTCGGCACTGAGTTGTGCACGGCGCTGCGCGCGCGTCGGTAGTTCCACACCACCTGCCGGAGTGCCCCCTGACGATGGGCGAGGTACACGCTGTGAGGGCTGAGAGGTCCTGGATTCTTGCGAGGTTTGCCGGTGACGGTGGCGATCCCTTCGTGAAGGGAACGGTGGCCGCAATGGGTCTGAATCAGTCACGTTCGGCCTTTCCACTACTCAACGATGGATCTCCCAGAGACACGGTTTGCCCTGGCGGAGTCCCCGATATTCGTTCGCTCTCCAGCGCTAGCTCCAGAATAATCTGAGCCGCGACCTGGTCCACCATCTCCCGATGGCGGTGAGTTTCCACTTTACTGTCCCGGAGCCTGCTGTGAGCCTGATTGGAGGTTAAGCGTTCATCCACCATACAGATGCGTCCGCCACGCCAGCGTGCCGCAATTCGGTTGGCCACGCTGCGGGCCATATGGGCACTTTGTCCCTCTGTCCCCTTCAAGTGCCGAGGCAGCCCGACCACGATCTCAATCGGATCGTATTCATCGATGATGTCCAACAGATCATCGATTTCAGAATGATCTCGTTGAACATGAACGGTCTCCACCGGCAGGCACACGATCCCGCGTTCATCGGACCTGGCCACACCGATGCGCACGGTCCCCACGTCCAGTCCCAGACGTACTCCCGTTCGCATGCTCACCAGGTCTACCTTCCCTGTTTACTTCAGCGAGTCGGTGATCGCTGACAGGGCCTGATCCATATTCGTCAGATCACGACCGCCACCTTGGGCAACGTCATCACGGCCACCGCCACCGCCACCGAGAACCTGCGCAGCAGTGCGCACAAGCATTCCAGCCTTGACGCCGCGCTCACGCGCACTCTGGTTGGTTGCGACAACGATACTCGGCTTGGAGTCGATATCTCCGATCAGTGCCACCACCGCAGGCTCGCCCTCGCCCATCTTGTCGCGCACGGCGAGCGCCAGGGAACGCACGTTGTCGGCAGAACTCATCTGGCCGGCCGATGCGGCAACGGCGCGGATGCCATTATGCATTGTGGCCTCAGCGATGAGCTGGTCGACATGTGCCAGCGCGCCGCGCGTTTCGGCCTCCTCGAGCGCTTTCTCTGCTTTCTTCACACGCGCCATCAGCTGTTCAACGCGCGAGGGCAGATCTTCGGGGCGCCCTCCGAGCAGCGATGACAGCTGCGAAACAAGGGCATGTTCGCGAGCCTGGAATCCGTAGGCACCAGATCCGACCAGTGCATCGATACGGCGCACACCGGATCCGATGGATGATTCACCCAGCAGCGCGATGCGTCCGATATGTCCGGTTGTGGGGACGTGAGTACCTGCGCACAGTTCCTTCGACCAGTCGCCGCCGATCGACACAACACGCACTTCGGAACCGTACTTTTCACCGAACAACGCCATAGCTCCGGTCTGCAGAGCCTGTTCGATTGGCATCACTTCATCCGTCACAGCCAGATCATCAGACAGCCGGTCGTTGACCAGGGATTCAATGTCATCAACCTGACTGGCTTCCAGCGCACTGTTGTGGCGGAAGTCGAAGCGCAGACGCGACGGCGAGTTCTCCGATCCTGCCTGCGTAGCGTTGTCCGAGACGATCTGGTGCAAAGCGCGATGAATCATGTGAGTGGCGGTGTGTGCGCGCGCAATGGCGCGCCTGCGTTCAGTGTCGATCTCCGCCCACGCGTCGGCAGCGACAGAAATGGTACCTTCGACCAGTTCGCCGCGATGGACCGTCAGCCCCTTGATCGGAGCCTGCACGTCATCAATGCGGACCACTCCCCCGCCTTCTGCCACGCGAATGGTGCCGTGGTCGGGTTGCTGACCGCCCATCTCCGCGTAGAACGGTGTTTGGTCGAGGACGACCTCAACATGTGCGGGAGCTGTTGCTGCGGGCACTGACTGACCATCCACCAGAATTGCTGCCACATGCGCGTCGGCTGCCATGTCGGTATATCCGAGGAACTGAGACTGCCCGCCCAGCTCATGTGCAATCTCGTGGAAAACGCGAACATCAACGTGTCCGGTCTTCTTGGCGCGAGCATCCTGGCGAGCACGCTGCTTCTGCTCGTTCATCAGCTCCGTGAAGCGCTGTTCATCCACGCTCACGCCCTGTTCGGCCGCCATCTCGAGGGTCAGATCAATCGGGAAGCCGTAGGTGTCATGCAGCGCAAACGCGTCTTCACCGCTGAGGGTGGCCGTCGAATGCGCCTCCTGGCTCGTTTCCCTGGCCTGCTTGACTGCCGCGTTCAGGATCGTCGTGCCCGAGGTGAGGGTGTGCATGAACGATTCTTCTTCACCGTACGCAACATCTGCGACAAGATCCCAGTTCGTCACCAGATCCGGGTACGACGGCGCCATGGCGTCACGTGAAACCGGCATCAGCGTCGGGAGTGAGGATGTATCGACACCCAGCAGACGCATCGACCGGATGGCTCGGCGCATCAGGCGCCGCAGAACATATCCACGTCCATCGTTTCCGGGTCGCACGCCATCGAGGATCAGCATCATCGCGGAGCGAATATGATCAGCCACCACGCGCATGCGAACGTCGTCATCGGCATCGTCATGGTAGTGGCGCCCGGACATCTCTTCGACGGCCTGGATGACGGGGTAAACCTCGTCAATTTCGTACATATTCGGCTTGTCCTGCAGGACGAATGCGAGGCGTTCGAGACCTGCACCCGTGTCAATGGCCTTGTCATCGAGTTCGCCCAGCAGCGGGTAGTCCTTTCCGCTGCCTTCGCCACGCATGTACTGGTCAAAAACGAGGTTCCACAGTTCGAGGTAGCGGTCGCCGCCCGGGTCAACGGTGCCGCCCACAGCTTCGGGACCGTATTCAGGGCCGCGGTCGTAGTGCCACTCACAGCACGGACCGGCTGGCCCGGGCTGGCCTGTATCCCAGAAGTTTTCCTCGCGTGGAAGCTTGACGATGTGGCGCGGATCCATACCGATCTGTTTGGTCAGCACGTCGTAGGACTCGTCATCATTCTCCCACAGCGTCGTCCACAGTCGGTCTGCGTCCAGGCCGTACATGCCGTCCTTTTGCGAGCCGGTCAGCAGGTTCCACGCCAGGTGGATCGCACCTTCCTTGAAGTAGTCACCGAATGAGAAGTTTCCGTTCATCTGGAAGAACGTGCCATGTCGCGTGGTACGTCCAACGTTGTCGATGTCGTTGGTGCGGATGCACTTTTGCACCGATGCAACGCGCGGCCACGGCGGCGGTTCAACGCCGGTGATATACGGAATGAACGGCACCATCCCCGCGATCGTGAACAAAATCGATGGATCGGGAGAAATCAGTGAAACTGATGGACGAATTTCGTGATCGTGTGCAGCGAAGTAGTCGAGCCAGCGGGAACGAATCTCAGAGGTGCGCATGTGTCCTCATCGTATTGGAAAAGTAGAGGGAAAGCGAGATACACCTGAAGGGCGACCTCGAACGGTGTGTCGATAAAGACCCCGGGGCGCACAGGCACCCGGGGTCCTCATCACACGTTCATACTCAGCGTGAGTAGTGCTCAACGACCATCTGGACGTCACAGGTCACTGGAACTTCAGCGCGCTTGGGGCGACGCACCAGTGTGGCCTTGAGACGTTCCAGCTCAACGTCGAGGTAATCCGGAACTGCCGGCAGTACATCGCGGTGCACGCCGGAGGCGGCGATCTCGAACGGAACAGTGGTCTGCGACTTTGGCTTGACTTGGATCGTCTGTCCGGGCTTCACGCGGAAAGAGGGGCGGTCAACGATCTTGCCGTCCACCATGATGTGACGGTGTACAACCACCTGGCGAGCCTGCTGGATGGTGCGGGCAAATCCTGCACGCAGAACCAGAGCATCAATGCGCATTTCGAGCAGCTCAACCAGGTTTTCACCGGTCAGGCCGTCCTGACGGCGAGCTTCTTCGAAGATGCGGCGAATCTGAGCTTCGCGGATGCCGTACTGTGCGCGCAGACGCTGCTTTTCCTTCAGACGAACGGCGTAGTCGGAATCCTGGCGACGGCGGGTACGGCCGTGCTCGCCGGGGCCGTAGGGGCGCTTCTCAAAGTAACGCACAGCCTTCGGGGTCAGTGCGATTCCGAGTGCGCGTGACTGGCGCACCTGCTTCCGTGAACGATTCGTCGACATAAAACGGTTTCCTTTCCTGTTTCATGGGTCATGTCCGGCTCCCGTTGAACCGAACATGGGGTCAACACAAACGGCTAAGACCCCAGGTGTTGTCGTGGACAACCCTCATAGCTTACCCCATGGACAGCAGCTGCCTTAACACTGTCAGCCGCTTCGTGATCATTGCCTCAATTCCGTTTTCAGTCGGACGGTAGTACTGAGTGCCTTGCAGATCATCCGGTAAGTACTGTTGTGCGGCCACAGAATGCGGCGCATCGTGGGCATACAGGTAGCCTTCCCCGTGCCCAAGTTTCTTCGCTCCTGCGTAATGGGCATCACGCAGATGAGCAGGCACCGGGCCGCCTTTCCCGCTGCGCAGGTCGGCCAGCGCCTTATCGATCGCGAGATAGGACGCATTGGATTTCGGGGCGGTCGCCACCGCGATCACGGCCTGTGCCAGGATAATACGCGCCTCAGGCATGCCGACCATCGCCACTGCCTGAGCAGCTGCCACGCAGATTCCGAGGATTTCCGGCGCCGCCATTCCCACGTCTTCAGAGGCACAGATCATGACGCGCCTGGCTATGAAACGAGGGTCCTCCCCCGCTTCGATCATCCGAGCCAAATAGTGCACGGCGGCATCGACATCAGATCCGCGCATTGACTTAATAAACGCGGAAGCCACGTCATAGTGCTGGTCCTGATCCCACCGCACGAGCGCCTGGTTTGCGGCGGTTTCCACGTGGTGTTGAGCAATGACCGTATCGTCCGCATCGCGCGCCGCACCTGCTGCAGCTTCAAGCAGTGTCAACGCCTTCCGGCCATCTGCTCCTGCCAGTCGGACGAGGCTAGCCAAAGCGGCCTCGTCGATGGTGAATTCACTCTTCAGTCCGCGAGCATCGTCAAGGGAGCGGGTAATCAATGCGCTAATCCCGTCTTCGTCGAGTGGATGCAGCGTCAACAGCAAAGAACGTGACAGCAATGGCGAAATGACGGAGAACGACGGGTTCTCGGTTGTCGCCGCCACGAGTGTGACCCACCGGTTTTCAACAGCCGGAAGCAGTGCGTCCTGCTGGGACTTGGAGAATCTGTGGACCTCATCAACGAACAAGATGGTGTCTTCGCCGCTGGCAGCGGTGCGACGGCGTGCCGATGCGATGACATCGCGAATGTCCTTGACTCCCGATGAAACAGCGGACAATTCTTCAAAATGTCGATGTGAGGCGCGTGCCACCAGGTAGGCAAGGGTCGTTTTGCCGGTTCCCGGCGGACCCCACAGGATCATGGAGGAGAGCGGTCCAGAATCTGCTGCCGCTGACAGCATGCGTCGCAGGGGCGATCCCGCCGTCAGCAGATGGTTCTGCCCGACGACCTCGTCAATCGAGGTGGGGCGCATCCGCACAGCGAGCGGCGCATGCTCGTCGAACGAGGGTACCCCATTGGTGTCAATGCCTTCACTGTCAAATAAATCCATAGGGATACGGCTTAATAGTGGCTCATGACAGGGGTGCCGATTTCGTCGAAATCGTAGATGAGTTTTGCGCCCCACACGGGCATGTTCAGGCATCCGTGCGAACCGCCCGGTCCGGACCATCCGAATTCACTCACCCACGGTGCGCCATGCATGGCGTACGAGCCCGTGAAGTAGGACACCCACGGCACGCCCTTGGCGCAGTATGGCCACTCGGGTGTGCACCCCATGTCCTGCTTCTCATACTTGAGGTAGACGTGATACAGGCCGGTGACCGTTTCGTGGCCAGGTGAGCCGGGAACAATGCTGATGGGTTCGTGAGCCTGTTTCGTGCCGATGTACGGGGTGACCGTCAGCCTGGTCAGATCAATATCGATCCACTTTTCGCCCTCAGCAGCCGGATACGGCAGATTCTCCGCACCCGGGGCGATCGGGCGCGTCTTCGTTTCCTGCGGCACGTCGTCATAGGTGATCGTGCCTTCATACGTTTCGCCATTGTCGAGGGCACTCATCAGCGCGTTCGACAGGTCAGCGACATTATTGGCTTTCAGGCCGGGTTTACCTGGCCATGCTTCTACCAGCACGTCGCCTGCAGCATTGACGTTGTTGATCGTAGGGTCGGCTTCCACATTTGAGGCTTGGGCAGTTGCTGATACCCACGAGCCAACAGCTTCAGAGGAGTAGTGGGCGGTGAGCTTGCTGTCCGTGTTCTCGAAGGAAATCCACTGGGCAACGTCGGCGCGCGAGGGTGTGAAGGAGTCGATCGTGTCGGTCAGTGAAACGTCTGTCTCCAGCATTTCATCTGCCTGCTGGGCAGCCTGCTGTGCGGCTTCTGTGGTAACGGACGGCTCCGACTGCGTCGAGGACAGGTCAACTTCCGTGTCGCCCAGCGTTGTCGCAGCGTCCATCAGAGCTGTCGTCAGTGCTTGCGCGTCAATCGTTGTGCCATTTTCGGCAGGATCAACCACGAATGCATCACGGTCGGCGTCGTAGTGGGCGGACGCATCGACGGCAGCAGGTCCCGCTTGACGCGCAAGCGTTTCCGCCATCGCGCTGAGTGCCTCTTCATCCGTTGTGGTCACCACCGGGATCTGTCGGGATGTGAACAGTCCCTGCAGGCGGCTTGTCCAGGAACGGCTCGATTCAAGAGCCAGGGTCGCTGTGGCTTCGGCGTCGATCTGGATACCGGCGTCAGCCAGAGCGATCTCAGTTTCTTTGCCATCAACCCGGGCGGTGACACGAATGTTCTGCGCACGTTCGTTGATAGCGGCAACGACCTCGTCATGCGTCATTCCTGAAACTGGAATAGCGGCAACAGATGTACGCGGAAGCGCCCGCTCATCGTAGTGGGCAGCGTAGGCAGCCCCCGAACCGACCAGCGCAACCAGCACGGCAGTGCATGCCGCGATCAGGATCCACACACGTGTCCTGCGCGGTTCTCGCCTGACGTGTTCGCTCACAACATCGCTCCTTCGAATATAGCTCCATGCCGGATGCTACCTAAGGAACTGAAATTTGGATACTGATTGTGAGCAAAATTCCCAAATTCGTGTACTCTCGCGCTGCGCCATTCCACAGTGCGAGAGCGCACAGGAAACTTCTATTCAAATAGTGACGTGTCGCCAGCGCCCTTACGGGCGATCACTGCCGTACCGTCGGTGTAATCGATGACGGTTGTCGGTTCGGCCAGACCGACCGGGCCAACAATGACAAGATCCACCATGTTGCCGATGCGGTCGTCAACATCGTGTCCGTCCACCAACGGCTCGTCTTCGCCAGGCATGATCAAAGTCGAGCACAGAAGCGGCTCCCCCAGAGCTTCGACAATCGTTTGAGTAATCACATGATCTGGCAGCCGGACGCCCACTGTGTGCTTCTTCTTGTTCAGCGTCATACGAGGCACGACCTTGGTGCCTTGGAGAATGAACGTGTACGGTCCGGGCGTCAGCGCCTTAATCGTGCGGAATTGGTGGTTGTCGACGATGACAAGCTCACCCAGCTGCGCAAAGGAATGACACAGCAACGAGAAGTTGTGCTTCTCGTCGAGTTTTCTGATCTGCCGGATGACATCCATCCCTTCCTTGTTCCCCAGGGTGCAGGCAATCGCATATCCCGAGTCGGTCGGTAATGCGATGGTGCCACCCTCCTTGAGGAGGTCAACGGTCTTAGTGACCAGGCGGGCTTGTGGATTCTCCGGATGCATTTCAATGTGAGCCATGTCTCTAGTGTGCCTCATTTTTGTCCTCTTCGCTGGAACTTGTCGCGTGTCTCTTCCAAAAAGAAAGTGCCCATTGATCAGCGTCGTTAGGCGGCACGGGCGAGAACTTCATGGCACACTGGAAGGCAACTGACACCGTGCGGAAGGATCTTGATGGCTGCCCCCACTTCACGCGTCGATATCCGATTGGTTGACGACCTGACAAAGGTGCTTCCCAGCGAGGAGCCCGACTCGCTCACGCAGCCATTGGTCACGCGCACCGGTCAGTCGATCAATTTCCAGGTGGCCTGGCACGAGCACCAGGACGTGTACTGGTCGCGCTCTGAATTGACGTTGACCATTCGCACGGACGGTGAGCCCGTCCAGGTCTGTCACGTTGACCTGGTTGCGGCCGGCCTGCCAGCACCGGCAGATGCAGATGACGGGTATCTGGCAACCCAACCATCCCTGCTGCCCGATCTGCTGACCCCTCTGGACGCGAGCGTCGACGGTGCTCTGACGACTGTTGTGCTGCAGGCGCACCATATGGGATGGAATGCCGTATGGGTGAGTGTGCCGGCATTTTCGGGCACAATCACCGTAACTGTCACCCGCGCCGATTCAAATCTGTTCGAACAAACCGTATCTGTCACAGGCGTTGATCTGACACACCACGACAGCGATTTCATCAACACCCAGTGGCTGCATCCGGATTGCCTCGCCACGTACTTTCACGTTCCCATGTGGTCCGAGCAGCATTGGCACGCCCTCGCCAATCATGTGCGGGCCGCTACACAGATGGGCGTGAACAGCTTGCTGACCCCGATCTGGTCTCCCCCACTCGACACGGCGGTCGGCACCTACAGGCCTGCGGCACAGTTACTGGATATCAGCTATGACGGGACGTACCACTTCGCCACGGAGCGTCTCGATCGGTGGGTTGATATGGCACTGGATGCGGGTATCCGCTACCTCGAACTGCCACACCTGTTCACGCAGTGGGGTGCGCACGCGTGTCCGCAGTTCATCGTGAAAACAACTGAGGGGGAACAACGGCGTTTCGGATGGGACACGGAGGCAACCTCGCCCAAGTACCGCGCGTTTGTCGAACAGCTCATCCCATTCCTCATCGGTTATTTCCGTGGACGCAACCTCGGTGATGCGATCTGGTGGCATATTTCAGACGAGCCTGATGAGACCAACCGTTCCAGCTATCAGGCGGCGCGCAAGCAGGTGATCGATCTGCTGGAAGGGCAGATGGTGGGCGATGCACTGTCCGATCCGGATTACATCGACCTGGTTGACCATCCGATCGTGGCCACCACTGCGGTGACGCGTTTCCGTGAGGCTGGCTACGAGCCATCCTGGGTGTACTACTGCGTGGGTCAGGCGAACGCTGTGGCCAACCGTTTCATCGCGCAGCGCCCGATTCGTCACCGCATGCTCGGTCTGCAGCTGTTCTGCGCGAACAGTCGCGGTTTCCTGCACTGGGCGTTTGACTTCTACTACTCGCAGCTGTCGGTGCGTCCCATTAATCCGTTCGCCGATTCCAGCGCCGGCGGAGCGTTCTTCTCAGGCGACCCATTCGTCGTGTATCCGGCGGACGACCTCGGCGTGTATTACTCGCTACGTTACGAAATGCTCCGAGCTGCCTTCGAAGACCTCGTCTTGTTCCACGACGCCGCCACGCGTATTGGTCGCGAGGAGGTGCTGCGCATCATGGATCCGAATCGCACTGTTGATTTTTCGTCCGGATGGATCAGCGAGGGCGACTATCTTGCGCGGCGTGCCAGACTGTTTGAACGCCTGGCGTCGTAAAAGCCGAGGGCGACCCGACACATGTGTGTCCGAGCCGCCCTGACAAAATGGCACTGACGATCACGACTTGTCAGCCTGGCCAGCCTTTTCGGCCTTCTCCGCCTTGTCGGCTTTGTCGGCCTTCTGATCCTGGTCTGTTTCACCGCGCTTGCGCGGTTTCGCATCGACCCCTGCTTCCTTACGCTGACGCGGCGTGATCGGCGCGGGCGCGTCGGTCAGCGGGTCGTATCCGCCACCGGACTTCGGGAAGGCGATGACGTCACGGATCGAGTCGGCATGCGTGAGCAGCGAGACGATGCGGTCCCATCCAAATGCCACGCCGCCGTGTGGCGGTGCGCCGAACTTCAGTGCGCTCATGAGGAATCCGAACTTCGATTCGGCTTCTTCCTCGGAAATTCCCATCACGTTGAAGACGCGCTGCTGAATGTCGTCACGGTGAATACGGATCGAGCCGCCACCGATTTCGTTGCCGTTGCACACGATGTCGTAGGCGTAGGACAACGCGTGCTCCGGATCGTCCTCGAAGTTGTCACGCCATTCGTCCTGCGGCATGGTGAACGCGTGGTGGACAGCGGTCCATGAGGAGTGCCCCAGCGCCACGTCACCTTCTGCTTCAGCTTCGCCGGTCGGTTTGAACAGGGGTGCGTCGACGATCCACACGAATGACCATGCGTCCTCGTCAATCAGGTTGCAGCGGCGTCCCACTTCCAGGCGCACAGCGCCAAGCAGTTCGCGGGTTGCTGTGGGCTTTCCGGCGCCGAAAAAGATGCAGTCACCGGGGTTGGCTCCTGTGGCCTCGACCAGGCCTTCGCGTTCCTGATCGGAAATGTTCTTTGCTACGGGACCGCCCAGTGTTCCGTCCTCAGCAATGGTCACGTAGGCCAGTCCCTTGGCTCCACGAGCCTTGGCCCATTCCTGCCACTTGTCGAAGGTGCGGCGAGGCTGTGAAGCACCGCCTGGCATCACGATTGCACCCACATACGGGTTCTGGAAGACGCGGAACGGGGTGTCCTTGAAGTAGTCGGTCAGGTCGATCAGTTCGCATCCGAAACGCAGATCCGGCTTATCGGAGCCGTATTTGGCCATTGCTTCGTTGAACGGCATGCGTGGGATCGGAGTCTTCAAGTCGTAACCGATTTCAGCCCACACTGCTCGCAGCACGTCCTCGGACACGGCAATGACGTCGTCCTGGCTGACGAAGCTCATCTCAATATCAAGCTGAGTGAATTCGGGCTGACGGTCAGCTCGGAAGTCCTCATCTCGGTAGCAGCGCGCAATCTGGAAGTAGCGTTCCATTCCACCGACCATGAGGAGCTGCTTGAACAACTGCGGTGACTGAGGCAGGGCGTACCAGCAGCCTGGAGACAGGCGCGCCGGCACGATGAAGTCGCGGGCACCTTCAGGGGTGGAACGCGTCAATGTCGGTGTTTCAACTTCCACGAAATCGTGTTCGTACAGGGCTTCGCGAGCCGCCCTCGACACGCGGGAGCGCAAACGCATCGCATGCTGCAACTGGGCGCGACGCAGATCGAGAAAACGGTAACGCAGACGTGTCTCTTCGCCCACGCTGCCGGATTCTTCGGCATGGGCCGACACCTGGAAAGGCAAAGCCGGCGAGGTGTTCAGAATCTCAATGTCATCGCCCAGAATCTCAACCTGCCCCGTGGACAGTTCCGGATTCTCGTTGCCTTCGGGACGGGCGCTGACTTCGCCGGTTACCCGTAGGCAGTATTCTGAACGCAGCTCATGGGCGACGGATTCATCGCGGACAACAACCTGCACGATTCCGCTGGCATCTCTCAGGTCAATGAACACCACTCCGCCATGATCACGGCGGCGGTCAACCCACCCGGTTAATGTCACTGTCTGACCGACCAGGTCGGTCCCCATCTGAGAGATCGTGTGTGTGCGTAACACCAGTTTTCCTTTCATTGACTTCACTGGTCGCCGCATCTGCGAAACAGGCAGCGCAGCAATCCAGAGTGACACAGGGTAGTCTACGGCTCATGGAGACCAACCGCGAAACGCCTGCTCAGATCACCGAGGGTGACGCCGTCACGCGGTGGAGTCGCGATGAGAAAGTTCTGCTGGCTGGTTCCATCGTCTTGATCACCCTGGCAGCATTTGAAGCGCTGGCAGCTATGACGATCATGCCGAATGTTGTGGCCGATCTGGGATCCGATACGTGGTTCGCCGTCGCGTCCGGAGCGGCGATCGCCATGCAGCTTGCCTCCACCGTCATCGCCGGACCTCTGTGTGATGCACGCGGCCCGCGCAAGGTGCTGCTGTGGGGTGCCGCACTGTTTGTGGTGGGGCTGGCGCTGTGCACATTCGCCGGGCATATCGCACTCTTCGTCATCGGACGCATGATTCAGGGTCTGGGCGGTGGCCTCGTCATGGTGCCGATCTATGTTTTCGTCGGCTCCATCGCGTCACCGCGGCATCGGCCCACGTTTTTCGCCGCCTTTTCGATGGCGTGGGTGTTTCCCTCTCTGGTCGGTCCTGCGATTGCCGGATGGGTCACGGCCACGTGGGGCTGGCGATGGGTCTTCGGCGTAGTGCCGTTCATCGCTGCCGTCGGCCTGGCGGCAATGGTCCCCGTGCTGCGGCGTTTCCCTTCTCGTCAGGGTGCGGTCGAAGGTTCGATGCGTCATCTGGCCGCGTTGGCGGCCGGAGCGGGTGGCTCCGTTGTGCTGGTGCAATTTGCAGGAACGCTGAGTGGATGGGCGCTCGTTACGGCGACTGTTCTCGGCCTGGCCGGCTGTGCCATGACATTGAAGCGCCTGGTTCCCGACGGCACGTTTACTCTTCGCCCCGGTATTGCCTCAATCATTGCCACTCGCGCACTGGTCATGGGCGGTCTGTCTGGCGCGGAGGTTTTCCTGCCGCTTGTTCTCCAGCGTGTGCACTTATGGAGTGCAAGTCATGCATCGCTCGCCGTGACGATTGGCTCAATCACGTGGGCGATAGGCTCAGCGATTCCCACGCGCGTCAACACTCAGGCAACGCGCGAAAGACTGCCGCTGGTGGGCGCGAGCCTCATGGTGGTCGGCGTTCTTCCCGTGTGTTTCCTGGTGTTGAAAGGGCTCCCGCCGGCTGTCGCCCTTGTGGGGTGGAGTATTACAGGTCTGGGGATCGGAATGGTGCACTCAACATTGTCTGATCTCACGCTCGGGTCAATTGATCCGTCTGAACACGGACGGGCCTCCTCGTGGCTCCAGATTGCTGACAATGCGGGCGGCGCCGTGGAACTGGCAATCGTTTCGGTCGTGTTGGCCGTCTGGATGCCGGCGTTTGAGGGCGGTATTCAGTATGTTCCAGCCCCCGTAATCGCGCTGGGCGTGTGCCTGCTGGCGGTGTTCGCCTCCTCCAGAATCCGCTCAAAACAGGCGCGGTGAGGCATTTCACCGCCGCTCACGCTAGGAAATGAGCGCGAAACGCAATAGTGTTAAAACTCGTCAAGGCGCTTCCCACTGTGATAGTGATCGGCCAGGAGCCGATGTGTGTTGTTGGTGTAATGGGTCGCGCCCTGTAGCCCCAGGCATTCCTGGTGGCATTTTCGAAACCGCGAGCCCTGTGTTCACAACAGTAAGAGGAAACCGTGCCTTCACAAGATTCTGCCCCTATGTCCATATCCGATGCCCTCGGCCTCGATGACGTTCTGTTTCACGAGGATGACGTTGCACAGGATTCGGATGCTGACAGCGAGGCCCTCGCCGATGGAACTGACGACAATGACCATGCCGACGATGTCGATCAGGACGACATCGACCTCGAAGATGACGAGGATGACGATGGAAATGACGACGAGGATGACGACGCCGACGATCAGGTGAACTTCGCTGACCTCGGTCTGCCCGCTCCCCTGCTGGACATGGTCACAGCGATGGGATTCGAGACGCCCACGCCCATTCAGGCTGAGGCGATTCCCGCACTGCTTGAGGCGCGTGACGTGGTCGGCATCGCGCAGACCGGCACCGGTAAGACGGCGGCATTCGGGCTGCCGATGCTGACGCTGATTGATCCGAAAGAAAAGGATGTCCAGGCGGTCGTTCTGGCTCCGACGCGCGAACTGGCGCTGCAGTCAGCCGATGCGATGGAAGAGTTTGCGGCGAGCTACCGCGGCATCAACATTGTCGCCGTCTATGGTGGCTCTGCATACGGCCCGCAGCTTCGCGCGCTGAAGGATGGCGCGCAGATCGTCGTGGGCACACCTGGCCGCATGATCGACCTGATCGAGAAGGGCGCGCTGGATCTGTCCTCGGTGCGTATGCTCGTCCTTGATGAAGCCGATGAAATGCTGCGCATGGGATTCGCCGAGGATGTGGAGACCATCGCCGCCACAGTTCCCACCCAACGCGTCACGGCACTCTTTTCGGCCACAATGCCGGCAGCGATTGAAAAAGTGGCGCAAACCCACTTGCATGATCCGTTGAAGATAGCGGTGTCGGAAGAGTCGTCGACCGTTGACACCATCCACCAGACCTACGCGGTTGTGCCGTTTAAACACAAGAACAATGCGCTGGCCCGCGTCTTGTCGACCCGCTCGGCCGACGCCGTCATCGTCTTTGTGCGCACGCGACTGGATGCTGAAGAGATTTCACTGGATCTGACGGCTCGAGGTTTCCGCGCGGCCGGAATTTCCGGCGATGTGGCACAGCAGGAACGTGAGCGCATGGTGGAGCGTCTGCGGTCCGGTTCTTTGGACGTTCTGGTTGCCACCGATGTGGCGGCCCGAGGCCTGGACGTGGAGCGGATCGGCCTGGTCGTCAATTTTGATGTGCCACGCGAACCTGAAGCCTACGTCCACCGTATCGGTCGCACCGGGCGCGCCGGCCGCGAAGGCGAATCACTGTCGTTCTTCACTCCTCGCGAGCACTACCGTCTGCGTCGTATCGAAAAACTGACGGGCACTGCGATGGAGGAAGTCCACATCCCCACGCCACAGGCTGTCAGCGAGTTCCGTTCGCGCCATTTCCTCGACATGTTGCCCACGCGTATTGAACGCGGGCAACTCGACATGTTCGAGCAGCTTATCCGCGAGTTCGCAGATGAGCACGCGTGCGATCCACTGATCATCGCCTCAGCAATGCTGGCGCGCACTGTCCATGACAATGGCACGCACGATCACAAGGACCGCCGCTCCGACGGCAAGATTCGCCGCGAGGAAGTCCTCGATGAGAACGGTGAGTTCCTGTCTGCATCTTTCGAAAACGGGCGTGATTCGAAGCCGCTCAAGGGTGGGAAGAACGGTGCCCGCCGGCGCGCCGGCGGCAAGCCGCAGCGTACCCCGATGGGGACGCGCTACCGCATCGAAGTCGGCAAGAAGGATGGCGTCAAACCTGGATCCATTGTTGGAGCAATCACGGGCGAAGCTCATCTGAAAGGCTCTGATGTGGGCCGTATCGATATTTACCCGACATTCTCACTGGTGGACATCGGCCCGAGCCTGTCCGACGATCAGATGGAAAAACTCGGTAAAGCCCAGGTTGCCGGGCGTACACTGCGTATCCGTGTTGATGGCGGGCCGCGTTCGCGTGCCACCGATGCAGGACATGTGCGTCGTCCCCGCAGCGGATCGGGTGATCATCACTCGGGACACCGTTTCGGTGCACGCGGCCAGCGCAGGCCTCGCTAAAGCGGGCCTTAGACCCAGGTACGGAAACACGTCATGAGTACTTCTTCACAACCACGCGTCCAGCGTCATCGATCCGTCTACGACATCGTCGCAATATGTTTTGTCGCGTTCTTGCTGATCTCCAATATCGTGGCAACCAAAGTGATCGGGATCCATATTGGCCCGCTCATGCTGGTTTTCGATGGCGGCGCGGTCTTGTTCCCACTGACCTACATCCTGGGCGATCTACTCTCTGAGATTTATGGCTTTGTGCGGGCAAAGCGCGTCATTCTCACCGGTTTTGCAGTTTCCATCCTGGCCTCCCTGACCTTCCTGGTTGTCGGGGCTGCCCCTGTAGGCCCGGGGTATGAGAATCAGGATGCTTTCGTCGCCGTGCTCGGTTTCGTGCCACGCATCGTGGCTGCATCGGTGTGTGGCTATCTGGTCGGGCAGTTGCTGAACTCCTGGGTCCTGGTGCGCATGCGCCAGCGGTGGGGTGAGCGTAACCTGTGGGTTCGACTCATCGGTTCGACAATGGTGGGCGAGCTGGCTGACACGCTGATTTTCTGCACCATCGCCTTCGCCGGAATTATTCCCGGATGGGACTTCGTCAACTACGTGGTGGTCGGATACCTGTACAAGGTGGGGGTCGAGGTCATTTTCCTGCCCCTGACCTACGCAGTGATCGGTGCGGTGCGCCGCTGGGAACAGCCAGAGCGCAACGCGGCACATGAACGTGAGGTAACGCATGACTGACGCGCCGCAGTGGATCGCGCTCCCGTCCCGCCCGCACCTAGAAATCACGCCCCAGCCCGGCCAAGCTGGCACAGTGAGCGAGGGAGGAGTCGGTTTCGAGGTCACATACCGTCACGACAGCGGTATGGGACTGTCCCGCACGGGTGTCATTACCACGCCTCACGGTCAGATCCACACCCCCGCATTTATTCCAGTGGGCACGAAAGCCAACGTCAAGGCACTGGTTCCCGAGATGGTGGCGAATCTGGGCGGTCAGGCGGTCCTCGCGAACGCCTACCACCTGTACCTGCAGCCCGGATCCGACATCGTGGATCGTGCCGGCGGCTTCGGCGCATTCATGAATTGGCACGGCCCAACATTCACCGACTCGGGTGGTTTCCAGGTGCTCTCACTGGGCGCTGGCTTTAAGAAAGTGCTCACGCAGGAGTTTTCGGGAGTCTACAAGGAGGCTTCTGCCGCCGAGCAGGACTGGATGTTCCGCCAGGCCGTGAAATCTTCGCGCGCAGTGGTCGACAGTGACGGCGTGGTGTTCCAAAGCCACATTGACGGTTCCCATCACCGTTTTACTCCGGAAAAGTCGATGCAGATTCAGCATCAGCTGGGTGCAGACATCATGTTCGCATTTGACGAGTTGACTTCGCTGCTGCATCCGCGTTGGTATCAGGAGGAATCCCTGGAGCGTACGCATGAGTGGGCGCGGCGTTGCCTTGCTGAACATGAACGTTTGACCCAAGAGCGCGCGGATCATCCTTACCAGCAGCTATTCGGCGTTGTCCAGGGCGCACAGTATGAGGATCTGCGTCGCTGTGCTGCGCGCACCCTAGCGCAGATGGAAGTCGATGGCCGCACCTTTGACGGGTTCGGAGTGGGAGGCGCCCTCGAGAAAGAGAATCTGGGGCGCATTGTGTCGTGGGTATGCGAGGAACTGCCCGACGATCGTCCTCGTCACCTGCTGGGAATTTCCGAACCGGATGACCTGTTTGCCGGAGTGGAAGCTGGGGCGGACACGTTCGACTGCGTGAATCCGTCGCGCGTAGCGCGAAATGCCGCGATCTACACCCCGGACGGGCGCTTTAACGTGACGAATGCGCGCTTTGCTGACGACTTCACTCCCCTGGTCGATGGATGCGGGTGCTACACGTGTCAGCACTACACCCGCGCCTACGTGCGTCACCTGTTCAAGGCCAGGGAGATCCTTGCGTCCACGTTGGCGACGATTCACAATGAGTGGTTCACTGTGCACCTGGTCGATGCGATCCGCGGAAGCATCCAGTCAGGTGACTTCGATGCTTTCCGTGATGAAATGCTCGGACGCTATCATCACGCTGACCAACGCTAGGGGCTACTCTTGCGATATGAGTTTTAACGAGGGGGTCCAGTCTAATTCTGGACGAGTGCGTACCAGCCGCGGCGGACGTGGCGTTGCCATCGGTGGCGGATCCGTTGCCGTACTGATCGGCCTGTTCCTGCTGTCACGTCTGACGGGAATCGACCTGACCGGCTTGGCCGGAGGGGCGCAGCCCAGCGTGGAAGAACAGTCCGGATCGTCTCTGCAACACTGCCAAACTGGTGCAGATGCCAATCAGTACGTCGAATGCCGCATGGTGACGACCGCTGATTCACTGGACGTAGTTTGGCAGACTCAGTTGCCCGAGCAGGCCGGAATGGACTACCAGCCGCCCAGCTTCCAGCTCTTCGAGCAGGCGGTGAACACAGCGTGTGGTACGGCCTCTTCACAGGTCGGTCCTTTCTACTGCCCCTCAGATGCGTCAGTGAACCTGGACCTGGGTTTCTTCCAGCAGATGGAATCGCAGCTCGGTGCTGCCAACGCACCTTTGGCTCAGGAGTATGTGGTCGCTCATGAATGGGGCCATCACATCCAGCATCTTCGCGGCATCTTTGCCGAACATCGCAGCCAGGAGACCGGTGAGCAAAGTGATGCAGTGCGTCTTGAACTGCAGGCAGACTGCTACGCCGGCGTGTGGATGCATTGGGCCTCACAGACCAAGGATCCCGAATCAGGCGAGGCATTCCTGAAAGAGCCGACTTCTGAGGAACTGGCGCAAGCATGGCAGACTGCCGAAGCCATTGGTGATGACCGTATTCAGGAGCAGGCGCAGGGCACGACCAATCCTGAAAGCTGGACACATGGGTCAGCTGAACAGCGACAACGCTGGCTTGAAACTGGCGTGCAAAACGGCTCGCTGGAGAAGTGCGATACATTCGCTGCACCGGAAGTGTGACGGCAAGCGCCTCGATTGGGAGGCAGTGTTGGCGGTGCGATAGCATCGAACCGTATCGGTGAGGAGATTGCGCTATGAGTATCGTCGAGCAGGCACACGCCCACTATGAGCCGGGATGTCCGTATGAAATTCCGATCCCGGACACGCCACTGTTCGAACTGCTCAATACGACTGCCCGACTGTACCCGTCGCATGTGGCGCTGGATTACATGGGTGCGACCACGACCTATCGGGAAGTCCTCGCTCAGGTGCTGCGCGCCGCCCAGGTCCTGGTGGATGCTGGCGTGCGAAAGGGCGACGTGGTCGCGATCGCGCTGCCGAACTGCCCGCAGGCTTTTGTCGCGTTCTATGCCTGCATGAGGATCGGAGCCGTAGCGGCTGAGCATAATCCACTCGCGCCCGCCCACGAAATCGAAGGTCAGCTCAAGCGTCACCACGCCAAGGTCGCGATTGTGTGGGAAAAGTGCGTCGGCTCCTACCCCACTGACGGGTCGGTTGACATCGAGAAGGTTTTCACCGTCAATATCGCAGCCGGTCTTCCCACCATTCAGCGCCTCGCGCTGAAGTTGCCGGTCGCCAAGGCGAAGCAGATGCATGACAAGATGCGCGGTGAGGTTCCTGATTCGACGCGTTCCTGGGATCATGCAGTGGCCGCTGCTCACAGTATTCGTCGCGATTATCCGCATCCAACTGGCTCAGATCGAGCCGTTATCTTGCACACGGGCGGCACCAACGGTATTCCGAAGTCGGTTCCGCTCACTCACACCAACATCGGCGCCAATGTCAATCAGAACCTGTTCTGGGTGTGGAAGCTGCACGAAGGCGCGGAAACGTTTTTCTCCCTGCTTCCCTACTTCCACGCATTCGGGTTGACGTTTTTCCTGTGTACCTCCGTCAGGAAGGCGGCGACGCAGGTCCTGATGCCGACTTTCGATGCGGCAATGGCTGTTGCTGCGCATCGTCGTCGTGCCGTCACGTTCTTTGTCGGTGTTCCCGCGATGTTTGAGAGGATCCTGAAGGAAGCACGAAAGACGCATACGCCGCTCGATAGCATCCGGTATTCGGTCTCCGGAGCGATGCCGTTGTCTACCGCATTTGCCGACGAATGGGAAGAATATACCGGCGGCATTATCCTAGAGGGCTATGGCTTGTCTGAGACCTCTCCTGTCATCTGCGGATCACCTCTGGGACCAGGCAGGCGACACGGAACTCTAGGCATCCCCTTCGCTTCCACCGAGCTGCGCCTAGTCGACCTTGAGGATCCCACGCGTGATGTCGACGATGGCGAACCAGGCGAGATCGTTGTGCGCGGCCCGCAGGTCTTTGAGGGCTACCTGGATGCTCCCGAGGAAACCGCAAAAGTCTTCACACAGGACGGCTGGCTCCGCACCGGCGATATCGGTGTCAACGATGACGGTTTCATCACGCTCGCTGACCGCCGCAAGGAACTCATTTTGTCCGGCGGCTTCAACGTGTATCCCTCGCAGGTCGAGGACGCGATTCGTTCCATGCCTGGAGTGAAGGATGTGGCCGTTGTCGGTCTGCCGAAGGGTGATGAGACCGAGGAAGTGACCGCTGCGCTGATCATGGACGAGGGCGCTCCCCTGATTTCGTTGGATCAGGTCCGCGAATGGGCAGAGCGATCGATCTCGCACTACGCATTGCCGCGCCAGATCGCGTTCATCTCCACCATGCCGCGTAATCAGCTGGGCAAGGTCATGCGGCGCAGGGTTCGTGAGCAGTTGCTGAATCCGGCAGCAAAGTTGTGGGATTCCACGTCAAAAGCGGTTGAGGACGCCGTCACGCCAGTGGTGAAAGGTGTCAGCGAAGCTGCCACAACGCTCTCCCGCGGAGTATCCGATGCAACCGAGGCGGCGATCCGGTCCTATCAGGAAGAGCAGATCCGCCACGAGGCTGCCAAGCGCGCCGCAGATGGACAGACGGATACGGGCGAGAGTTCCTCACGCGACTAAGCACAAACAGACGATGCTCAGACGTTGAATCCGAGGGCGCGGAGTTGATCCCGCCCATCAGGAGTAATGCGTTCTGGCCCCCAAGCGGGCATCCACACCCAGTTGACCATCACCAGATCCGTGAAAGTCTGCAGCACCATCTGCGCCTGCTGTTCGATCACGTCGGTCAGTGGGCATGCAGCAGATGTCAGCGTCATATCCAGCTGGATACTGTCATCCTCACTGACCGTGATGCCGTAGAGCAGACCGAGGTCAACGATGTTGATTCCCAGTTCGGGGTCGATGACGTCCTTGAGTGCTTCTTCCACGTCTGCGGCGGGAACGGTGCCGTTTTCCACGTAGTCAACGCCGGTGGGCAGTTGCTGCTGTGGTGCGGGGGCAAAGCGCTGTTCGACAGGTTCCGTCTGAGCCATCGGGTTTGCTGACTGCGCGCCTTCGGGCGAATAGGGCGTGTCACTCATGATCGTCTCCTGCTATGTCGATACCAACTTGTGCCAGCGCGTCACGCAGGGCGTACCATCCCAGCAGTGCGCACTTGATTCTGTTCGGGAACTGGCTGGTTCCTTCAAGGGCCGCGGCATCCCCCAGCGCGTCCAGGACTGTATCGTCCACACCCTGACCGCGCGAATGCATCATGGTTTCCATATCGGCGTACAGGTCACGCACCGTGTCAGTCGGTTGGCCTTCGACCATGTCGGAGAGCATCGACAGGCTGGCCTGCGAGATGGAGCAGCCATCCCCGTCCCACACCAGGTGTTCAATGTTTCCGGCATCGTCGACTCTGATGCCCAGGGTCACCTCGTCACCGCATGTGGGGTTGACCTGGTGTGAGGATGCCTGGATGTTGTCCACCGTGCCGCTGCCTCGGCGTTCGCGTGAGTGATCCAGGATCACTTGCTGATACATCTGTTCAAGACTGCTCATTATGCTCCTGTGAAAAATCCTGCTGTTGCGCTCACTGCGTCGATCAGCTGATCGATCTCGGCGCGTGTCGTGGTCACTGTTGCCGTCGCCCGTGTCGATGCGCGCTCGCAGAAAAACTGGTGCAACGGGATGGCGCAGTGGTGTCCTACTCGCACCGCAACGTCACGCGAGTCAAGGAACTGGCCCACATCATGTGGGTGGACTCCGTCCATCGTCCAGGCGACGACTGCCAGACGGTCGTGCGTGGATGTCGGTCCCAGGATCTTCACGCCTTCGACGTCGGACAATCCTTCCAGCATCAGTGTGGCCAGTTCCTCTTCGCGCCTGGCAATGGCATCCATTCCAATGGTGGATATGTACTCCAGTGCGCGTGCCCACCCGACCGCCTGTGCCACTGGTTGCGATCCGGCTTCGAAGCAGTCAGGTGCAGGCAGGAACTCAGTGGAATCCATCGTGACAGATGCGACCGTTGAGCCGCCCGTCAGCACTGGTGGCATCGCTTCAAGCAGGTCGCGACGTGACCACAATGCACCAATTCCAGTCGGCCCACACATCTTGTGTGATGACAGAGCAATGAAGTCTGCGCCCAGTGTTGTCACGTCAATCGGAAGGTGCGCAGATGACTGGCATGTATCCAGAACCACCAGTGCGCCGACGTTATGGGCTGCCTGGATGATCGGCTCAATCGGAGTGATCGCTCCGGTCACGTTGGATGCGTGTGTGACGGCGACGACCTTCGTGTTCGGCGTGATGACGTCCAGTGTATCGAGGTCGATTCGTCCCTCGGGGTCCAGATCGAGCCACTTGAGCTCGGCTCCGCTGCGCTGGCAGGCCAGCTGCCACGGCACCAGGTTCGAGTGGTGTTCGGCGCGTGAGATCACGACCCGGTCCCCTGCCTGCAGGCTGAAGCGGACATCGTGGCCTGTCGAGCCACCAGCTGACCCGTTCGTCATCGCGTAGGCGACGATGTTGAGTGCTTCAGTGGCGTTCTTCGTCCACACCACTTCGTCCGGCCGCGCTTTGATGAAGCGTGCGACGGTGGCGCGCGCGTCCTCGTACAGTTGCGTTGAGTCATCTGACAGCACGTGGGTACCGCGATGCACGGCACCGTTGTGGTACCGGTAAAAGTCAGTAACCGCGTCTATGACGCACGAGGGTTTTTGAGATGTGGCTGACGCGTCAAAGTAGGCGATGGGGCCACCCGCCCTACCGCGCCGCGTCAGGTACGGGAAGTCCTGACGAATCTCATCGACGGTGAACGCGCCGATCGTCTCACTCACAATCTGCTCCTACTGCTTACTGAAGGTATGAGTCGTACCCTGTTTCTTCCAGTTGTTCAGCCAGTTCCGGGCCGCCTTGAGCGGCAACGTGACCGTCAACAAACACGTGCACATGGCTGGGGTGAATGTAACGCAGGATTCGCGTGTAGTGCGTGATCAGCATGATCCCGCAGTTCGTGGACTCGTGGACCCGGTTGACACCCTCGGAGACGATCCTCAGCGCATCCACGTCAAGGCCGGAGTCAGTCTCGTCAAGAATGGCGAACGAGGGGCGCAGCATCTCCATCTGCAAAATTTCGAGGCGCTTCTTTTCACCACCGGAGAAGCCCACGTTGACGTCACGCTCAGCGAAAGCCGGTTCGATGCGCAATTTCTCCATCGCGGCGTTCATGTCCTTGACCCAGGTCCGGATACTCGGCGCCTTCCCGTCGATCGCGGTCTTGGCGGAGCGCAGGAAGTTCGACACTGACACGCCCGCCACTGCCACGGGGTACTGCATCGCCAGGAACAGGCCGCTGCGGGCGCGCTCATCAACGGTCATGTCCACAATGTTGTGACCATCGAGGTAGGCGGCGCCTTCGGTCACCTCGTAGGCTGGATGACCGGCCAGCGCGTAGGCGAGTGTGGATTTGCCTGATCCGTTCGGTCCCATGATGGCGTGGATCTCGCCAGATTCGATGGTGAGGTCGACACCTTTGAGGATCTGTTTCGTGCCCTCAGGTGTTTCTACGTTGACGTGAAGGTTCTGAATTTCCAAAGTCGACATGTCGCGTTCTTTCTCTTACGTTCGAGGGCGGCTCAGCGTCCCGTAACTTCAAGTTCTCTTTCAACCGATTCCATCAGATGCTTTTCAATGGCCGGAACACCGATCTGGTCAATCAGTTCCGCGAAGAATCCTCGCACCACGAGGCGACGGGCATCTTCCTCGGTGATTCCGCGGCTCATCAGGTAGAACAATTGTTCATCATCAAAGCGTCCTGTCGCTGATGCATGTCCTGCTCCGGCGATCTCACCGTTTTCAATCTCAAGGTTGGGAACTGAATCAGCATGAGCGCCTTCGGTCAAAATGAGGTTACGGTTCAGCTCATAGGTGTCTGTTCCGTCAGCAGGTTCCTGGATGAGGCAGTCACCAATCCACACCGAGTGCGCATCCTTACCCTGCAGGGCGCCTTTATACGTCACGCGTGAGTAGCAGTTGGGTGCTGAGTGGTCCACGAACACACGGTGTTCCAGGTGTTGTCCTCCGTCCACGAAGTACACGCCCAGCATAGTCAGTTCAGCGCCCGGCCCTTCAAAGTCAGTATCGGCGCACAGGCGAACCGTATCGCCACCCAGTGTGACCACGATGTGACGCACTTTCGCGTTCTTGCCAATGCGGATGCGGTGGTTCGACGCGTGTACAACACTGTCGTCCCATTCCTGCAGGGACACGAACGTTAACGATGCGTTCTCACCGGTAGTGATCTCAATGCCCTGGTTGATTCGCGCATCGGCGCTGTCCGTGTGGTTGAGGATCACTGTGGATTCGCTGTGTGCGCCAGCGTCGACGACCAGGTGCTGGCTGCGTTGGTCAGAGGCCGTATCCACCGTAATAAGAATTGGATCGTCGATGCGTTGTCCGGTTGGAACGGACACGACCTGAGCATCATGGAACGTATTCCATTCAACTACCGCGGTCCTGTCACCAGGAGCCAGCACGGTGCCCACGCGTGAATCGTTTCGCGAGACGGTTTCAACGCAGACGCCTTCGGGAGCTTCCACAGTCAGCGGAGCGTCCTCGGTATCGTAGTTGGCCGGGTCGAACAACATCGAGATACGGCGCATCGGGGTAAATCGCCAGTCTTCTTCCTTGCCTTTGGGCACGGGAATATCGTCGAGGTTGAATGACGTCGGCCGATCTGCGCGCGATGGGTGTGGGCTGACGTGATCTTCGCGATGGTCTTGAGCCAACTCAGCCCACCGATCCTTCCATTTGTAGTTCGATGAGGCGGTTCAGTTCGAGTGCGTACTCCATGGGGAGTTCCTTCGCAATAGGCTCGACGAATCCGCGCACAATCATGGCCATAGCTTCGTTTTCATCCAGGCCGCGACTCATCAGGTAGAACAGCTGATCTTCTGACACTTTCGAGACGGTGGCCTCGTGCCCCATTTCCACGTCGTCGGTGCGCACATCCACATACGGGTATGTGTCGGTGCGGGAGATCTTATCGACCAGCAGCGCGTCGCACAGAACATTCGACTTGGAGTGGCGCGCACGCGCATTGACCTGCACGAGGCCTCGATACGAGGTGCGCCCACCCCCTCGTGACACTGATTTGGAGACAATGGACGAGGACGTGTGCGGCGCCATGTGCACCATCTTCGCACCCGTGTCCTGGTTCTGGCCGGGGCCGGCAAAACCGATCGACAGTGTTTCGCCTCGGGCGTGGTCACCCATGAGGAAGCACGCGGGGTACTTCATCGTGATCGCGGAGCCCATGTTGCCATCGATCCACTCCATCGTTCCACCCTCGTCAACGATGGCACGCTGAGTCACCAGGTTGAGCACGTTGGTCGACCAGTTCTGGATGGTCGTGTATCGCACGCGGGCATCCTTGCGCACGAAGATTTCCACGACTGCGGCGTGCAGCGAGTTGGAGTCGTAAATCGGGGCCGTGCAGCCCTCGACGTAGTGAACGTAGGAACCTTCGTCCGCTACGATCAGCGTGCGCTCAAACTGGCCCATCGCTTCGGTGTTGATGCGGAAGTAGGCCTGCAGAGGGATCTCAACGTGGACGCCCGGTGGCACGTACACGAATGAGCCACCCGACCATGCTGCCGTGTTGAGTGCTGCGAACTTGTTGTCACCTGAAGGTACCGAGTGCCCGAAGTATTCCTTGAAGATCTCGGGGTATTCACGCAGGCCGGTGTCGGTGTCCATGAAGACGACGCCTTGCTTCTCCAGATCAGACTGAATCTGCTGGTAAACAACTTCAGATTCGTACTGCGCGGCCACGCCTGCGACCAGACGCTGTTTTTCCGCTTCGGGAATGCCCAGGCGGTCATAGGTCTGACGAATGTCTTCGGGCAGGTCGTTCCAGTCTTTAACCTGACGGTCGGTGGGACGCACGTAGTACTTGAAGTCACCGAAGTCGATGTCGGACAGGTCGGGACCCCATGCCGGCATGGGTTTGCGCTCGAAGATCTCCAGAGCTTTCAGTCGGCGCTCCAACATCCATTCGGGTTCATTCTTTTCGGCCGAAATGTGGCGCACCACCTGCTCGTTGATGCCTTTGGGAACATCATGTGAGTAGTCGTCCTTGTCGTGCCATCCGAATTCGTATGCACCGATGGATTCGATAATCGCTTCATCACTTCTGCGCTTATCCTCAGATGAAACGATTGGCGGTGACTGGCTCATATTGTCCTTTCCTCAGTGACTTGACTGGCGTCAAGATCGTGACTTTGCCGCTGTGTCAAAAGCACTCACGCTATCGCCTGAGAGCCGCCAACGCAGAGCGCCGGATTGTGGGGGCACCCACGGGAATATGCGTGGTGCATACGTGCTCCCCTCCGGCCAAGGTGGCCAAACGTTGAACATGCACGTCCAGCAGACGCGCAAAGGCTTGGGTTTCCGCTTCGCACAATTGTGGGAAGTCATCGGCTACCTGCTGGATCGGGCAGTGACCCTGACATAGCTGGATTGCGAAGGCGCCATCGCCAATGTCGCGCACTGTCGCTGCGTAACCGTCCTGGGTGAGCGCGTCAGCCAGAGCCTGTGCGCGCACTTTCGGGTCGTTCCCTGCTTCACGCACGATCGGCGCGTATCGACGTTCGATTTCGCGTGAGCGGGCAGCGGCAAATGAGTCAATGGCCGGGCCACCTCCGACCTGTCCCAAGTAGCCCAGAGCCTTGACAGCCAACTCGGAGTATCCCTCTGGGAGCCTGTCGTGTGCTCGCTCGGTTGCCACGTAGTGACGCGCTGGTCGCCCTCGTCCACGCTTTTCAGTCGAGTAGTCCTGATACTGAACGATTTCTCCAGCGTCCTGCAAAATGGTGATGTGCCGTCTGACCGCCGCCGTGGTCAGATCCAGGATCTTCGCGATGACCGTAGCGGTCACGGGACCTTTTTCGACGATTAGGTCGAGCACCTGCTCGCGGGTGCCGATTTCAGTCGGCTCTCCCATGACTGTCCTCCTTATCGCCGTCAGTAACTACCCCACCAGTGTACGGCTTTTAGCAACACGATGCTTTCTAAATTACGGCGATTGAGATCACTTGCACGCTATAAGGAGGATTCGAGTCTGGAGCAGTCAGTTCTGACGCGCAGAACGCATCCACGGCGCGTCGCTGGCACGCAGGGTCTGCCACCCGTGGGCGCGCGCAGCGAAGGTGGAGAGGATTCCCACGCAGGCTGAAGGGTTATGCAGATTTCCCGCAGCAACGAGGCGAACAGCTTCATCCAGGTTGACCCAGCGGGTCACCATCGCCGCTTCCTCATCCTCACGCTCGAAGGTGGTGCCAGTCGGAGAAACATCGCGGGCAAGGAAGATCCGCAGAGATTCTTCGGATCCTCCAGGTGAGGTGAAGTAATCGACGAGGACATCCCAGCGCTCGGCCTTCTGATCCGTTTCTTCAGCAAGTTCGCGTTTGGCCGCTGTCAGGGGGTCTTCACCCTCGATATCGAGAAGGCCGGCCGGTATCTCCCACAGGTGCGCGCCTACTGGATGGCGGTACTGGTATTCCAGCAGTACTTCCTCATTACCGTCCTCACCGCGCAATGCGACGATGCCGACTGCGCCTGGATGCGACAGGTACTGGCGAATCACTGAGTGAGAGTCGTCAAGGATGACCTCGTCTTCAGCCATGTCAAAGACTTTGCCGCGCCATACGATGTCGTGACTGGCGACGGATGCGCTTCCGCTGCGATCAGCGATGGGCATCTGTTCATCCTCGTGTGCCGTCACGGTGTTACTCTCCTCCGCTTTGTGACTGGGCTCCGTCTGCCGGTTCGTTGTGTGGCGCGGGTGGAGCCGCTTGCCGGCCTGAGAGCTGAAGCTCTGGGAACACGCTGGTGGCGCTGTCCTCACCGCCCAGTGCGCGTGGCTGAGCCTGGGCGCTCGGAAGTGCGAGAACTGTTGCCAGCGTGGCGATCGCTGTTCCTACGGAATCAACGGTGGTGATTGGAGCGTTCTGTGCACGCAGCTGGGCAATCATCGCGTCCGCATCACCGGCATCACCCACGATCACGCCGGGATTGGGCGCACTTGCCAATGCGCGAGCCATTCCGACCCATGCGCTCGAAGAAGTCGGGCCTCCTGTGCCGCTCTGGGCGTCCTGCGCGGTTGCTATTCCAGCCTTCATCGTGCGCGGCCCGACCAGAATCAGGGTGTCAGCCTGACCGCCCTCGGATTCATCGAAGGTGACAATGGGACGCGAATCATCGGTCAGGATGTCACGGAGCAGATCCTGGTTGGCGCCAGAGGAGGTCATAATAGTCACGATGGCCTGCCCGATCACTCCGTCACTGGTCAGATCTGCCGGAACGTCACCGGCGAGGTTGGTCTCAACTGGCGTGGCCAGCGTATTGCGATACTCGGTCATGGACTGAGAATCCCAGTTGTCTGTCAGTGTTGCGACGCTGACAACTGTTGCACCGGCTTTGCTCAGCATAGTCTTGAGTTGCTCGATATCAGCAGGATCGGTGGCCGCCATTTTCAGCAGACCAATATTGCGTCCTTCGAGGGTTCCCGGCACAATCTCGTCGCCCATTTGCGAAACGGCTGCTTCTGACAGCTTGAGGCTGTGTTCGGCTTCTTCGAGTTGTTCCTGAGCGGTTCGCTGCGCCTGTGCGCGCGATGAGCTCAGTGCGTCATCGAGCCGTACCTGCAGGGGGCCGGCACCGAGGATCACGCCCACGCACAGCGCGATGAAGATCGCGATGATGGAGACTAGGTGATAGCGAAAATTAACCATGATGACCTCTTTTAACTGCTCCCTGCGCTGAAGGGCCACCAGCTTGCGACCCAATGGGCTACGACTTCCATAGCACCCTGCCCCCACGGTGTGGACCACAGTGCCGCACCGGCCAGCAGGACGGCGACGATAACGAATACGATCAGCCAGAACGCTGAAATGCGTGGACGGTAGGTTTCGCGAATGGCACGCGATGAGATAAGCGCGTCACCTGCCTTGAGACGCGTGAAGAAGGTTGACGCCATTCCGGCGCGTCCGCGATCGAGGAAATCCTGGAGCGTCAGGTGAATACCGATCGTGGCGATCACGGAGGCACGTTGCGTGGCAGCCAGAATGATCGCTGCATCCTCACTGGTCCCAGATGCGGTCATCACTTCGTAGGAGCGTCCCTGTCGGTTGAGGCGTTCGCGTCCTGGAGCGGTGCCGTCACGGTTCTCCCGCACCACTAGTTCAGCCCCGCATCCCAATGCCTTTTCTGAGACCGCATCCATGTCGGCCACGATGATGTGGGGCTTCATGCGTTCGCGAAGCAGCAGGTCCGCTCCCCCGTCAACGCCGACCAGGATGGGGTTGGTATCGCGAATCCAGCGACGCAGCCCTTTGAGTTCCTTGACAGAATCTTCAGCCTTATTCACCAGGAGAACCGGGCGACCCTGCATCTTGGTGCGCAGGGTCGGAATCCCTTTTTCGTGGTAGAGCAGGTCAGATTCGCGCTCAAAATAGTCATCTGTGAATTCATCGAACGCTTCGATCTGAGTGCTCAGACCCACGCGTGCTTCCTCGCGTGCGCGCAGGTCGTCCTCGTCAGTCATCACGTGGCCGGATGCGATCAGTCGACCATCTTGCGTCACCTCCGTGCCGCTGATCGTGATGGTGTCTCCCTCACGCAGGGTCATAATGTCAGAACCCAGGTCATCGAGCAACAAAATGCCTGCTTTGAGGACGAGGGCTGGACCGAGGTTCGGGTAGCGGCCGGTAGAGGACGCTGACGCGTTCAAAATTGCTGTGGGTTGTGCGTCAATGAGCAGTCGGGCGGTGGCCCGGTCCAGGTCAGGCCTGTCAATAACCGCAATTTCACCGGCTTCGAGGCGCCGGGCGAGCCGCACGGGATTCTCGTCGATGCGAATCCGTGCCCTCACATCCGCATCGCTGGGAGCCTGCGATGGTGGCATACCTGTCTCATTGTCACTCACAGGGCGATTGTGGCACGGTTGCGGCCAGAATCAATTCTTTCGCGTGACGGCGTGCCGTTTCTGAGGTGGTCGGCGAGCCGGTCATTCGCACGATCTCGTCGATGCGTTCTTCCCCGTCAACGCATGTCACACGCGCAGTTCCACCCTCTTTGTGCACTACCAGGTGGGTGTCTCCATAGGCTGCCACCTGAGCCAGGTGGGTGACCACGATCACCTGGTGTACGCGTGCCAGCCGTGCCAGTCGCGCGCCCACCTCTGTGGCTGTGCGCCCACCGATTCCGGCGTCGACCTCGTCAAAGACGAAGGTGCGGGGCGTCGCACGATGCGAGAGCGCCACTTCCAGTGCCAGCATGACGCGTGAAAGCTCGCCACCTGATGCTCCGCGAGACACTGGCCGGGCGGGCGCGTCAGGATGAGGCTGCAGCATGAATGTGATGTCTTCACACCCCGTGGAGTTGGGTTTACGGTGCATCAGTTCGACGTTCAGGTGTGCCCCTTTCATCGCCAGTGCTGCCAGCTCGGCATCGACGTGCTCGCTGAGTTCGTCTGCGAGGTGCCGGCGGGAGGTGCTCAGGCGCTCCCCCAGTTCCAGTACGCGCTGCTGAGCCTGCGCAAGTTCAGCGGCGAGGGAGTCTTCGTTGACATCCGGATCTGTCAGTTCTTCAAGTTCAGCGCGCGCCTGAGCTTCCCATTCAAGCAGCTGAGTGGCATCTGCGGCCCGCCCCTGCAGCAGGCGATTCAGGTCGGCGCGCCGTTGGTGCAACGCGTTAAGACGCTCCGGGTCGGCGTTCAGTGTGGACAGGTAGGCCTCGGCATCATCTGCCAGCGAGTCGGCATCAAGACGCAGAGTGTGGGCACGCTGGGCGAACGAATCGAGCGTGGAATCAAACCGCGAGGCATCAGCGAATGCGGCCTGGACGCGGTGCAGCAGATCGATCAGGTGGGTCTCGTCAGATTCACCGCGCAGACATGCGTAGGCCAGAGCCACCTGGGCGCGCAGATCCTCAACGTTGGTCAGTCTTTCAGTCTGAGTGCGCAGATCGTCGTCTTCACCCGGATACGGGTCCAGCTGGCGGATCTGGTCAGTGATGCGGGTCAGTTCCTCAATGCGTGTCGCACGTTCGTCGGCGTGCGAGCGCGCCATGTCCAGGCGTTTTTTCGCATTGACTGCTGCTTTCCAGGCTTGCGCGTAGTCGCGGAGAAGCTCCTGGTGCTGATCGTCGCCTGTCTCATCGAGAATGGCGCGCTGGACGGATGTCTGACGTAGACGCATCTGGTCGGCCTGGCCGTGAATCGTGACGAGACTATCGCCAATATCAGCAAGAATGGATACCGGGATGGGGCGTCCTGCAAGGTGGGCGCGTGATCGACCCTTGGTACTAACCGTTCTGGACACGATGAGCTCACCGTCTTCGACGCTGGCTCCAAGCTCCTGGGCGCGTGCGGCAACCATGTCATCGACTTCGAAAATGCCGTCTACTTCGGCCTGCTCACACCCCTGACGCACGGTCTGAGAATCGGCCCGAGTGCCGAGCAAAAGTGACAGTGAGGTCAACACCATCGTCTTACCGGCTCCGGTTTCACCGGTGACGACAGTCAGGCCAGGTGAAAATTGCACGTCGGCTTCGTCAATGACGCCCAGGGACTTGATGCGGAGCGCATCGATCACGTTGGCCTCCTCTCGCCTCTCCAGCTCTCACGTGACAGATTAACGCTCGGATGGGCGTTTCCTCCAACCATCCACAGGCAGCTGGAATCGTTTGACCAGTCGCGTGGAAAATGGAGTGTCATCGAGGCGCAGCAGGTGGACGGGGCGACATCCTCGTGTGGCAGTGATGGTTGTTCCGCTGGGGACGGTGCGCTGACGCAGACCGTCGCACCACACTTCTGGCGCACTCCACGCATCTTCGAGGATATTGACGCTGAGCACTGACGAAGGGCTGACAACAAGTGGCCGCGTGAACAGGCCATGCGCGGCCAGCGGAGCCATGATGATTGCCTCCGTGTCGGGCCATACCACTGGCCCGCCAGCAGAGAACGAATATGCAGTTGAGCCGGTGGGTGTGGAGAAGATGATGCCGTCCGCCCCGTAGGTGGATACAGCCTGTCCGTCCACTCCGAATCCCAGGTGGACCGGGTGCGCCACGTCCGTGTGCATGACGACTGCTTCGTTCAGCGCCCAGTCGTGCCATTCGGTGCCATCGGGGAAGTGCGCATGGATGTCGAGCGTCATGCGCGTGTCCATGGTGTAACGCCCATCTGCAATCATGTCAACAACTGACAGGATGCCGTCCGCAGACACTTCCGCAAGGAAGCCCATGTGCCCCATGTTGATGCCGAGCAACGGTGCGTCGAATTTCCGGGCGTATTCTGCTGCGGCAAGAATCGTGCCGTCGCCTCCTGTGGCCAGCACCAGGTCGATATCGCCGGTGCAGTCTCCTTCAGGCACCACGTCAATGTCGCGTACCGAAAGCTCACGTGCTGCTGCCTGGGCGGCTGCCTGTGCTTCTGGGCGGTTGATGTGGCGCACCAGCATGACGCGCTGAATCACGAATGTTTCCTTCCCCTCACTGCCGGCCCTTCCTGTACTGCTCTGACAATCCGATTGTGCAGGTTTTGCTCCAAGATCGCATCCGGATGACCTGAGCGCATCGCCAGGAAATACTCGACATTACCGGCAGGACCCGGCAACGGTGAAGCCTGAACGGCGTAGATATCCAACCCATTGCTACGCGCACATTGCGCGACTTTTTCC
Source organism: Pauljensenia sp. C0170B4 (assembly GCF_056590235.1). Lineage (NCBI taxonomy): Bacteria > Bacillati > Actinomycetota > Actinomycetes > Actinomycetales > Actinomycetaceae > Pauljensenia > Pauljensenia sp. C0170B4. The sequence continues at coordinate 8,412 of NZ_JBWPVS010000002.1, read as the reverse complement.
ACCGTTTCCACGTGCTGATCGGGGTCACGCACCACGCCTCCGTGGCCGAGCCTGTCTTTGCCGATCTCAAATTGAGGCTTGACCATCAGCAGGTAGTCCGCGTCGGGTGTTGCCACGGAGATCAGCGGCGGGATCACCAGTGTCAGTGAAATGAACGATAAGTCGGACACCACTAGGTCAACGGGTGGCGTGATATCGGCGGGCGCGAGCGTACGAATATTGGTGCGATCACGTACCTCGACGCGCGGATCCGACTGCAGCTTCCAGGCAAGCTGCCCATATCCCACGTCAACAGCGATCACCTGCTGTGCTCCTCGTCGCAACAGGACGTCAGTAAATCCGCCCGTCGATGCTCCCGCATCCAAGCATCGTCGCCCCTGTATGAGCGGTGCTGATTTTCCGAGGGCGTCCAGCGCACCGGCAAGTTTGTAGGCACCGCGTGAAGCGTAGTCGACGGTGTCCCCCTCGGTAATGACGATTGCCTGTGCAGGATCCATTTGTCGAGCCGGCTTGAGCACCACCTGCCCGTCGAGTTTGACGCGCCCATCGTGGATAAGTTCCTGAGCGTGGGTGCGTGAGCGTGCCAGGTGGCGGCGCACCAGTTCGGAGTCGATTCTCCTGAGTTTCATCTCAGCGGCTCACGTGCTCGAGGGCAGCACGAAGCTGCGCATCGAATCCTGCCAGCGTGCGTACCTGAATCTGTGCGCTTGCCTCGTTCAATCCGTCGAGTTCGACTTCTGCGTTGGGAATTGTGACCGCGTCCTCACGATCATGCGGATCATGAGGGCGCGGTGTCACGGGGTCGTTCTCACTCACTGGCACTGTCCTGCGACACGTCCTGCGCGCTGTCCGCCGCGGCAGCGTCATCTTCGCTTTCAGCGGTCTTCACGCCGGTCTCGTCATCTGCGCCCTCGCGCAGCAGAGCTTCGAGTTCTTCTTCACCAGGAAGGAACGCCGGGATCGGATTGTCTGTGTTGAGGGCTTCCTCTTCGACTTCGGAATCCGGGCGCGTATCTTCAGCCAATTCCGCGTCAATGGCGTCTGAAACCTCGGGATTTTCCGCTTCGTCTTCCGATTCGTCCTGAGGTTCAGGCGGAGTCACAATCCCTGCCGGATCGTCGTTGGGCACAACCGTCAATTCCGGGCACCGCACGGGCTCATCTGATTCGACAGCCCACGCTGCGGCTGCCAGCGCACGATACGAATCCAGGGTGACCGTGGTCGGTTCAGTCAACTCGATACCGTCCAGGCGCAGCGTGCCCCACTTGGTCACCGATGCTACCTGGGAGTACCCACAGGTCCACGTGTTGTCCTTGTGATGTTTGGGATGAGGATGAGCCTCGTTCAACCCTCGCATGTCAAGGGCGAGGTAGGTGGGTCGCTGACCCTTTCGTGCCCGAATCACATCTGCTGCCTGATGGACACCGGTCAGCACGTGAAGGGCAGGGTAGCCAGCTGAGACAGCGCCGGCAATATCGGTTTCGAGTCGGTCTCCCACGCTCAGTGGATTGTGTGCTTCGACCAGGTTCGCACCGCGTTGGTAGATTCCGGGCGTCGGCTTACCTGCCGCGGTTGCACGCTGTTTGGTGGCATGTTCGACGGCGGTCACCAGAGAGCCGTTTCCGAGGGCAAAGCCTTCTTCTGTCGGCAGTGTGGAGTCCATATTGGAGGCAAAGAATCGGGCGCCGGCCTGAATCGCGTAGGCAGCCTGCGACATCTGTTCCCAGCCGACAGTTCGGTCCAGTCCCATGACGACTGCATCTGGCTGGTCACTTGCACGTTCAACGAGGGTGAATCCAGCTTTTTCGAGAGCCTCGCGCAGTCCAGGACCACCAACCATAAAGACCTTGGCGCCGTCATCGAGCTCGTCGCTCATAATAGCCGCCACGTCCATCGCGGATGTCATGATCATGGATTCGTCCGCTTCGAATCCCATCGAATTCAGCTTTTCAGCGACTGCCTGAGGCGGACGTGAGGCATTATTGGTCACGAACACCGTCTTGATGCCGTTCTCACGCGCGGCGACGACGGACGGGGCCGCATGCTCAATGGGGTCTGACCCCATCCATGCCACGCCGTCCAGGTCAAGCAACGCTGTGTCAAAGAGACTGGACAGTGGTTCGTCGGTTCCGTGCAACGTGCTGCCACGCTTGGTGACGTCCGCATCAGCAATCATTTCGATGTCCACGATGTCGGGATCTTCGATTTCCGGCGGCATCGATTCTTCGACTTGAGTGGCTTCCTCGTCGCGCCCCAGTTCGCGCAGACGATCGGCTTTGACGCTCATCAGACGGCGCACATATTCGGTGTCGGCATCTTCAGGCAAGGCTGCCAGCGCATCATCGACCAGCACCAGGCCGACTTCGTTTTGTCCTAGATCCGCACGCGCACCAGACGAAACGAGGACGAGTTCGACCTGTTCACCCAGGTCAAGAGCGGCGGTGTCGGTCTTGTCAATAATGTCAACTGCTCGTTCTGGATGGCCCAGTCCGCGTTCACAGTCCGCTTCCACGGCGCGCAGAGACTGGTCTCCGCGCATGCGTCGCACGGCTCGCACCTCACGCAATGCTTCTTCATAGCGTCCCGATGCGTAGGCAGTCAATGCGGCTGCTTCGCGTACTGTATCGACACGACCGGCTCGCTTGGCTGCGGCGCGGGCATGCTCGTAGGCCTGCTCGGGATCCAGATCAATGAGTTGACCGGCCATAACGAGGTGGCGTGCCACGATGTCATGGTTAGCTCCCGATAGCGTCTTGAGTGAACGCAGGGCTTCAGAGTCGAGTTCACTGGCTGATACGCCGGCTGGAATTGTCGGCTCATCACCGTGAGGTGACACGTATTCTTCGGTGCTCGCGTAGTTGGCATCGCCGCGCTGATTGTTTCCTCGGTCATGACGTGAACGGGAGCGGTCATCGCGCCTGCGGTCTCCACGATCGTTTCGGTCGAAACGGCTGCCACGTTCGGAGTGGTCATGACGGTCATTCCGATCGCCTCGGTCTGACCAATTCCTGCCTTTACCGTCACCTCGTCTGTTGAAGCGCTTTCTGCCATCGCGGTCGAAACCGTCAGAACGTCCGCCGCGACGATCGTCACGTTCTCTAAAGCCGCGCCCCGCGCCATGACGGTCGCGGTCACGGTCTGAGCGGTTGAAGCTGCCGCGTTTGAAATCACGGTCATTGTCGCGCTGCTGCCATTGTCCGCTTCCGCGTCGTGACTCACCGTCGCGTCGGAAACCACCGTCACGCTGAAAACCACCGTCTCGCCGTGATTCGCCGTCATCGAAGCGACGATTGCGTGACTGGTAGCCACCGGAAGAGCGCCGACCTCCCTGGTCATCTCGACGGCCGAAGCCTCGGCGGTCTGAGGAGCCCCTCCATGAACGCTCGCCTCGTGAGCGGAAGTCGTTCGATCGATCGTGTCGTTCGTCTGCCATGAATGGTCTCCCCTATTCGTCTGTGTCCCGCCCTATCTACGGAGCTGCTTCACACGTTAATACTGCTGTTAATGCTACCTGATATGCGCTGACATACCTGTCAGCTCATGAATTTCGTGCGCAGATACACGTCTGAGGCGGGCAGTTGCCCGTGCACTACTATGTTGGTTGACTGGGTATCCGGTCGGTCGGCCCCGCTGGGTGTGCGGGCTTGCGTGTGCGCGTAAAAAGGGGGGGGTGGGGTACTGGCCTGTCTCCAGGCCTGTACCCCACCCCCGAACTCACGGTTGATTGCGGCAGTGTCTTACTCTCCCACGACCCCCCGGTCGCAGTACCATCAGCGCAAAGGCGGCTTAGCTTCCGGGTTCGGAAAGGAGCCGGGCGTTTCCCGCCTGCCATGAGCCACCGCAAAAAATGTCACCCACCCACAACGTGTGGGTTGAGTGTGTACCGCACAGTGATTGCAAGCACCACACCCCAAACATAGGGTGCACGTGTTTTCTCGCTTCGCCCCACACACACTAGTGTGTGAGTGTTGGTTTAGAATCGGCCCATTAGTACCAGTCGGCTCACAACACCTCACAATGCTTCCACCTCTGGCCTATCAACCCAGTCATCTACTGGGGACCTCCCACCCCCACAACGGGGGCACGGAAACCTCATCTCGAAGAAAGCTTCCCGCTTAGATGCTTTCAGCGGTTATCCCAACCGAACGTAGCCAACCAGCAATGCACCTGGCAGTACAACTGGCACACCAGAGGTTCGTCCATCCCGGTCCTCTCGTACTAGGGACGGGCCTTCATCAAGTTTCCAACGCGCGCAGCGGATAGGGACCGAACTGTCTCACGACGTTCTAAACCCAGCTCGCGTACCGCTTTAATGGGCGAACAGCCCAACCCTTGGGACCAACTCCAGCCCCAGGATGCGACGAGCCGACATCGAGGTGCCAAACCATGCCGTCGATATGGACTCTTGGGCAAGATCAGCCTGTTATCCCCGGGGTACCTTTTATCCGTTGAGCGACCACGCTTCCACAAGCCATGGCCGGATCACTAGTTCCTACTTTCGTACCTGCTCCACCCGTCAGTGTCACAGTCAAGCCCTCTTGTGCACTTACACTCACCACCTGATCACCAACCAGGCTGAGAGAACCTTTGAGCGCCTCCGTTACCCTTTAGGAGGCAACCGCCCCAGTTAAACTACCCACCAGGCACTGTCCCCAAACCCGATCAGGGCTCCAAGTTAGATGCATACTTGAACCAGAATGGTATTTCACCAACGACTCCACCACACCTAGCGGCACGGCATCACAGTCTCCCACCTATCCTACACAAGCACAAACACACACCAATACCAAGCTATAGTAAAGGTCCCGGGGTCTTTCCGTCCTGCTGCGCGAAACGAGCATCTTTACTCGTACTGCAATTTCACCGAGATCACGGTCGAGACAGCGGAGAAGTCGTTACGCCATTCGTGCAGGTCGGAACTTACCCGACAAGGAATTTCGCTACCTTAGGATGGTTATAGTTACCACCGCCGTTTACTGGGGCTTAAATTCAAACCTTCACCACAAAAAAGCAGTTAAGTCGTCCTCTTAACCTTCCAGCACCGGGCAGGCGTCAGTGCGTATACAGCGCCTTACGGCTTAGCACACACCTATGTTTTTAATAAACAGTCGCTTCTCCCAATTCTCTGCGACCCCAACCAGCACCACCCACGCACAGCAGGCACACCAGCAGGGCCCCCCTTATCCCAAAGTTACGGGGGCAATTTGCCGAATTCCTTAACCATGATTCACTCGCACGCCTCGGTATACTCTACCTGACCACCAGAGTCGGTTTAGGGTACGGGCGCTCATCTTCCTCACATCCAGGCTTTTCTCGGCAGTACAGGATCACCACTAGCCACCCCAACAGGCAGCCCCATCAGCCCTCACCCACGCGATCAAACGCAGCTTCCCGGATTTCACCCAAGAAACAGGCCACAACCTTAGACACACATAACCACCAGTGTGCAGCAACTACCTCCCTGCGTCACCCCAATGCTCACCACACACTCCACACCACACACAGCCACACTCAGCATCATCCCGAAAGACAACACCACGCACGGCAAGCACACGACGCGAAAGCATGCAGCGTTAGACGGAAAACAAACGGTACCAGAATATCAACTGGTCACCCATCGACTACGCCTGTCGGCCTCGCCTTAGGACCCGACTAACCCAGGGCGGACAAACCTGCCCCTGGAACCCTTAGTCAATCAGCGCGTAGGATTCTCACCCACGAAACGCTACTCATGCCTGCATTCTCACTCCCACCCCGTCCACCACCCATCACCAGGCAGCTTCACCCAGAGCAGGACGCTCCCCTACCCAAAAACAACAAAAAAATTGCTATTGCCACGGCTTCGGCGGCACGCTTAAGCCCCGCTACATTATCGGCGCACAACCACTCGACCAGTGAGCTATTACGCACTCTTTCAAGGATGGCTGCTTCTAAGCCAACCTCCTGGCTGTCAACGCGACTCCACATCCTTTCCCACTCAGCGCACGCTTAGGGGCCTTAGCCGATGATCTGGGCTGTTTCCCTCTCGACCACGAAGCTTATCCCCCGCAGTCTCACTGCCACACCCACTTGAAATGGCATTCGGAGTTTAGCTGACGTCAGTAACCAACACGGCCCATCAACCAACCAGTAGCTCTACCTCCACCAAGCCCAGTGTGACGCTGCACCTAAATGCATTTCGGGGAGAACCAGCTATCACGGAGTTTGATTGGCCTTTCACCCCTACCCACAGTTCATCCCCCAGGTTTTCAACCCTGGTGGGTACGGGCCTCCACCACGTCTTACCATAGCTTCACCCTGACCATAGGTAGATCACCCCGCTTCGGGTCCACAACACGCGACACACGCCCAAAATTAAGACTCGCTTTCGCTACGCATCCCCCACACGGGTTAAGCACGCCACGCATCACTGACTCGCAGGCTCATTCTTCAAAAGGCACGCCATCACCCAACAAAAGCAGGCTCTGACGGCTTACAGGCACCCGGTTTCAGGCACTATTTCACTCCCCTCCCGGGGTACTTTTCACCATTCCCTCACGGTACTATGCACTATCGGTCACCAAAAAGTATTCAGGCTTACCAGGTGGTCCTGGCAGATTCACACGAGATTCCACGAGCCCCGCACTACTCGGGCACCCCTTCAGCACACACGCACACACACAGCTACACGACTATCACGCACTACGGTCACCCATCCCAAGATGTTCACCACACGCACACGCACACACCCCCACCCCCGGCAGAAGATGAGAAAAAAGAGCCCCACAACCCCGCACACGCAACCCCCGCCGAGTCACACACGCACACGGTTTAGCCATCATCCGCTTTCGCTCACCACTACTGACGAAATATCTTCTCCTACGGGTACTAAGATGTTTCACTTCCCCGCGTTCCCCCTACCACCCTATGAATTCAGATGATAGTGACCAGGCACAACCCCAGCCAGGTTCCCCCATTCGGACACCCTCAGATCAACGCTCGCTCGCCAACTCCCCAAGGATTATCGCAGGCCGCCACGTCCTTCATCAGCTCTTGGTACCAAGGCATCCACCGAATGCCCACAAAAACTAAACACAACACAAACATGAAAACATGCAAAAACAACAAAACACAGAAAACACAATAAAGATGCTCACAACCACTATACAGTTCACAAACAACCCACCACACACCCAACCACCACAACAGCAGCCAGACGCAGGCAACAAACACTTCCAAAACACACAGGAATTGAAAGAAAACCCGACAATGTGTCCGCTCCGCCAACACTTGCAACCCCACAACGCGCCCCACCCCAAAAAGAGCAGAAACAAACGCACAAACAGGGCTCCCTAGAAAGGAGGTGATCCAGCCGCACCTTCCGGTACGCCTACCTTGTTACGACTTCGTCCCAATCGCCAATCCCACCGTCACCTGCTCCCCCCAAAAAGGTTAAGCCACAAGCTTCGGGTGTTACCAACTTTCGTGACGTGACGGGCGGTGTGTACAAGGCCCGAGAACGTATTCACCGCAGCGTAGCTGATCTGCGATTACTAGCGACTCCACCTTCACGAGGTCGAATTGCAGACCCCGATCCGAACTGAGACAAGCTTTAAAGGATTCGCTCCACCTCACAGCATCGCAACCCTCTGTACCTGCCATTGTAGCATGCGTGAAGCCCAAGACATAAGGGGCATGATGATTTGACGTCATCCCCACCTTCCTCCGAGTTAACCCCGGCAGTCCCCCACGAGTCCCCACCATAACGCGCTGGCAACATAGGGCAAGGGTTGCGCTCGTTGCGGGACTTAACCCAACATCTCACGACACGAGCTGACGACAACCATGCACCACCTGCACACCCCCAACCAAATGCACACCTATCTCTAGGCGCTCAGGGCGCATGTCAAGCCTTGGTAAGGTTCTTCGCGTTGCATCGAATTAATCCGCATGCTCCGCCGCTTGTGCGGGCCCCCGTCAATTCCTTTGAGTTTTAGCCTTGCGGCCGTACTCCCCAGGCGGGGCACTTAAAGCGTTAGCTACGGCGCAGAAACCAAGGGCGGCCCCCACACCTAGTGCCCAACGTTTACAGCATGGACTACCAGGGTATCTAATCCTGTTCGCTCCCCACGCTTTCGCTCCTCAGCGTCAGTAACGGCCCAGAGACCCGCCTTCGCCACCGGTGTTCCTCCTGATATCTGCGCATTCCACCGCTACACCAGGAATTCCAATCTCCCCTACCGCACTCAAGCCTGCCCGTACCCACCGCACACCCCCAGTTAAGCCAGAGGATTACACGACAGGCGCGACAAACCGCCTACAAGCCCTTTACGCCCAATAAATCCGGACAACGCTCGCGCCCTACGTATTACCGCGGCTGCTGGCACGTAGTTAGCCGGCGCTTCTTTACCCGCTACACTCACCACTACCCAA
>NZ_JBWPVS010000017.1:0-540 GCF_056590235.1 Pauljensenia sp. C0170B4 | reverse complement strand
TCTTTCTCGTAAATTGATTTTTTAATTATTTATTTAATCAAAGTAGGATTCTAAGGTGTCCTGAACCTGACCAAAGCCTTTATGAATTCGATTGAAATAACGGTCATTGTAGCTCATTGCCTGAATGCCAATAAAAGCATCAAGCGACTGTTCAGTTGGAAACTCTGCCTTAGGCTTAGCTTTGCGCTTGATCACATTGTTAAATGATTCAATCATGTTAGTCGAATAAATTGAAGCTCTGATCTGCTTGGGATAGTTATAAAAGACCAGCAGATCTGGTTCTATGTCTTTCAAGCTTCTGATAACATGGCTGTAAACCTTGCCCCATTTGGTATAGAAGTCATGCAGGACAGCTGTGGCTTCTTCTTTGTTTGTCTGTTGATGCACCTGTTTGAATTCGTTCATGATCTTTTCACGATCGTCGACGCGTACTTTAGCGCAGATATTGCGCATGACATGAACCAAACAGCGTTGAAAATGAGCTTTAGGATAAGTCCTGGCCAAGGCTGTTTTCATGCCAACAACACCATCAGAAAGAAA